>NZ_JADOUX010000002.1:0-332291 GCF_015751745.1 Cryobacterium sp. CAN_C2
GCGCGGCCATCGCCGCCCGCGACGAAGGCTGCATCATCCCCGGCTGCACCATCCCCGCCCGCTGGTGCGAAATCCACCACATCATCCCCTGGCAACACGGCGGCCCCACCAACATCGACAACGGCACCCTGCTCTGCTGGTACCACCACCACACCATCAACAGCAACGGCTGGAAAATCCGCACAACCAACGGAAGACCCCAACTCCTCGGCCCCCTCCTCTGGGACCCCACCCAAACCTGGCGACCCGCCCACACCCACCGTGCCAACACCCCCAGCGCCCACACCCCCAGCCCAAAACCCCACTGGCGCACCTAGAACGCCTGATCCGCCTGAATTTCGTGATTTGCCGTGATTCAGTTACTGTCTGCGACCGGCGCTGGTGAAAGAGTCGCTGCTGAAACGGGCCGTGGCGAAGCTAGCGAACGAGCGGAACCTCGAGGATGGCGGGACGGGTAGGGGCGCCGGTGAGGGCGCGTTCGAGGTCGCTGCGGGTGGCGGCCATCTCGTAGTCCCAGCCATAGGCAGCGGCGAGCGCCTTGAGGTCCACGCTGCGCGGGGTGTAGAGCACCCGCTCCATCGCCTCGGCCGGAGCCGTCGCCGCAACCTCGAGGCCGTCGAAGATGCTGCCGCCACCGTCGACTCCGACGATGACCTGTAGTCGGGGTTGGGGTTCGCCGGGGGCGATCAGCAGCGAACCGACGTCGTGCAGAAAGGTCAGGTCGCCCATCAGAACCCGGGTCACACCGACCGAGCGCGGCTCCGGTTCAGCCTGGCTGGCCAGGGCCACACCGAGCGCGGTGGCGATGGTGCCGTCGATTCCGGCCAGGCCTCGATTAGCCAGCACGGGGATCTTCTTGCCGGGAACCCGTTTGTCGGCCTCGCGAATGAGCCGGGAGGCGCCGAGCACGAGCCGGTCGTGCGGCCACGACGCCCGCCAGACGGCGTCGACGAGCAGTGCCCGGGTCAGCGGCGCGCGCAACGCGGCCAATTCGGCGCGGGTGATGCCGCGTTTATCTATCGGCACCCGACCTTCGTCGGCCGCCGCCTCGGCTAGCGCCCGGCTGGTCATGATCCAGCGGCCCAGCCACGCTCGCCCGGCCGGCGTGCGGGCTGCCAGCGCGCACGAAGCATCCGCTCCGATCGAGCGGGTGAAGCCGCGCGCGGTGTGGCCCGGGTTGTACCATTCGAGTCCGGTCGGGGCGACCACGATGGTTTCCACCCCGTCTCGCTTGATGAGGGCCGGAATCTCCCGGCTGAGGGTGGGGTGGCCGAACACGATTACCCGTTCGACCTGGCCGCCGAGGTCGACCGCAGAGAGTAGCTCCCGGTAGTGCACGATCAGGTTGGGGCCGAATCGAGCGCCACTGGACACCTCGGCCAGCAGCGGCCAGCCACCGGCATGCGCCAGTTCTTCGGCTGCGGGCCCGGCGCCATCACCGGCGACGACGACCGTGCGCGGTCCCGGCGCGAGCAGCATGGCCGGCCCATCTGTTGACGTGGCCGGGGCAACACGGATAGCAGGTGTCGCGAAGGAGGACCCTGCAGGCAGCGCAGCCGACAGCGGCTCGCGAAATGCCAGGTTGAGTTGTGCCGGGCCGGGAGCAGTGGTGAACACGCCGGTCGCGGCATCCATCGCCTGACGGGCCAGCGCCACGGCGGTGCTGACCTCGTCGGGTTCGCCGACCGGTGCCGGAACGTCGAGGCACAGTCGAGTGGCGACCCCGAACAGGCCGGACTGCACGGTGGTCTGGTTCGAGCGGATACCGCGCAGCTCGGCCGGGCGGTCGGCGGTCAGCAGAATCATGGGCACCCCGGCGTGGTGCGCTTCGAGAACGGCAGGGTGCAGGTTGGCGACGGCGGTTCCCGAGGTCACCGCGACGAGGGCGGGAAGGCCGGTTTCGAGGGCGAGACCGACGCTGAGAAATCCGGCGCTCCGTTCGTCGGTGCGCACGTGCAAGCGGATGCTGCCGACCCGTTCCAACTCGGCCGCCGCCAACGCGAGGGCCTGCGAACGTGCTCCGGGGCACAGAACCAGGTCGCGCACCCCGAGCCGAACGAATTCGTTCAGGAGGGCTATGCTGAAATCGGTCGCCGGGCTGCTTCGGTTGCTGGTCGACCGCTCAGGCATCCCGACGGCCAGGCTGTTCGCCCTCGCCCGGTTCGTTCTTCTTCTTCTTCGTCGCCTCACCCGGTGTCGGATCGTTCTTGTCGAGGTCCGCGAGGTCCTGCTCCATCCGACGAATGCGTTCCTGCTGATCTTTCTCGTTGAACGGCCGGTTCTCGCCGCTGCCGGACTTCACGCTGCCGTCGCCTCTGAGACTACGCAGAAAATCAAGATCGTCATCTGGGGCGACCGATCGATACGACCGGGTAGTGGGGGCGGCACGGCCGTGGCCGACGAGCAGCCAGAGCAGCGGGCCGATTAACGGCACCAGAACGATGACGAAAATCCAGACCCAGCGCGGCAATCCGCGAATACGTTTGCGGTCGAACACGGCACAGTCCACGAGGGTGTAGACGGTGAGGATGACCAGGGCCAGTCCTAGTCCGATCAAGAGCTTGGGCATACCTAGATTGTAAGCCGCTTGACCGTGAGAGACATGTGCAGATCACCAGCCGGTGCATCCTAAGCTAGATTCATGAAATTCCTGCCTCCTTGGCTGTACTACTCCGTTCTGCGCGTGTTGATGTTTGCCGTTCCGCTGGCGATTCTGCTGTCCCTGGGATTCTGGCCGTGGGCATCTGCTGTCATCGCTGCCCTGGTTGGGCTGTGCCTGTCGTACCTCCTACTCGGCAAGTCACGCGAGAGTGTCGCCCGCGGCCTCTACAAAGCGCGGCACCCCGACAAGGAGCCGGTGAACCCCGATTCCGCGATCGAGGACTCGGCGCTTGATGCAGTTGACAGGCAGAGTGCAGTTGACAGGCAGAGTGCAGCTGACAGGCAGACCAACTCAGAACGCGAAAGCAAGTCCCAGTAGCAGGCCGTAAGCCAGCGCCGCCAGGCTCGTCAACTTGAGGGCGAGGATGAGTTCCTTTGCCGACGTCGCGGTGATCGTGATGAGGCAGGCTGGCAGGGCCAGCAGTAGCACGAAGAACGTAAAGATTCCCAGCGGATAGAACACGCTGAAGAAGCCGGTGATCACAAACGGCACCAGCAGAAAGACGCAGAACACGACCCGGGATGCCGTGCTGCCGATGCGTACCGAAAGGGTGCGCTTACCGGCGGCCTTATCGGGCACGATGTCGCGCAGGTTGTTGACCATGAGTACGGCGCTGGCGATCAGCCCCAGGGCGACACCGCCGAACACACTCTCGGTCGTGAAATCGCCGACCTGTACGTAGGTCGTGCCGGCGGTAGCCACGGGGCCGAAGAACACGAACACGAACACTTCACCGAGGCCCAGGTAGCCGTAGGGCTTCTTGCCACCGGTGTAGAACCACGCTGCGGCGAGGGCGACCACGCCAACGAGCAGCAACCACCAGTACTGGGTCAGGATAACGAGCGTCAGGCCGGCCATGGCGGCGAGGCCGAAGAAGACGAGGGCAACGCGCAGCACAGTGCGCGGGTTGGCGACACCGCCGCCGGTGAGCCGGGCCGGGCCGACGCGAAAGGCATCGGTGCCGCGAATGCCGTCGGAGTAGTCGTTGGCGTAGTTGACGCCGATCTGCAGCAACAGCGCCACGGCGAGCGCGAGGAGCGCGCGCACCGGATGGTAGACGCCGGGACCGCTCGCAACGATGGCCGCACCCGTGCCGAGCAGCACGGGCGCGACAGCGAGCGGCAGGGTGCGCAGGCGTGCGCCGGACACCCAGTCGGAGGCCGTGGCCGGTTTGACCTTGGCTGGTCCCTTGCGGGGTGGGCCGTTCTTGAAGGCCGGATGCCCGGACTTACCGTTGCCGCTGGTCTTGCTGCTCAGATCAACACCAGCCAGCTTCGCAGCGGGGTTCAATCGTTGTTGTTTGGGCCTGGTCGGCCGAGCTCCTTGTGCCACGCCCCCATGTTACTGGCCAGCGCTGCGCGGTCGGGCTTGCCCGAGGTCAGCAGCGGAATCTCTGCAACGCGAACGACACGCGCGGGCCTCGCCGCACGCCCGAGCATTGCCACAATGGATGCCATCAGATCCACCTCCGCACCTTCTCCCCCGGCCACCACGACGACCGGCACCTTTCCCCACTTCTCGTCGTCGCCGCCGATCACGACGGCCTGTTCGAACCCCGGATGGGACCGCACGATGTCTTCGACGGCATCGAGCGATACCTTCTCCCCACCCGAAATGATTACGTTGTCGGCCCGTCCGAGCACCGTGACCCGACCACTGTGCGGGTCGACCTCACCGAGGTCGCCGGTGCGATACCAGCGCACACCGTGCTCCACCAGAAAGCGGTCAGCGGTGCGCGCTTCATCGTCGAGGTAGCCCTCGGCGAGCACGGAACCCGACAGCTCCAGCTGCCCATCGACGACGCGCACGAGGGTGTCACCGATCGGAACACCGTTGTAGACGCAGCCGCCGGCGGTCTCCGACGACCCGTAGGTGCGCACGACCCGCACGTTGAGGGCTTCCGCCCGAGCGATGAGTTCGCCTCGAATCGCCTGCCCGCCGACCAAAATAGCGGTGAAGCGGCGCAGCACGGCCAACAGGGCCGGGTCATCCGCTGCGTCAATCAACCGGGCGAGCTGCACCGGAACGAGCGCGGTGTAACGCAGCGGCTCGGTCATGGTCTCGGCCAGCCGCCGAAAATTCTGCGGGTCGAAATGACCCGGCGGCAGCACGAGCGGGCTGGTCTCGGCGGCGATGGAACGCACGAGCACTTGCACCCCGGCGATGTAGTGCACGGGCAGGGCGAGCAGCCATTGTCCAGCCCCGCCGAGGGCAACCGTCGATGCCGCAGCACCGGCCAGTAAGGCGTTGGTCGCGAGCATGACCCGTTTGGGCACCCCAGCGGACCCCGACGTTTCGATCACAACGGCGACGCGCTTCGGCACGTCACCGACGAGCGGCTCCGCTGCGCCGGCCAGCACGGGCAGCAGGGCGGGCCCACTGCCCGCGAGCGCGTCGCGCACTGCGGCAAGAAAGTCGAGCGGATGCCCCGGCACGAGCACCCGCAGCGGCCTCACAACTCACCCCTGCGCGGCACGAGTCAGTACTGCCACGGGTACGGGGACCAGTCGGGTTCGCGTTTCTCCAGAAAGGAATCGCGGCCCTCGACGGCCTCATCGGTACCGTAGGCCAAACGAGTCGCCTCCCCAGCGAACACCTGCTGGCCAACCAGACCGTCGTCGACGGCGTTGAAGGCGAACTTGAGCATGCGAATAGCGGTGGGCGACTTGGTCAGAATCTCTCGAGCCCACTCCAGCGCGACCGTTTCCAGCTCAGCGTGCGGCACGACCGCGTTGATCGCGCCCATCTCGAGGGCGCGCTGGGCCGAATACTCCCGCGCCAGGAAGAACACTTCCCGGGCGGCCTTCTGGCCGACCTGGCGGGCGAAGTAGGCGCTGCCGTACCCCGCGTCAAACGACCCGACGTCGGCATCCGTTTGCTTGAATTTGCCGTGTTCGGCGCTCGCAATGCTCAGGTCGCACACGACGTGCAGCGAGTGCCCGCCGCCGGCCGCCCAGCCGGGAATAACGGCGATGACCACTTTGGGCATGAAACGGATGAGCCGCTGCACTTCCAAAATATGCAAGCGCCCGGCGCGGCCACGGTCGATGCCTGCTGCTGTCTCACCCTCGGCGTATTTGTAGCCGTCGCGGCCGCGAATACGTTGGTCGCCGCCGGAGCAGAACGCCCAGCCGCCGTCCTTGGCGCTCGGACCGTTTCCGGTGAGTAGCACCACACCGATCTTCGAGTTGGTGCGGGCGTCTTCGAGGGCCGCAAACAGCTCGTCGACCGTGCGGGGTCGAAAGGCGTTACGCACCTCGGGTCGATCGAACGCGATCCGGGCAATTCTGCCCGTCACATCGTGATGGTAGGTGAGGTCATCGAGGTACTCAAAGCCCGCAACGGCCTTCCACTGGCTCGCATCGAAGATTTCGGATACCTGTTCGCTCATGCCGTCAGCCTACGCGGAGCGAGAGGCCGTTTTGCAGCGTCGCAAACTCGTAATATCAAGGGTTGGAAGTCGAAATAACCTCATGTACTGTGAACCGAGCAAGAAGTCAATCCCTTGCCATCCACCCCATTCGGGGGTGTACTAATGACTTGAAAAGTATGGGGAGGTCGCCATGAAAATCACACACGGCATCAGCAACCACTGCGGGGGCACGTAACCATGACGACCACCGTTCAAGAGTCCCGCACTACAACGTCGTCACCTCGCCGCACCACGTCACCGGGCAATTACAACGCCGCTTCGACGGATGCCTTCGGCGACTACTTGCGCCGTATCGGCATGGGGAGCCTGCTCAACGCCGAGCAAGAGGTCGATCTGGCTCGCCGCATCGAAGTGGGGCTCTTCGCTGAGGCTCGACTGCTTCAAGATGGAAGCGCCACCGTGCGCGATCCGGTCGACGAGCGCGAGCTGGCCTGGCTCGTGCACGACGGGCGCCGCGCCAAGAACCAGTTCATCGAGGCCAACCTGCGTTTGGTCGTGAGCATTGCCAAGCACTATTCCGGCCGCGGAGTGCCAATCATGGACCTCGTGCAGGACGGCAATATGGGGTTGGTGCGCGCCGTCGAGAAGTACGACTTCATGACCGGGTACAAGTTCTCCACCTATGCGACCTGGTGGATTCGGCAAGCCATCCACCGTGGCATGGCCGACAAGTCACGCATGATCCGCATCCCGGTGCACACCGCCGAGAAGCTGAACAAGATCAAACGCATCCGACGCGACCTGACCAGCGTGCTCGACCGCGATCCCACGGCGCGCGAGATCGGCGAAGCGGCCCAGCTTCCGGTGCGCGATGTTCTGCGGCTGCTGCAATACGACAACGAGCCGATCTCCCTGCACACCCCGGTCGGCGACGGCGCCGGCGACATGGCGGAACTCATCATCGACGATGACCTTCCCCAGCCCGATGAGCACGCCACGCTGACCCTGCGGGCAGCGGATATCCGCTTTTTTCTCGACACGCTGCCGCCTCGGGAACGTTCCATTCTGCGGGCCCGGTTCGGCCTCGACGGCAACGAGCCACGCACCCTCGACCAGATCGCCCACATTGAAGGAGTGACCCGGGAGCGAGTGCGTCAAATCGAGAAGCGAGCCCTGGCGCTGCTGCACGTGCCGCGGCTGGAACACTACCTGAGGGACTGAACGCCGACCGATTGCACGCGAGCAGGAGCGAGAAATGGGAAAGCTGACCTACGACTCGACTCTCACTGCGGACTTCGACGATCGCGTGCTGGCCCACATTCAGGTCGTCATTGGCGCCAAGCTTCGGCGCGGGGAATCGTTCTACTTCACGTGGCGCGACGACCCGCAGGCCGGAGGCGGGCGCAGCACGATCTGGCTACACCCGGGTATTCCCCTTGCGTACAAGTATTTCGGCAGTCGCTCGCCCAAACTGAACCGCGAGTGGATCGAGGCGCTCATGGCTGCGGCCAATTCCTCCGGCGGATTGCAGATCATTCCGGAACCCTACTTCCCGGCCGCACATTCGAGTTCCGTGAAGGACGAACCATGAACCGCGTCGACATCGTCTACGGCGGCAAACCCTATTCACTCGGCGGCCGTTCCATTGAATCCATCCAGGTGGAGATCGACGGCGCCCTCGCCGCTGGTCTCGCCTACTGGTTGCGGGTGAACAGCGGTGAGGGCCGGTTTGAAGACGCCTACCTGCTCATCGCGCCCGGCATTCCCGTCGCCATGGTCAACGTCAAGCCGAACGGCTTCGACCACGGTAGCAACTCCGACGAGCTCTATGAGCAGGACTAGCCACAGGCTCTGGCTGTCTACCCAGCCGGAGGCTGGCACACTGGAACCATGATGCCCTCACTGGATGAGTTACTCGGTTCCGCGCACGTCGTCTCCCTGAAACTGTTCGACCGGTTTCGCGGCTTGGACAGTCGGGAAGCACTGGTGCTGGAAGGCCCCGAAGGCTGGACCGAGTTCTCGCCGTTCGTCGAGTACGACGACGCCGAGGCCGCCAACTGGCTGCGGGCCGCGATCGACTTCGGCTGGCAGAGTACGCCGCACGCGCTGCGCACGAGCATTCCGGTCAACGCCACGGTGCCGGCCGTGCCTGCACACAAGGTGGCGGAGGTGCTCGCACGTTTTCCCGGGTGCCGCACCGCCAAGGTGAAGGTGGCCGGCCCCGAGCAGACCTTGGCCGACGACGTCGCGCGGGTCGCTGAGGTGCGTCGTGTACTCGGCCCGGAGGGGCGCATTCGTATCGATGCCAACGGTCTGTGGAACGTCGACGAGGCCGAACACGCCATTCACGCGTTGAGCGCGTTCGACCTCGAGTACGTCGAACAGCCGTGCATGACGGTGCCCGAACTCGCCGAGATTCGCCACCGCACCACCTATCTGAGCGTTCCGATTGCCGCCGACGAGAGCGTGCGTAAGAGCGGCGACCCGCTCGCCGTGGCCCGGGCCGGTGCCGCCGACATTCTCGTGATCAAGGCTCAACCTCTCGGCGGTATCCGTGCCGCGTTGTCGATCATCGGCCAGACCGGTCTGCCGGTCGTGGTCTCCAGCGCCCTTGATACGTCGGTCGGGCTGTCGATGGGCGCTCACCTCGCGGCGTCCGTTCCGGGCCTGTACTTCGATTGCGGCCTCGGCACCGCCTCGCTGCTCGCCGACGATGTGACGAGCGAGCCACTTCTGCCGGTGAACGGTGCCGTTCCCGTGCGCCGGGTCGTGCCCGATTTGGCTCTGCTGCACCAGCGCGCGGCCAGCCCGGAGCGCCGAGACTGGTGGCTCGCCCGACTCGCGCGCACGCATGCATTGGTCGCCGCGGAGCAGTAGCGCTTATCAGCGACCTCCAGGCCGCGCAGTCGCTCCGTTAGAGGCCGGAGTAGGCGTGCAGGCCCTTGAAGAACACATTGACGACGCCGAAATTGAACATGACGGCAGAGAACCCGATGATCGCGAGCCAGGCCGATCGTGAGCCGCGCCAGCCGCGGGTCGCGCGGGCGTGGATGTAACCGGCGTAGATGACCCAGATAATGAAGGTCCACACCTCTTTGGTGTCCCAGCCCCAGTAGCGGCCCCAGGCTTGTTCGGCCCAGATCGAGCCGGCCATGAGCGTAAAAGTCCACAGAATGAAGCCGATGATGCTGATGCGGTAGGCCAGGTTCTCCAGTGTCGCCGACGACGGCAAGGTGGCCAGGAAGCGCAACCTCAGGGCGGATGCAACGGCCGAGCGCGGCGCGCTGGCGCCTGCAGGGTCGTCGAGCTCACTGTTTTCTCTACGGGACTGCAGCAGCTGCACGGTCGACAGCGCGAAGCCCAGCGCAAACATTCCAGTCGCCAGCGAGGCCACGAATACGTGAATGACCAGCCAAGCCGATTGCAGTGCCGGTGGCAGCGGGGCAACCTCGACGTAAAACTTCAGGGCGGCCACCCCGAGCAGAACGAGCACGAGACCAGTGACGAAGGTGCCGAGAAAGCGCAGGTCGGAACGGACCAGCACGATCAGGAACACCGTCATGATGAGCAAGGTGCCGGTCATGGCGAATTCGTACATGTTCGCCCACGGCACCCGATCGGCCGCGAAACCGCGCATGATCGTGGCCGCGAGGTGCACCGCCCAGGCCAGCACGGTCAGTGCGACTCCGACTCGCAGGCTGGACGACCGGCCGTACGGCAGGGCCGCATCGTTGTCGATGCGGGCGCTGATTCGCGACAGCACGGGCCGCTTCAGTGTGAGGGTGCTAGCGGCCGATGCTTCGAACCCGGCCGAGGGAGCAGTATCCATTTCGATCAGGTCGGCAGCCTGGATGGCGTCGACAGCACTCGAACGACGGGCTAGGTCGATAGCAAAAGCGATAAAGGCGAGGGCGTAGACGGCCATCGCTGAGTACAGTGCGTAGAGCGAGTACGTATTTAGCAGTGCGGAGTCAGTCAGATTCACTCTGTAAGCCTACGTCGATTCGGGGGTGGCTACGACGGGTTGGTGGGTTTTCAACAGTTTGAGGTGACGGTCGGCCAGAGCCGTGACGGCAGACTCGAGGGCGGCATCGTCGCCGCGAGCAAGGCCGGCGTATTCGAGGTGCACGGTTTTGTCGGGGCGGGTCGTGGCCTTCACCCAGAGTCGACGGCGTGGCACGAGGAGTCCGGTGAACAGGCCGAACAATACGAGCGTGGCGAAGCCGAAGAGCCAGATCTGTGTCGGATCGTGGTGAATGTCAAAGCTCGCAAATCGTGGAACCGACTTCGTGAAGTCTCCGACGGCCGACGCGGCCGGGTCATTGTCGACGAAGCTGACGGTGCCGAGGTCGCCCGGCAGCTTGGCCGATTCGCCGGGCTTGAGCTCGATCGAGTCGACGCCGGTTGTGCCGCCGGTCTGCTGTGTCAGGGTGTCGGTGGTGAGGGCATAAACGGATGTCGGTACGCCGGCATCCAGACCGAGATCACCGGTGTAGACGTTCAGTGTGAGCAGCGGGTATTCGAGGTCGGGATAGCTCGAGAAGTTCGCGCCGGACGCCGCTTTGTCCTGGGTCGGATAGAAGAAGCCGATCATGCCCAGCTGTTCAGCCAGGCCGTCGGGAACCTTCACGATACCGAGTGAGGTGAGATTGGCGTCCTGAGGCAGAAACGGCACCGAGTCGGAGAACACGACGGCGCCGTCCGGGGCCGTGACCTTAATGGTCGGCGCGTAACCATTGCCGAGCAGGTAGATGCTCGTGCCGTTTGTGCGCAACGGTCCGTTCACCTTCACGACGCCGGGCTCGGCAGCGTCACCCTTGGGGGTGACGGTCACGTCGGCGGTGAAGTCGATCGGCTGGCCGTAGGCCTGCAGGTTCCGTTGTTCGTAGGAGACCGAGAAGTCGTCCAGGCTCAGCGTGTACGGGTCGAGGGTGGTGTCATCGAAGAAACGCCCCGGGCTGAACGAGTCGTAGGCGAGCAGGGTATTCACAAAGGTCTGTCCTTCGACCAGCACGCGCTGGCCGGCAAAGCCGTAGCCGCCGCCGAAACCGACGGTGATCAAGATGCCGACGAGGGCACCGTGAAAGATGAGGTTGCCGGTCTCGCGCAGGTAGCCGCGCTCCGCCGAAACGGATGATTCGGTATCAGAATCAAAGCGAGCGACGCGGTAGCCGCTGGATTTCAGGAGGGTGCTGGCGTGCGTGATGGCGGCAGAGGCATCCGTTTGCGCGGGCGCCTCGCCCTCGGTGAAGCCGGACAGGCGGGCGAGGCGGACCGGTGTGGTCGGCGGCTTGGAACGCAGGGCCTGGAAGTGGTGTTTGGTGCGCGGAATGACGCAGCCGATGAGGGAGATGAACAGCAGCAGGTAGATCGCCGAGAACCAGGCCGAGGTGTAGACGTCGAAGGCCTGCAGCTTATCCAGCGTCGGCGCCAGGTCGGGGTGATCGGCGAAGTACTGGCTGACCCCGTTCGGGTCGGAGCTGCGTTGCGGCACGAGCGATCCGGGGATGGCCGCGATGGCGAGCATCAGCAGCAAAAACAGCGCGGTTCGCATGCTCGTGAGTTGACGCCAGAACCATCGCAGCCAGCCGATCAGGCCGAGCTTGGGCTGCACGACACCGGACGGGGGCGTCTGCGGGCGGGAATCGTAGTGGTCAGATGGCCGGGACAAAGTTGCCAATCACCCCTTGCAAATCGAGGAGCCAGGCGTTCCAGATACCGCTCACCATGAGTGCTCCGATGACGACGAGCAGAACGCCGCCGAACAGGTTGATGGCACGAATATGCCGTTTCAGGAATGCGACGGATCCGGTGGCCCAGTTGAGGCCGAGGGCGATCACCAGGAACGGAATTCCGAGGCCGAAGGAATAGAACAGCGCGAGCAGACCGCCCTGCCAGGGCGATCCGGTGCCGAGGCTGAGCGAGTTGATGGCGGTGAGGGTGGGCCCGGTGCACGGCGTCCAGCCCACCGCGAACACCGCACCGAGCAGGGGGGCGCCGGCCAGGCCCATTCTGGGGCGCCAATTGGTCTTGATGGTGCGTTGGAGGGCACCGAACTGGCCGACGAAGACCAGGCCGAGCAGAATGACCACGACGCCGGCGATGCGGGTGATCAGGTCACGGTAGGCGTTGAGCCAGAATCCGGCGGCGCCGAAGACCACGCCGGTGAGCACGAACACCACTGTGAAGCCGAGCACGAACAGGCCGACCCCGGCCAGGAGCCGGTTACGCCCGCGCCGGTCGCGATTGGAGGCGCCGGTGCGTCCGTCGGTGAAGCCGCCGATATAGGCGAGGTAGCCGGGTACGAGCGGCAGGATGCACGGGGAAGCGAACGACACCAACCCGGCGAGAAGTGCGATGGGAATAGCGAAGAGCAGCTGGCCGCTGAAGACGATCTCTCCGAAGGGATTGTTCACTCGATGGCGCCTTCGGCCTTCTCCGCGATTGTGTCGCGAATCAGGGTTTTCAGAATTGATGGCGAGGTGACCTGGCCCAGAATGCGCGCCGCGACCCGGCCCTCGGCGTCGAGCACGAGCGTGGTCGGCACCGCGTTCGGCGGAATACTGCCGCTGAACGCGAGCTGCATGGCTCCGGTATCAACGTCAAGCACCGAGGGGTAGGTCACGCTGTAGGTCTCGTTGAAGGCGATGGCGTTCGGAGCCTGGTCGCGCACGTTTACGCCGAGAAAGCTCGCGCCCTTATTCTCGAACTGCACGTTGATGCTCTGCAGATCGGATGCCTCGGCGCGGCACGGCGCACAGCTCGCGTACCAAAAGTTGACCACGAGAACTTCGCCGAGCGTATCGGCGCTCGTGACCGTCTCGCCCGTCTCCGTCACGCCCGAAAACTCGATGGCCTGGCCGCGGTCGGCGAGGGCAATCTCGGTGACGCTGCCGTCGCCGGCGATGAAGCCCTTGCTCGAGCCTTCCCGGTACTGATCTGCGAGCGGGTCAGAGGAGCAGCCCGAGAGCAGGAGGGCGCCGGCGGCCAGCCCGGCCAGCAGAGGGGCGAGACGGCGTTTGATCCGGTTCATACGGCACCCACATCATTGCTCGGGTCGAGAAGAGCCAGCGCCGGGCTGACGTAGGCGGTTTCAGCGAAGTGGTCGCCATGCCAGGAAAGCGTGGTGATGCTCGACAGGTCGCAGCGTCGTTTGCGCGGGTCATGGGCGAGGCGTTCATGGGCGAGGGCCCGGTGCACCATCCAGATCGGCAGCTGGTGGCTGACCAGAACGACGTCTCCCTCGGTGACCGAGTTCCAGGCGTCGTCGATCGCCGCCAACATGCGCGTGGCGACGGACGTGAACGGTTCGCCCCAGCTCGGCTTCAGGGGGTTGATCAGGGCCGGCCAGTTGCGGGGGTCGCGCAACGCGCCGTCAGGGCCGCCCATCCGCTTGCCTTCGAAGGCGTTGGTCGGTTCGATGATGCGTTCGTCGGTGTCGATCGACAGCACGAAGGCGGCGGCGATCGGAGTGGCCGACTCCTGCGCGCGCTGAAGAGGTGAGGCAATGACGCGCACGACTGCCCGACCGCGCTCGACCAGTTCCTCTGCGGCGGTTCCGGCCATGAGTGCGCCTCGCTCAGAGAGCCCATAGTTTGGCAGCCGTCCGTAGAGCACGCGTTCGGGGTTGAAAACCTCACCGTGACGCACGAGATGCACTTGACTAGCTACCACCTGACCAGTCTACGGAGGCCCCAGCCTAGAAACCGCCGTGAGAGCGGCCCCCGGGCGGCTCCGGCTAAACTCGACCTGTGACTTCGCGCGTATTGATCAAGAACCTGTCCGCTCTCGATGACGGCACCGTTTCGGTGTCCGGTTGGGTCGACACGGTGCGCGACCAGAAGAAGGTGCAATTCGTTGTGCTCCGCGACGAATCCGGCGCCGTGCAGCTGGTCAATCCGCGGACAACGGATGCCGATGGCGTCGTCGTCGCCGACGAGCCGGCCACGAGCATCTCGGGCCTCGCCCAGGGCACCTTCGTAACCGTCACCGGAGCGCTCAAGCACGACGAACGGGTCAAGCTGGGCGGCATCGAAATCAAGCTGGCCACCCTCTCTGTGGTGTCCGCCGCGATTCCCGAGACGCCGATCGCGCCCGACTCGAGCCTCGACAAGCGCATGGACTGGCGCTTTCTCGACCTGCGCAACCCCAAGCAGAACCTCATCTTCCGCATCCAGACCACGTTCGAGCACGCGCTGCGCACGTATTGGATCGAGCACGACTTCATCGAGCTGCACACCCCCAAGCTCATGGCGAGTGCGAGCGAGTCGCGCGCCGAACTGTTCGAAGTGGGCTATTTCGACACCAAGGCCTATCTCGCGCAGAGCCCGCAGTTCTTCAAACAGATGGCCCAGTCCGCCGGCTTCGGCAAGATCTTCGAGGTCGGGCCGGCGTTCCGCGCCGACCCCTCGTTCACGAGCCGTCACGCCACCGAGTTCACGAGCGTCGACTCCGAGATCAGCTGGATCAGCAGCCACGACGACGTCATGCAGCTGCACGAAGACCTCATGGTCGCCGGGTTCACCGCGGTCAAGGCCAAGCACGGCGACGAGGTCATGGCCCTGTTCGAGGTTGAGGTGAGCATTCCGAGCACACCGTTCCCACGCATCCCGCTGGCCGAGGCCAAGGAGATCGTCAAGAGCCGCGGCTACGAGGTTCCGCGCGACGACGACGACATGGACCCGGAGGGTGAGCGCCAGATCGCCGCCTATGTGGCCGAGAAGTTCGGGCACGAGTTCGTGTTCCTCACCGACTACGCCTCGAGCATCCGTCCGTTCTACCACATGCGGCACGAGGGCGACGCATCGATCACCAAGAGCTACGACCTCATTTTCAACGGCACCGAAATCTCCACCGGTGCCCAGCGCGAGCACCGCATTGAGGTGCTCGAAGCGCAGGCGATTGAGAAGGGTCTCGACCCGCAGGAGATCGAGGGCTACCTCGACTTCTTCCGCTACGGCGTGCCTTCGCACGGCGGCTTCGGCATGGGCCTGGCCCGTGTGTTGATGCTCATGCTGCACCAGGCGTCGATTCGCGAGGTCACCTACCTCTTCCGCGGCCCGACTCGCCTGGAGCCCTAGGCCTGGCCGGCCCGGGCTCGGCCCGGGCGTCGCCGAGCCGTGAGTTTGGGCCCGTTCTTCGCGGAAAATGGGCCGAAACTCACGGTTCGATGAGCGGTTTACACCTCGAGGTCCACCGCCAGGCGGTCCGCCACGACGGTGCGAATGAACGCGCCGACCTTTTCGTGCTCAGGGTGCTTCTGGTAGCGGTCGAGGGCCGCGAGGTCGTCGAAATCGGCGATCAGCGCGACGTCCCAGTTTTCGTTACCGACAACATCCGAGCCCACCGTCAAAGCACGAATCTCGGGAACGACGCCCACGAGGGCCTCGAGGCCGGTCACGATGCCGGCGGCATCATCGGCCTTCTTGCGCGGGGTGAGGGCGTTGAGCTTCCAGCAAACGATGTGACGAATGGTCATGAGACCTCCAGTAGGGCAGTGCGCAGGCGCACGGGATCGATGCGCCAGTAGTTGTGCACTTTGCCGTTGATGAGGAGCACCGGAATATCCTCCAGGTACAACTCGTGCAGTGCGGCGTCATCGAGAATGGAACGTTCCTCGAACGTGATCGTGGGGGCCGCCGCGTCGTCGGCGAGCTTGGCCACGACGCTGCCGACCAGGTCGCGTGCGTCGTCGCAGAGGTGGCAACCGGGCTTGCCGATCAGGGTCAGGTGTGCGGTAGGCATGGTTCCAGCCTAGGCCGACGGGCGCGGCACCCCGGCCGCCGGACAGCAAAAAGCGCCAGTCCCGAAGGGCTAGCGCTTTGCTCGAAGAACAGCTGAGTGTTGTTCTACTTCTTATTACGACGCTGGTGGCGAGTCTTGCGAAGCAGCTTGCGGTGCTTCTTCTTCGCCATACGCTTGCGTCGCTTCTTAATTACAGAACCCACACGGACCTCACAAGTATTGGTTTAGTCGCGGGAGCGACTGACACGAAAATACCATTCTATCGGACAAAACCGGCTCCAACTACTCAGTACCCGGATCGGGCGCTTCGCGAGCGGGCGAACGGGGTCGGTTTAGACGTTTCTCCGCCACTTTTTTGCGGTGGCATCTTTGACGACATGCGACATTTGCGAGGCGTCGGCGAAGGCCTTGCCGATGGCCGAAGCGAACGCCCGCTGTTCGTCTTTCAGACCGGCATCGGCCTCGTGATCGGCGTCCTTGACGGCCTGGTCGAAGTCGACGCTGAGGAACGGAATCAACCAATCCTCGATCTCTTCAAGCGGCGAATACTCCAGCCGGTAGAAGCGGTGCTGTCCGTCTTCACGCACGGTGACCAGGCCGGCTTCGCGCAACACCTTGAGGTGCTTGGACACGGTCGGCTGACTCAGCCCGAGGTGACCGACGATGTCGGACACGCTCAGTTCGCCACGGACTTTCCCGGAGGGAATGTATCGCTCTAAGAGGATGCGCAAGATGTCCCGTCGCGCTGAGTCCGCCACCACGGTAAAGATGTCTGCCATGACCTCAGGGTAGTCATTACGGTTGGGTAGTACCATGTCAAACTGTCCAGGGTCGCAGGTTAGTCAGGGGTTCTAGGTGCTGTCGAGAACCGGAACTGAACCATTTTTTCCGCGCCCGATGTCGATTCTGGTGCGCATTCGGGATGGCGTTGATTCGCTCGCCCACCAATCGCCATCGCGGTTCGCCATCCTCGTGTTCACCGCCCTCATCATGGTGTTCACCCTGCTGTTTTCGCTGCCGGTCGCCTCCGCCGACCGCACGATGACCCCGCTGCACGACGCCCTGTTCACCGCGGTCTCGGTCATCTGCGTCACCGGCCTCGCGACCGTCGATATGGCCACGCATTGGTCGACGTTCGGTGACATTCTGGTGTTCGTTGGCGTCAATATCGGCGGAATCGGCGTGTTGACGCTCGCGTCGCTCATGGGACTCGTCATCTCACGGCGGCTCGGGCTTCGCGCCAAATTGATGGCGGCGAGCGACTCCAACCCCTCGCGCATTCACGCCGGCCCGGTCAACGAGGGCCAGACCGTGCGGCTCGGCGAGGTCGGCAGCCTGCTGCTCACCGTCGCGATCAGCGCACTCGTCATCGAGGTCGGTGTCGCCGCCCTGCTTTTTCCCCGTATGCTGCAGGCCGGCGTAGCCCTGGGCGAAGCGCTGTGGCACAGCTTCTACTACAGCGCGATGGCCTTCACCAACACCGGCTTCAACCCGAACTCCGGCGGCCTGGACCAGTTCGCAAACGACTACTGGTTTCTCAGCGCGCTCATGATCGGTGTCTTTCTGGGCAGTCTCGGTTTTCCGGTGATCTACGCCTTCGCCCGCGGCTGGAGAAAGCCGCGCCGCTGGTCGGTGCACGTCAAACTCACCCTCGTCACAACGATCGCCCTCATGATCGTCGGCATGGTGCTGTACATCATTCTGGAATTCGACAATCCGAAGACCTTTGGGTCGCTCAATGCGGGCGACACCATCTTTCAATCGTTGTTCATGTCGGTGATGACCCGGTCGGGCGGCTTCGCGACGATCGAGATCAGCGACCTGAACGGATCCAGTCTGCTCCTCACCGACATGCTCATGTTTATTGGTGGCGGGTCGGCGTCGACCGCCGGCGGTATTAAAGTCACAACCCTGGCCATCCTCTTTCTCGCCGCGTTTGCTGAAGCGCGCGGCAAGCAGGAGATGGAGGCCTTCGGCCGACGTATTCCGAGCGACATTCTGCGCCTGTCGGTCAGCGTCGTGTTGTGGGGCGCGACTACCGTGGCTGTCGCGAGCATCCTCATTCTGCATATTTCGAAGCAACCGCTCGACGTCGTGCTGTTTGACGTGATCAGCGCGTTCGCGACCTGCGGCCTGTCAACCGGGCTCACCGCCGACCTGCCGCCGGAAGGCGTGTACGTGATGGCGGCGACGATGTTCATGGGCCGGGTTGGTACAGTGACTCTCGCGGCAGCACTGGCCGCGAGCCACAGCAGGCAACTGTTCAAACGCCCGGAAGAGAGACCCATCGTTGGTTGATCGCATCAAACACGATGCCCCCGTGCTCATCATCGGGCTCGGACGGTTCGGCGCGGCCACCGCTGGCCAGCTCGACCGACTGGGCCGCGAGGTACTCGTCGTCGACACGAGTGAGGTGCTCGTGTCGAAATGGTCGGAGCGGGTGACGCATGCCGTTCAAGCGGATGGCCGTTCGCTTGAGGCCCTGCAGCAAATCGGCGCACAGGACTTCTCGATTGCCGTCTGCGCCGTCGGTTCATCGATTGAAGCCAGCGTGCTCATCGTCGCCAACCTGGTCGACTTGAAGATTCAGCAGATCTGGGCCAAGGCCATCTCCAAATCGCACGGTAAAATTCTTGAACGCATTGGTGCCAACCACGTCATCTACCCCGAGGCCGAGGCCGGCGAACGTGTCGCCCATCTGGTGTCGGGTCGCATGCTCGATTTCATCGAGTTCGACGACGATTTCGCCCTCGTGAAGATGATCCCGCCGAAGCCCATTCGCGGTCTCAACCTCGTCGATTCCGGGGTGCGCCGCAAGTACAACGTGACCGTCGTCGGCGTCAAGAGCCCCGGAAAACCGTTCACCTACGCGACCGCGGAGACCGTCGTCTCCAGCCACGACCTCATCATCGTGTCGGGCGCCGAGGCCGATATTGAACGGTTCGCAGCGCTCGGTTCCTGACGCTCCCCTATTCGGGGGAGACGACCGGCTATTCTCCTAGTACGGACATTTCTCGCCGCAGCTCACCTGAGGTTGCGCGCTGACGACGTGTGCGTGGACGGAAAGGCTCTCCCATGTCACACGACGTGCCCGCTCTCGCCAACACCCCGGCTGACATTGTTGCCGCAGTTCACACCGATACGACGGGCGAGGTGAACATCGATGGCTCCCGGCACCGCGTCACCGGTACCGATGAAGCCGGCGTTCGCGAGGAGATCATCGGCCTCGTGGTCGAGACCGCTCGCAGACGCGGGCAATCCGTTCTGCTGCAGGTCAGTGATGAGCAAGGCGATTGGCCGCTGACCGTGCACCCGAACGGGCGGGTCGAGTCGGCCGGGCCGGTTGTGGTTGCCAGCCGCCCGAAGCCGGCGACTACGGCGCCTCTTCCAGTCGTGACCGAACTCGAGACATCGACACCCTTTGCCACGCTGATGCAGCCCTCCGTCACGGCGCCCGCCAACGCCCTGTTCGAGTCGCTGGTAGCGCCCAGAACGGATGCCGCGCCCGCGTCACCGGCCGCATCAAGCGTGGCGCCGAACCTCGCCGACTTTCTCAGCTCACGGCCACCGGCGCCCGCCGGACCGGCCGAGCAGGGCTGGCAGGGCGCCCTACGCCGCCTCACGGGCGGCCTGGTCTCGCCCACGCCGAGTTCGACCGAGCGCCAGCAACGCACCGCCATCACGGCCGTTCAGCGCAGCCTGAACGGCCCGCGCACGATCGTGGTGCTCAACCCCAAGGGTGGCGCCCATAAGACAACGGCGACGCTGCTCATCGCTGCCACGTTCGGCATCTATCGCGGCGGCTACACCCTCGCCTGGGACAACAACGAGACCATGGGAACGCTGGGTGTGCGCGCCCAAGCCGCCCGGCACACCAACACGGCCGTGGACCTGCTGCGCGACCTCGACCGGTTCGGCGATACCCGCTCCCGGGTCGGCGACCTCGACAATTACGTGCGCTCGCAGGGCGATGCCCAGTTCGACGCACTCGCCTCCGACCTCGATCCGGCGGGTGCAGCGAGCATCGACGACAACGCCTTTCGCAAGCTCCACAAGACATTGAGCCGTTTCTACCGGGTTCTCGTGATCGACACCGGCAACAACATGCGGGCCAGCAACTGGGAGGCTGCGGTCGATACCGCCGACCAGCTCGTGATCGTGTCGACGATTCGCGAGGACACCGGCTACGGTGCCGCCTCGCTGATCGACGGCCTGCGGCAGAAGGGTCACGCCGACAAGGTCGCCCAGGCCGTCACCGTGCTCGCGTCGCCGTCGAAAACCGCCGACGAGCAGCTGTCCAAGCGCCTGCATGACCATTTTCGCCAGCTCACCCGCACGGTCGTCGACGTTCCCTACGATGCCTCACTGGTCGGTGGCGGCCCGCTCAACGTCGACGCCCTGGCGCCGCGCACCCGCGCCGCGTGGCTGCAGGCCACGGCCGTCATCGCCGAAGGGCTGTAAGGCGCTGACGGGTGCGCTGGGAGGCGGGTGCGCGCTAGGAGGCGGCGAGTTCCCTGGCGCGCGCCAGGGCGGCATCCGTCGCGGTATCGAAGAGCTCCTTGAGGCCGCCCTTTTCGAGTTCCCAGACGGCACGTTCAGTCGTGCCGGCCGGGCTGGTCACCTGGCGGCGCAGTTCGCTCGGCGACTTGTCGGACACGGCGAGGAGCGCGCTCGCGCCGAGGAAGGTACCGTTGACCATGACGGCCGACTCCGCGGGGGTGAAGCCCTTTCCGATGGCCGTTTCCGTGAGCTGCTCGATCAGGTAGAACACGTAGGCCGGGCCGGAGCCGGAGATGGTGCTGAGGGCGTCGAGCTTGCTTTCGGGCACGACCAGCACGTCGCCGACGGTCGCGAACAGGGCGCTCGTGAGCGCGAGGTCGGCCTCGCTCGACCGGCTACCGGCGCTGATGCCGGTAACGGCCATGCCGACGACGGCGGGGGTGTTCGGCATGGTGCGAATGACGTGTACGGTCTCGGGCAGGAGCGACTCGAAGGTGTCGATCGTGACGCCGGCCGCGACGCTCAGAACGAGCGTGCCGGGGGCGAGGGAGGCGCCAATTTCGCCGAGCAGATCGGCCACCATGTACGGCTTGACGGCGATGATGACGATCTGGGCACCGTCGATGGCTTTGAGATTGGCGTCGGAGTCGACCTCGGTCGCGTAGGCGGTGACACCCTCGGTGTCCGCCAGCTCCGCGGCCTTCGCCGCGGTACGGTTGGTGACGCGAATGCCGCCGTCCACGGTCACGCCCGGCTTGAGCAGACCGGCCAGAATGGCGCGGGCCATGGAACCGGCGCCGAGGAAGGCGATCGTGGGCAGAGTCACATTCTGAGAAGAAGTCATCCGACCAGTCTACTTTTTCCGTCATCGGGCTGCCCATAACGATCGCCCAGAACCCTCCTGCTCCAACCCGCTGGCACACGGTTCTAAGATGTTTTCATGAGCGCACCGGGCGGAAACAAGGCAATCGTGGCCGCATTCGCGGCCAATCTGGGGATCGCAGTGACCAAGTTCGTGGCGTGGGGCTTCTCCGGCTCGTCCTCGATGCTCGCCGAGGGGGTGCACTCGGTAGCGGATGCCGGCAACCAACTGCTCCTGCTGCTGGGCGGTCGCAAGGCTAAGAAGCGGGCCGATTTGGAGCATCCGTTCGGCTACGGGCGTGAACGCTACGTCTACGCCTTCGTGGTTTCGATCATCCTGTTCTCGATCGGTGGGGTGTTCTCGCTCTACGAGGGCTTCGACAAGTTGCAGCACCCGCATCCGCTCGAAAATGCCTGGCTGCCGATTCTGGTGCTCGCCATCGCCATGGTGCTTGAGAGCTTTTCGCTACGCACTGCGATCAAGGAATCAAACCATCTGCGCGGAAACCAGACCTGGGTGCAGTTCGTTCGCCATGCCAAAGCGCCCGAGCTGCCGGTCGTGCTGCTCGAGGATGTCGCGGCCCTCACCGGCCTCGCCTTCGCGTTCGTCGGCGTCGGCTGGACTATCGTCACCGATGAGCCAATCTGGGACGCCGTCGGAACGCTTGCCATCGGCGTCCTGCTCGTGCTCGTCGCGATCATTCTGGGCATCGAAACCAAGAGCCTGCTGGTGGGTGAGGGCGCGAGCAGGAAGGACCTGGATGCGATCGAAGCGGCCATTTTGAATGGCCCGGAAACTAAACGCATCATCCACCTCAAGACTCTCTACCTCGGGCCGGATGAGATTCTGGTCGGCGCCAAGGTTGCCTTTGACGGCGAGCACCGCTTTGCCGACGTCGCCGCCGACATCAATGCCGTCGAAACCCGCATTCGCGCCGCGGTGCCGCTCGCCCGCACGATCTATCTCGAACCCGACATCTTCTTCGACCCGAACCTCGCCAACCCGCCGACCGACACTTTTGTGATCAAGGGACTGGAGTAGGCCTCAGCGGGCTGATCGACGAGCTGGATTCTCGAAAAACTCTCGAAGGAGCAAAGCGCACGCCTTCTCGTCGACGCCCGCGAAAACCTCAACCCGATGGTTGAGTCGACGGTCGCGCAGCACGTCGTAGACCGACCCGGCCGCTCCCGCCTTCTCGTCCCACGCACCGAACACGACGGTGGGCACTCGCGCGGCGAGGATCGCGCCGGCGCACATGACGCAGGGTTCGAGCGTGACGACCAGGGTGCATCCGATCAGGTGCCAGTCGTCGGTGTGCGCGGCCGCCTCCCGGATGGCCACGACCTCGGCGTGGAGCGTCGGGTCCTGGTGCAGTTCTCGCTCGTTTCGCCCCCGGCCGATCACCTGGCCCGCAGCATCGACAATGACGGCGCCGACCGGAACGTCGTCGGACGCCAGGGCCGCGCGCGCCTCGGTCAGGGCGAGCAGCATCCACTCAGTGTGCTGATCTCGTTCGCGCATGCGTCACCTCAAGCCGGGGGGATTGCCTCTAGTAGAATTGAGCCTATGCGAGTCCATGTTGCCGACCACCCGCTCATCACGCACAAGCTCACCGTGCTTCGCAATAAAGACACGCCGTCGCCGTTATTTAGATCGCTGGTCGAGGAGCTCATGACTCTGCTCGCGTACGAGGGCACGCGCGGCGTGCGCGTGGAGGCTGTCACCGTGCAGACCCCTGTATCGGCCGCTCCGGGCGTGCGCATCAGCGACCCGAAGCCACTCGTCGTGCCGATTCTGCGCGCCGGCCTCGGAATGCTCGAGGGCATGGTCAAGCTGCTGCCGACCGCCGAGGTTGGTTTTCTTGGCATGGCCCGCAACGAAGAGACTCTACAGCCCACAACCTATGCCGAGCGTCTTCCCGACGATCTATCGGATCGGCAGTGCTTTGTGCTCGACCCGATGCTCGCCACCGGCGGGTCACTCATTGCGGCCATCAATTTTCTGTTCGACCGCGGCGCGGTCGACGTGACGGCGATCTGCATCCTCGCCGCCCCGGAAGGCCTTGCCGCCGTTGAGAAAGCCCTGGCCGGCCGCGAAGTGACGATCGTGCTGGGCGCCGTCGACGAAAAGCTCAACGAGCTGGGCTACATCGTGCCCGGCCTCGGCGACGCCGGCGACCGATTGTACGGACTGGTCTGACGACCTGACCGATACAACCCGACCAGCGCATGTAGGTCCTGCGACCAGCAACACGCCAGGCCCGGTTAACATTAACAATCTTTGATTGAATCACGCTTCATAACGGAATATTTCATAAAGACGTGATTGCGCACGGAATCGCCTAAATGGGCGCGGCCCTGCGAACGTGATGCACGTCATCCGGCGACTTCCCGTGACATCAAATTGACACACGGCGTCACATTCGGCTTTACTCGCAGTTATGACAACCAGCGCACGCCCCCTGACCTCCCTTGAGGCCCCCGGGACTGCCGCCATGATGATGGCCGGCACCCCCGCCATCCGCTGTTGCCGAATGTGCCGCTAACCAAGACGTTCCTCCTCGCGTCCTGCGCCTGACATCGTCAGGCCGACGCCTCGAATGCTGATTTGACGCATTCGCCCTCCGGCCCCACGGGCCACAGGGAGCCTCCACTTACGGAAAGCGCGCTTTCGCGCATCCGCCGGGCTCCCTTCGATCGAACAGTCAAGGACCCACGCCATGTCTCTCGCACACATCCACCCCACTCGCCCCACACACGTCAACCGCCCCGAACTCAATCTGGTCCCGCCGGTTGCCGCCCCGCGAATTCGCGCCGTGCCGACCGGCACCGAGGCTCGCGGTTTCGTGCTCTACGTCGGCATCGACGAGGCCAAGGCGGCCGCAGCCGGCACGAGCCTGAACCGCATCGTTGAGGCACTCAAGGCTCTCGCCGCCGAGATAGCTCCCTCGGCCGAGACTTACGCCGCCGTCGCACTGGCTCCCGAGGGCGCCGGCGGGCGCGATGTGGACGTCGTGCGCCTGGCCTTGCAGGACCCGGCCGCCCTGGCCCAGCGCCGCGCCGAGCCCGAGGAACTGGACCGTGCCCAAAGTGGCGTGGTCGTGGACATCTCCCGCAAGCGGGTCATTCTCGACAACGAGACCGCCGCGCTGACCTACAAGGAGTTCGAGCTGCTGCAGTACCTCGTGCTACGCGAGGGCCGCACCATCGACCGCGCCGAGATCGTCTCGTCGCTGTGGAACTCCGCCGACGAGGAAGACACCCCGAACGAGCGGACCATCGACGTGCACGTTCGTCGCCTACGCTCCAAGCTCGGCCGCTATGAAGACATCGTGCGCACTGTTCGCGGAGTCGGCTACCGCTTCGACCGCCACGCGGACGTCGCCATACGCCAGTCGACCACGCCGAGCCCCGACCTGTTCTAGGCCGGGGTTGCCGGGCAGAAATTTCGGTCTCTCACAGAGGCGTGAAGGTGGCGGCGTTAAAGTGATTGAGGGCCAGTCGCAGAGGCTACGACCGACCCTCTTCCCTTGCACCAAGAGTGTCCTGCAATCACATTTCACGTCATCCGCCACAGCAAACGATTGACGCACCTAAAACATATAACGAATAGGTAACGGGCGCCACCTTTCGTCAAGAAAATCACCTGCGAGTTTCATGCCAAGCACCTGACCATTGCCCCACGAGCGGATGCTGCCGGTGCAGCCATGTGCGATTCCCCGGCGACCTCCCCGAGTCTCTATCCTTGGAGAACAACTCGAAGAGGCAAGGAGCCGCAGGTGGTGGATCGAACGGCCGCGGTGAGCGCGTGGGAATCCCTGTTTCGCGCCCAGGTCGCCATCATGCGCAGCCTCGCGGCGAATTTTCCCTCCAAGGAAATTTCGCTCAACGAGTACGACGTGATGTTCAACCTGTCGCGGCAGCCGGACCGGCACATCCGCCTGCGTGATCTCAACCAACACGTGCTCCTGACCCAGCCGAGCGTGAGCCGGCTCGTTGACCGGCTCGTGTCCCGGGGCTATCTGCACAAGCACACCGACCCGGACGACGGTCGCGGTACCATCATCGAGTTGACGGATGTCGGCCTCGCCCTGTTTCGGCGAGTTGCCGTTGACCACATGGACTCCATTGCCGTGCGCATTGGCGAAACCCTCACCGACGACGAGCTGACGCAGCTGACGCTTTTGTGCGACAAACTGCGAGTTGATTGCCGCGGCGCATTGGGGGACGACTCGGTCAGTAGACCTGGAGGGTAGGGGGCGATGGAACGAGGGCCCTACCCCTCGTCCCACCGAGGCAATCCCTCGCAGGAATGCCTTCCTCACCGGGCGCCCGAACATTGCCCGGTGAGAAACTCGGACGCAACCTTGTACCGGATTCCTCTGAGAATCAAACGAATTCAAACTAGTGAATTTTGCTCACTTCGACCGATGCTATCCCAGCGCGGGGATGGAATTGTTATTCGTGCGCAACCACAGGGCATACCGTCCAGTCTGACTGTGTGACTTCCCTCGCCGGCTCATCCGTTCTTATCGTTGGAGCCGCTGGGGGGTTGGGCCGAGAAATTTAGCAGATTCTGAGCCAGGAAGGCGCCAAACTCACCCTGCACGCGCGCTGCGCCGAGCGCATTGCAGATCTGGGTATCGCCGGAGCCGTGGTCGCTGGTGACCTGCGTGTGCTGCCGGGCTCGTCGCTTTTGGAACTATGGCCGACGTCTCGGACGAGACGATCGACACCCTGATGGCGGTGAACGCGACCTGCCAAGAAAAGCCTTCGCCGCGTAACGACACGCAGCTGCGCGAAAAAAACCCGTCTGACACGTAATAAGGCTTGTGCGACGGGTTTAGCTGTGCGCCCGAAGGGATTCGAACCCCCAACCTTCTGATCCGTAGTCAGATGCTCTATCCGTTGAGCTACGAGCGCATGTCAATCCCGCGAACAGTAGAGCCGGAGACAACTTGAAAACTATACCAGTTATCGGGGGCTTCCCGCGCCGCGCTGCGGTGCAGCGCGCCACCGGCACCGAAATCAACCCCCTTTTTTCCCGTATCAGTGAATGGTTTACTCAGTGAGTGAACGAGACGAGTGGTGCCCAGCGGAAATCCTTCGACTACTCCGGCCTGCGCGCCGTCTTCATCAATTGCACCCTCAAACGCAGCCCCGAAGTCAGCAACACCCAGGGCATCGTTGACCTCAGCGCGAGGATCATGCGCGAGCAGGGCGTGCAGGTCGACCTGATTCGCGCCATCGACCATGACATCGCCACCGGCGTCTACCCCGACATGACCGAACACGGTTGGCAAGCGGATGCCTGGCCGTCGCTGTTTACGACGGTGCAAGCCGCAGACATCCTCGTGTTGGCCGGGCCGATCTGGCTCGGCGACAACGGCTCGGTGACCAAGCGCGTCGTGGAACGGCTGTACGCTCACTCGGGTGAATTCAATGACAAGGGCCAGTATGTTTTCTACGGCAAGGTCGGCGGCGCCATCATCACCGGCAATGAAGATGGCGTGAAACACTGCACGTCCAACCTGCTCTACAGCCTGCAGCACATTGGCTATTCAATTCCGCCCGCCGCCGACTCCGGCTGGATCGGCGAGATCGGTCCCGGCCCCAGTTATCTCGACGAGGGATCGGGCGGACCGCAGAACGACTTCACCAACCGCAACACGACCTTCATGAGCTGGAACCTCATGCACCTCGCCTCGATCCTGAAGAAGAACGGCGGCATCCCGGCATTCGGCAACCTGCTCCGGGACTGGGACCGCGGCGAACGCTTCGGGTTTGAGCCGAACCCGGAATATCGGTAACAAACAACAGCAAGTTCGACAGATCAGGGTACTAGTGGTACTCCAAACGCTTTCGACAGAGTCTTCCTCCCTTCCACTCGTGCCAGCGCCGAGCGTGCTCGACGTGCGCGTCACCGGTGGTGTGGTGCGCGGCATTCGCGCACCACACCCGATCGTCGCGTGGTCGGGATGACGGCACGCCTCACGTTAGGGCGACGTCGCCCCGCAGCCGTGCCGCGGCTGCGTCACGGGCACCCACCGTCGTCTCTGGCAACGGTTTCTGCCTCGTCTGTAGCCTCTAGCATGGGGTCATGGTCATCGCCCGCTCCCGCCGTGCTGCGGGCCGTGGCAGTTACCTCGCGATCGCCGTCTTCGCGGTGCTCTACCTGGTCGGCGCCGTGTACTGGCCAAGACCGCTCTGGGTGGCCGTGCTCTACCTCGTCACCAGCCTGATCTGTTTCGCCCTCTACGGCGTCGATAAGCGCCGGGCGAGGTTCGGCGGCTGGCGGGTGTCGGAACGCATGCTGCTGTTCTGGGGCTTCATCGGCGGTTGGCCGGGCGCGATCGTGGCGCAGCAGGTTCTGCGGCACAAGACCCAGAAGAGGAGCTTTCGCGAGGCATTCTGGACCACTGTCGTCTGCAACGTCGTGTTCTTCGCCCTGCTCAGTACGCCTACATTCGACCAGCTGGTGGCCCAAACGATCACCGACTTCAGTACTCGTTGAATTCGGGGCTGGTGGCCGCGTCGTGCTTGGACTTCAGAATAGCCAGGTTGATGAGAACGAATGCTTCCAGACGTTCGCCGCGATGTTCGGCGTAGTCGGGCTCGCGCTGGTCGACGGCCAGCTCGATGAGCTTCGAGGAGACCGCTGAGCTGACCTCCTCGCTCGCCGACTGTTGTGCACTCGCCACGATCCGCGCCACCTGCTCATCGTCATCGGCCACGGCATCGAGAGCGAGTGTCAATCGCTCGTGCACGCGAAATCTTAGGGCGAACTGCTTCAGGTCGTGTCGTTGGTCGTCGGTGAGGCTCAACCGCCACTTCATTGCCGCGAGATCCCGACCCATCCGGCTGACCCGCCGGGCATACTCTTCGTTCTGCCGAGCCAGGCGATGCAGCTCGCTGCGGGCGTTGTCGGCGTAACGCCCGGGGTCGTAGTCGAAGTGCTCGCGCAGTGCGCCCACGATAATGTCATTCTTCACGGCCATCCGCACGGCCGACAAGGCGATGAGCAAGCCTTCATCGACCGTACGCTCAAGGTCGGGCAGCTCAGCGTTCACGTCGGGTTCACTGGCGTGCGCGTGAGCGTCAGCACGACGCCGGGACCGGTTCCAAATGATTGCGCCACCACTTCCTCGTGCAGGTGACTTCTATTTTATCGGTGAATCCGGGTTCCGCTGCGCGCGGAACAGGGTGAGAACGTCACGGCCCCCGGAGCATGCACCCGCATTACCTAAGTTCTTCGGGAGCGGGCCCGCCGGGCGACAGAGTCAGATCCGTCGCCCGACAGCAGGTCAGGCAATCGGCGTCGTGACGCGCTCGGGTTCGCTCACGGGCACGACGGGGTGCAACCGTTCGAGCGAAGCGCCTTCCACATCGATGTTGGGCAGGATGCGGTCGAGCCACTTCGGCAGCCACCAGGCCGCGTCGCCCACCAGGTGCATCACGGCCGGGATGATGAGCAGCCGCACCACGAACGCGTCGAGCAGTACCCCGATGCCCAGCCCGAAGCCGATCGACTGGATCATCACCGAGTTCGAGAAGATGAAGCCAGAGAAGACCGAGGCCATGATGAGGGCGGCGGCGATGACCACGGTACGCCCGGCGTGAACACCGCGCTGGACAGCCAAGCGGGCCGAGGCACCATGAACGTACGATTCCCGCATGCCACTGACCAGGAACAGCTGGTAGTCCATCGCCAGTCCAAACAGAACACCAACGACGAGGATGGGCAAGAAGCTCAGGATCGGCCCTGGATCGTGGATGCCGAACACCACCCCGAGCCAGCCCCACTGGAAGACCGCCGTGATTGCCCCAAAGGACGCGAACAGAGACAGCACGAAGCCCAGCGTCGCGGTGACCGGCACCAGGATCGAACGGAACACGAAGATCAAGATGATCACCGAGAGCCCCACGACAACGAGAAGGTACAGCGGAAGCGCTGCGGCGAGTTTTTCGCTCACATCGATGTTGCCCGATGCGTTGCCTGCGACACCGAGGGCTGTGACACCGTCAATCTCGAGACCGCGCAGGTCCCGAACGAGCTGCTCGGTCGATTCGCTGGTCGGCCCCTCCGCGGGGATAACCTGGAACGCGAGCAGCAGGTCATCGTCGGATGCTCCGATCGGCGCGACGGCGACGACGTCGTTCTCCGCTTTTAGAGCGGCGCCGATGCGCACCTGTTCCGCGACCAGATCGTCTGCCGTGATGGCCGTATCAAGGTCTGCGACCACGAGCAGCGGGCCGTTCACTCCGGCACCGAACTTTTCGTCAGCGAGTTTGTAGGCCTGGTAGGCGCTTGAGTTGAGCGGTTCTGAGGAGCCGGCGGGAAGCCCGAGGCGCATCGAGAGTGCGGGGATAGCCACGATGAGCAGCACGATGATACCGCCGACCACCGTCACGACGGCGCGCACGGTGTTCATCGGTTTGGCGGGCACCCGGGCGTGGTTGTCGGTGCTGCCGGCACGCACGCGGGCCTTCTTCGTGAGGATCCTCGTTCCGACCACGCTCAGCATCGCCGGCGTCAGGGTGATCGCGATGAGAATCGCGACGAAAACGCAGACGGCGCCCACCGTACCCATGAGCCCGAGGAAGGGTACGCCGGTGAGGTTGAGGGCGAGCAGGGCGATGAGCACGGTGGCGCCAGCGAACACGACCGCGTTGCCGGATGTGCCGTTGGCCAGTCCGATCGACTCATGCAGTTCCAGGCCGTTGCGCAGTTGGGTTCGATGCCGGTTGAGGATAAACAGCGAGTAGTCGATCCCGACCGCGAGCCCGAGCATCACACCCAGAACCGGGGTAACGGAGAGCATCTCGACGGTTCCGGACAGTGCAAGCGAGGCGAGCACGCCGACGCCCACCCCGATCAGTGCGTTTAGCAACGGGAGCCCCGCACCGATCAGGGTGCCGAGCATGACCCACAGCACGACGGCCGCAACAATCACACCGCCGATCTCGCCCGGGCCGAGGATCTCGGGAATACTGGCGGCTATGTCGTTGGAAACCTCGGCCGTGACGCCGTCAATTCCTGCGTCGTTCAGCTCCGCGACGACGGCGTTTTTCGATTCGGCTGGCACCTGGTTGAGCGACGTGTCGAACTGGACGCTCGCGACGGCGGTCGTCTCATCGGTCGATACCTGACGGATGCCTGCAGCCAGGTCAAGCAGAGCGGCTCCCTGCTCGAGCGTGGTGCTCTGCGCCTCGAGTTCGGTGCGGCTCGCATCGAGAGTCTCCTGCTGCCCGGCAATCGCCGTTCGGCCCGCATCGATCTGGGCCTGCTGCGCATCGAGCAGCGGCGCAGCGGCGGCGAGTTGCCCCGCCGACTCCGCCTGGGTGCGGCTGGCATCGAGCTGCGCCTGACCGGCATCGGCCTGGGCCATGGCCGCGTCAATCTGCACCTGCCCCGCCTTGATCTGGGCCGTTCCATTTGTGATTTTCTGCCGGCCGCTGATGACCTGCCCCGCCTGATCATCGATCTGGGACTGGGTGTCAAAGGGGTTCGTCGCCGATTTCACATTGTTGCGATCCACCGTACTCCGGAGCAGGTCTCCGATGGCGGTTTTTTGCGCCGCCGTGAACGTGGAGTCGTCAGTGGTGGTGAACACGACAGTGCCCCGCCCACCGCTGGCTGACGGAAATTTCGCGGCGAGCTCGTCGCTGACCTTCTGGGTGGCGGTGCCGGGGATACTGACGGCCGAGGTGAGCGTTCCGCCGAAGAGTGCGAACGCACCGCCGGCGAGAACGAGAATGGCCGTCCACGCGACGATGACCAGCCACGCTCGGCGCGCGGAGAACCTACCGAGTCGGTAGAGGAGGGATGCCATATTGATCAGGTTCTTTCTTGATGATCGGGAGTTTCGTAACCAGTGCAGAGGGTGGAGATGAGACGGTCGAGCAGCTCGTCCCACACGGTGCGCGAGGATGAGTCGAGCGCCCCGGCCGTGCGGGCTAACCAATGGCCAGACACCACGGCGATGCCGTTCATCACGGAGCTGACGAGGACCGCCACTTCGAATTCGTCGATCGCGTTCGTTCGTTCGGCGATCTCGATTGAGAGCTGCTCGGTGGTGCGGGTGAAGACGTCGCCGATGCCGTGCTGGGAACGACCCGTCTCACCCTCCGCGGTGAGCACGCCGGCAAGGTAGGCGACCACGGGTGGCAGATCGACGTGACGAAGCGCCGAGGTGATCTCCTCAAACAGGCTTTCTCGAGTACCGTCTCCTGCGGGAGTCGACGCCGTCGCCGCACGGAACTCGTCGACGGTTGCGCTCAGCAGCCGGGTGCAGGTCGTCATGATCACGTCCTCGAGCGATGAAAAGTGGTTGAACACGGTTCGACGGGAGACGTCGGCACGCTCAGCGAGTTCGTCGACACTGAAATGCGGTTTACCCCGCTCCCGGATCAGGGAGTCGGCGGCATCCAGAATGGCCTGACGGTACCGTGCTTTGAGCTCGGCACGGCGATCGGGGGCGATGTTGAGGGAAGACACTTGCTTACACTAAGTGCAACGACGCACAAAGTGCAAGATGCGGCGGCGCACGATGCTGCGGTGCCAGATTTCGACCTCTACGCCGGTACACAGAACGGGCGGCCGTTTTTCGAGGACAGGTCGAGACAGGCGGTCACTCTCGGCCGCGCGCCAAAGGGTGTCTGACAACCCCAGTGATGTTCCTGCTTCATACAGGGTTTCAGGGCTCAATCTAGGTCTTTCTCAAATAGGTATATTTTGCCGTGCTCGGCCCACGACAGAGAAGGTATTGCGCTCTTCACTGTGAAGCCACTGGAGAACTTCGTGAAGCCACTGGAGAACTTCGTGAAGCCACTGGAGAACTTCGTGATTGCTGGCTTAATCAATCAAGGGCAAAATGATGGCCAAACGGGGGGGATTGTCCACCACCGCCAGCGCCGACCGACTACTGGGCGCGGGGCAGCGGGAGCCGTTCCTGGCCCCGGTTTTCGCGACGATGAACCCCGGCAGGCGATCAGGCGGAATCGCGCCAGACGATGGGGGTCTCCAGCAGGATGCCGTCGGCCGGCTGCTCCTCGCCGCGCAGCTGGCCGAGCACGCACTCGGCAGCCGCGGCCCCGAGTCCGAAGGCCGGTTGGTGCACGGTGGACAGCTGCGGCTGGGTGCGGAGCGCCCAGGTGCTGTCATCGAACCCGACGATCCCCACGTCACCCGGCACGCTGCGCCCGGCATCGCGGAGCGCCTCGAGCGCGCCGGCGGCAACGGCGTCAGAGGCCGCGAAGACCCCGTCGATGTCAGGGTCGACAGCCAGCAGGGCGCGCATTCCGTCTGCGCCGTCCGAGAAGGTGTAGAGCGCCACGCGCGCCACGCGGGCCGGGTCGAAGCGGGAACCGAGGGCATCTGTGAAACCGGCCAGGCGATCGGCGCCGGAGTCCCGGTCCAGCGCGGCGGCGATCATACCGATCCGCCGGCGCCCCGTGCCGATGAGGCGTTCGGTGATCGCGCGCGCCGAGCGGCGGTTGTCGATTCCCACAAAGGGGAGCTGGCGCAGGTCGGGCGGATGCCCGACGAAGGCAGCGGGCATTGCCAGTTTCTCCACGACGCGGGTCATCGGATCCTCGTAGCGCGCCGAGACCATGATGACCCCGTCGACGAATCCGCCGCTCAGATAGCGGGCGACCCGGTCGGTATCACGTTGGGAATCGATCACGAGACTGACCATCTGATAGTCGGCGCGGGAGAGCACGGAGTTGGCGCCGAGCAGGATGCCGCCGATGTTGGGATCATCCAGGAATAGGGAGTGCGGTTCGTGCACGATGAACCCGATCGCCTGCGAGCGCTGCATGACCAGACTGCGGGCGGCGTTGTTCGGCACGTAGCCGACCTTCTCGATCGCCGCCTCAATTGCCGTGCGGGCCTGTTCGGAGACGTAGGGCTCGTTGTTGACCACCCGACTCACCGTGCCGCGGGACACGCCGGCTTCCACGGCGACATCGTTGATGGTCGCACGCTTGCGTCGAGTCGGAACGGTCACCATTTGATAACTGTAGCCCCCGGTTTCGCCGATTCCGCTTGACACGGGCGCGAGCCAATACCTACTCTGTGTACGTTCACAGAATCTCAACGCGAAGTTGTCACTTCCTACGCTGTGCTCGTTCACAGAGCAACGTCGAGAGAAACGAAAGCACGGTCAGGGAGCACATGAATCCGGGAGCAACAACCGCGGTCCGCTTGCGTCCTGCCACCGTGTTCAGCCACGAGGGCATCGCCTTCGGCTGTGACTACAATCCCGAGCAGTGGAGCCCAGAGGTCTGGGTGGAAGATGTAGCCCTCATGCAGGAGGCGGGAGTCGACCTCGTCGCCATCAACATCTTCGGCTGGTCCCAGCTCGAACCGAGCCCGGGGGAGTACGACTTCGCCGCCCTCGACGCGATCATCGAGCTGCTGCACGCCGGCGGCATCCGCGTCAACCTGGGCACCGGAACCTCATCGCCCCCGCCGTGGCTGACCACGCTGCACCCCGAGATGCTCCCGATGGCCGAGGACGGCACCACCCGATTCCCCGGCGGTCGCCAGGCCTGGTGCTCGAGCTCCGCGGTGTTCCGCGAGCGCGCCCTCGCCCTGGTCGAGAAGGTCGCCGAACGCTACGGAAGGCACCCGGCCATCGCGCTCTGGCACGTGTCCAACGAACTCGGCTGCCACAATGCCCTCTGCTACTGCGACGACACCGCGGCCGCCTTCCGCACCTGGCTTCAGGACCGGTACGGCAGCATCGACGCGCTGAACGCCGCTTGGGGCACCTCGTTCTGGAGCCAGCGCTACGGCCAGTGGAACGAGATCCTCACCCCACGCATCACTCTCTCGAGCCGTAACCCCGGCCAGGTCCTCGACTTCCACCGATTCAGTTCAGACGAACTACTCGAGTACTATCGCCGTGAGACCGCGGTGCTTCGCCGCCTCAGCGCGGTGCCCGTTACCACCAACTTCATGGTGACCACGCACATCAAGAATCTCGACTACTGGTCCTGGGCCCCCGAGGTGGACGTGATCGCCAACGACCACTATCTCGACATCCGCCTGGCCGACCCCACCACCGAACTGGCCTTCGCCGCGGACCTCACTCGCGGCCTGGCCGGCGGCAAACCCTGGTTGCTCATGGAACACTCCACCGGCGCGGTCAACTGGCAGCCGGTCAACCTGGCCAAGACGCCGGGCCAGATGGCACGCAATTCCCTCACCCACGTGGCCCGCGGCGCCGACGCGGTCTGCTTCTTCCAATGGCGGGCCTCGCTGCAGGGCTCGGAGAAGTTCCACTCCGCTCTGTTGCCCCACGCCGGCACCGACACGGTGCTCTGGCGCGACGTGGTCGAACTGGGCGCGGCCATCGACCGGCTGGGAGAGCTCGCGGGCACCACCGTCGTGGCGGATGCCGCGATCATCTTCAGCTGGCAGGCACAGTGGGCCGGCGACGGCGAGTCCCGTCCGTCGCACGAGGTGCGCTACCTCGATCAGGTGCTCACCGCCTACACTGCCCTGCACGAGCTGGGCATCACGGTCGACGTCATTTCCCCCGACGCGGACCTCTCCGGCTACCGCCTTGTCGTGGCCCCCGCCCTCTACCTGGTCACCGATGGGCAGGCCGCGAACCTCGCCGACTTCGTCGCCGGCGGCGGCCACGCCCTCGTCACCTTCTACAGCGGCATCGTCGACGAGGACGACCGAGTGCGCACCGGCGGGTATCCCGGCGCCTTCCGGGACCTGCTCGGCATCACCGTCGAGGAGTTCGCCCCGCTGGCGCCCGGCCGGCAGGTCACCCTCGACTCCGGTGCCACCGCGAGCCTGTGGGTCGAACGGCTCCGCCCGACCGGAGCGGAGGTGATCGCCAGCTACCTGGACGGCCCGCTTCCCGGCATCCCGGCCGTCACCCGCAACGGTCACGGCGCCGGCACCGCCTGGTACCTGGCCACCGCTCTCGACGCCGAGGCCCTTCGCGACCAGATGCGCACGATCGCTCAGCAGGCCAGGGTCACCGCAATCGGCCCGGAGAGCGACGGCACGGTCGAGGTCGTACGCCGGACGAGCGACACCGCCAGCTACCTGTTCATCATCAACCACGGCGGCACCGAACTCACCCTGCCGGCAACCGGCCACGACCTCATCACCGGTGATCCGATCGGCCACGTCGTGCGCGTGCCGGCCGGAGCCGTTCGCGTCATCAGAGAGGACACCGCATCATGAGCGCATCAGCCGCTTTGTCCCCGGATGCCCAGGGCAGTGCAGCCCGGGTATCCAGGACCAAGAAGCCACGCGCGTCGAAGGTGCGGGTGCAGCACAAAGGGGCGATCCTCGCCTTCGTGCTCCCGTTCGGCATCCTGTTCGGACTGTTCTACCTTGTGCCGATCGGCTACGCGGTCTACGAATCCCTCCTGGTGATCAAGCGCGAGGGCACCTTCGGCGCGGCCACCGAGGTGTTCGGTGGCTTCACCCAGTACATCCTGGTCTTCCAGAACGGGCCCTTCTGGCAGTCGATCGGCCGAGTACTGATGTTCGGCGTCGTACAGGTGCCGGTCATGCTCGGCCTGGCGTTGCTGTTCGCGCTGCTGCTCGACTCACCGCTGCTGCGCGGCAAGCGCTTCTTCAGGCTCGCCTTCTTCGTACCGTATGCCGTGCCGGGTGTCATCGCGGCAATCATGTGGGGATACCTCTACTCGCCCAACCTGTCGCCGTTTCGCGCCGTCACCGAGAATATCAACTTTCTCTCGGCAGACCTGGTGCTGTGGTCGATCGCCAACGTCGTCACCTGGGTCTACGTGGGCTACAACATGCTCATCATCTACTCGGCTCTGCTGGCTATCCCCACGGAACTCTACGAGGCAGCCCGCCTCGACGGGGCAGGCCAGTTGCGGATCGCCTGGTCGGTCAAGATCCCGCTGATCATGCCCGCGATCGTGCTCACCGCGATCTTCTCCATCATCGGCACCCTGCAACTGCTCGCCGAACCGCAGGTGTTCCGCAGCTTCAGCTCCGCGGTGACCAGCACGTTCACCCCGAACCTGACGGTTTACTCGACCTCATCCATCCCGAACTTCAATCTCGCGGCCGCGTTCTCCGTCGTGCTGGCCCTGGCCACGTTCATCCTCTCCTTCACGTTCCTGAAGTTCACCCAGCGGAAGGAAACCACGTGAGCGCCATGAAGACCGACTCAGAGCGCCCGGCGCGCAGGGTCCGCCCGGTGCAATCGAAGAACCCGCACGCCCCGCGGGCCCAGCGCGAGAGCCCGCTGGCCCGCGGGGGTGCCCTGATCGTGATGGGCGTCTTCACCCTCTACTTCCTGGTGCCGATCTGGTGGCTCCTGGTCGCGGCGTCGAAGAGCCGCTCACAGTTCACCACCACGAACCCGCTCTGGTTCGCCGACTTCTCGTTGTTCGAGAACATCGGCAACCTGGTGGCCTACCGCGACGGCGTCTACCTCAAGTGGATGCTCAACAGTGCCCTCTATGCCGGCGGCGGTGCCCTCATCGGCACCATCATCGCCGGAATGTGCGGCTACGCCCTGGCCAAGTACAACTTCCCCGGCCGCGAACTCATCTTCAACGTTGTCCTCGGCGGGGTGCTCGTGCCCGCCACGGCCCTCGCGCTGCCTCTCTTTCTGATCTTCTCGCAGATCAGCCTCACCAACACGTTCTGGTCGGTGTTCCTGCCGAGTCTGGTCAGCCCGTTCGGGGTCTACCTGGCCCGCATCTACGCCTCGGCGAGTGTGCCTGACGAGTTGATCGAGGCCGCTCGTCTCGACGGCGCCGGCGAGGTGCGCACCTTCTTCACCGTCTCGGTGCGGATGATGGTGCCCGCCCTGGTCACGGTCTTCCTGTTTCAATTCGTCGCCATCTGGAACAACTTCTTCCTGCCGTTGATCATGCTCCGCGACGAGACCCTGTTCCCGGTGACGCTCGGGCTCTACGCCTGGAACTCGCAGGTCAACCAGATCCCCGTGCTGCGCGACTACGTACTGATCGGCGCCCTGCTTTCGATCATCCCCCTCATCATCATCTTCCTTCTTCTCCAGCGCTTCTGGCGAAACGGCCTTAGCGCCGGTTCGGTCAAGTAGTGCCCCACGCCGCACCTCCCGTTTTGCCCGCACCAGCCGTCTGGACAGCCCAGGCGGATTCCCTTCACCAAGAGAGAAGAAAAACAGAATGCACATGAAGAGAAGAGCAGTCGCCGTCGCCTTGCTCACGGCGGCCACCGTCGCCCTCACCGGCTGCGCCACCGCCAGCTCCCCCGACGGCACCGCGTCAGCCGACGCGTGTGCCCCCTCCACGGGCAAGGTCGACCTGACCTTCACTACCTGGATCCCGGGCGTGGAAGAAACCGTCGCCGTGTGGAACAAGGCCAACCCCGACATCCAGGTCAAAGTCCAGACCGGCCCGAACGGCAACGGCGGCACGTACCAGAACTTCTTCAACCAGCTCAAGGCCGGCAACGCGCCCGACCTGGGCCAGATTGAGTACGACGCCCTGCCGAACTTCCGCGTGCAGGACGGACTGACCAATCTGGCCGCCTGCGACGGCGTGCTCGACGCGAAGAGCGACTTCGTCGACTGGACCTGGGGACAGGTCAACTTCGGCGAGGACAAGTCGGTCTACGCCATCCCGCAGGACGCCGGCCCCATGGCCATGTTCTACCGTGCCGATCTGTTCAAGGCCAACAACATCGCGATTCCGACCACGTGGGCGGAATTCGCCACCGCGGCCGAGCAAGTGCGCGCCACTGGTGGGTACATCACCAACTTCTCCCAGAGTGACATCAACCAGTTCGCCGGATTTGTCTGGCAGGCCGGCGGCGAGTGGTTCAAGAACGACGGCGACAACTGGACCGTCGACCTGACGGACCCGACCACAACCAAGGTCGCCGCCTACTGGCAGGACCTGATCGACCGGGACCTCGTGTCGACGAACCCGCCGTGGACTGATGAGTGGAACAACGCCTACAACTCCGGCAGCAACTGGACCTGGAACTCCGCAGCCTGGGGTGCCAACTCCATCGCCAGCGGCGCCCCGGACACGGCGGGCAAGTGGGCCGTCGCCCAGTCCCCGCAGTGGAAAGCCGGCGACAAGGCCAGCGGCAACTGGGGTGGTTCATCGACCGCGGTCTTCAAGGGTTCCAAGCACCCCTACGAAGCCGCGAAGTTCGCCCTGTGGCTGAACACCTCCGACGAGGCGCTCACCATGCTGAACAAGTCCGCCAACCTCTACCCGGCGGCCAAGTCCGGCCTCGAACTGCCTGCGCTCAAGGCAGGCGTGCCGTTCTACGGCGACCAGGCGATCTACGACGAGTTCGCCATCGCATCCGCCCAGGTCTCCCCGAACTTCGTCTGGGGCCCGACCATGACCCAGACCTACAATGATGTCTCGGATGGCTTCAAGGCTGCGGTCAGCGGCAAGGGAACCCTCTCCGAGGCGTTGAAAGTCGGCCAGACCAACACGATCGCGGCCATGACGGCGCAGTCGATCCCGGTCAACAAGTAGTCGAAAAAGTAAGTCGGTCACCGGGTGGCCGGTCGCAGTGACCAGCCACCCGTTCCACCCGTTCCACCCGTTCACGCAGTGACAACCAGTTAGCAGCAGATCACGTGAGTTCTCCCGTCCGGACAACAACCGCCTCGGGTGTCCCGTCGATGGTCCACCACCTCCGTGCCGCGGGTACCAGTTTCGTACTGGACGCCCGCGGCACGGGCGTTCCCGTCGTGGTGCACTGGGGTGCCGACCTCGGTGCGCTCTCCATCACCGACCTGACCGCGCTGGCCGATTCAGCCGTGCCGGCCATCCCGCCGAGCTCGGTCGACATCCCCCTCCGGCTGTCCTTGCTCCCGACTGCCCGCGAGGGCTGGAGCGGCCGGCCCGGAATCACCGGATTCCGCTCGGGCGGCACCACCGCCGCGCTCGACCTCCGTCTCACCGAGGTGAGCTCCGCCGGCCCGCTCACTCTGGCCCTCCTACTGACGGATGCCGCCTTCGGCCTGAATCTGTGCACCGATCTTGAACTGTCCGTGCAGGGCGTGCTGCGGCTGCGCCACACCCTCACCAACACCGCGAACTCGGCCTTTGAACTCGGCTCGCTCGACGTCACCCTACCGGTGCCGGACCGCGCCGCCGAGATCCTCGACTTCACCGGGCTCTGGAGCCACGAGCGCCGCCCGCAGCGCAGTACCCTCGGCCACGGCGTCTGGAGTCGCGAGTCACGGCACGGCCGCCCGGGCCACGACGACGCGTTCCTGACCGTTGCCGGCAGCATTGGCTTCGGCTTCCGTGCCGGCGAGGTGTGGGCCACCCATCTGGCCTGGAGCGGCGACAAACGGTCCTGGGCCGAAAAAAGCTCGCTCGGCGCGTCCACCGTCGGCAGCGGCGAGCTCCTCGCCCCGGGCGAACTCAGCCTGGCGGCGGGAGAGAGCTACGCCTCCCCGTGGACCGTGGCGGTGTACTCGAACGCCGGGCTCGACGGACTCTCAGCGAGGCTGCACCCGTGGATCCGCTCCTGGCCTGCCCCCGCCCCACGGTCTCGCCCGGTCGTACTGAACACCTGGGAGGCGGTCTACTTCGACCACGACCTACCCACGCTGATCCGGCTCGCCGACGTGGCCGCGCGGGTCGGCGTCGAACGGTTCGTGCTCGACGACGGCTGGTTCACCGGCCGATCCGACGACCGGCGCGCGCTCGGCGACTGGTTCGTCGATTCAGAAGGGTGGCCGGATGGGCTGCACCCGCTGATCGACCACGTGCGCGGCGCCGGCCTCGACTTCGGCCTCTGGGTCGAACCTGAAATGGTGAGCCTTGATTCCGACCTGGCCAGGCAGCATCCGGACTGGGTCCTCGGGCCAGACGGCGCACCGACCTGGCGGTTCCAGAGGGTGCTCGACCTCGACAACCCGGATGCCTTCGCCTGGCTGCTCGCGCGGCTCCACGCCCTGCTCACCGAGTACCCGATCAGCTACCTTAAGTGGGACCACAATCGCGACCTGCTGGCCGGCTCCGCACACCGGCAGACGGCTTCCCTCTACCGCCTCATCGACGCCGTGCGGGAGTCGCATCCCGGAGTGGAGATCGAATCCTGCGCATCGGGCGGCGCCAGGATCGACCTCGGCATCCTCAGCCGGGTCGACCGGGTCTGGACCAGCGACACCAACGACCCGCTCGAACGACAGGCGATCCAGCGCTACACGGGCGTGCTCGTGCCGCCCGAATACCTGGGCGGGCACCTCGGCGCAGCGACCGCGCACACCACCGGACGCACCGCCGACCTCGGCTTCCGGCTCGCCACCGCGCTCTTCGGCAGCGCCGGGATCGAATGGGACCTAACCCAGGCGAGCGAGGCCGAGCTGGCTTCGATCGCGGAGTGGGTCGGCCGGTACAAGGCGCTCCGGCCGCTGCTGCACTCCGGTACTGTTGTGCGGGCCGACCCGAGCGATCCCGCACTTGAGCTGCACGGAGTTGTGTCGGCCGACCGCGCCGCGGCCGTGTTCGCCTACGTCGCCTTGGCTGCTCCCCTCGCAGCCCTGCCCGCGCCGATCCGATTCCCCGGCCTTGACCCCGAACGGAGCTACCGGGTGACTCCGCTCGCGCTCGGCGGCGCCCCCCGCACCGTGCAGGATGCGCCGCCCGGCTGGCTGGGCGGCGGCGGCGGCGGCATCACCCTGCCCGGTTCAGTGCTCGCCCTCGTCGGGCTGCCAGCGCCGCTACTCTCCCCGGAGCAGGCCGCGATCTACACGGTCGACGCGGAGCCGTAGCGGCAGTAGCAGCAGTAGTGGCAGTAGCGGCGCGACTCGCCCCTCCCCGCCAGCCCTGTCCGTGACTCCCGCTATTTGCCGGGCCGACCGGCGGTGCTAGCCCTTCTCAGAGCCTTCCGTCGTGTTGGTGAGTCGCTTCTGGAATACGAAGAACATGATCGCGACCGGGATGGTCATCAGCACGGCGGCCGCCATCTTGAGGGGATACTCGTTGCCTGAGCCGAGCTGGCCGGAGAACAGCGACGCGATACCCGTCGTCAGGGTGTTCGTCTCCGGACTCTGCCGCGACACGATGAAGTGGCCGAACTCGTTCCATGAGCCCTGAAAGCTCAGAATGAACAGGGTCACCAGGGCCGGCCTGGCCATGGGCAGCACGATCGTCCAGAAGGTGCGGAAGACGCCGGCTCCGTCGAGGCGGGCCGCTTCCTCCACGCCGCTCGGGATCGACTCGAAGAACTGCTTCATAATGAAGATCCCGGCCGCATCGACGAGCAGCGGCACGATCATGCCCGCGTAGCTGTCGTACATGCCGAACTGCTTGAGGATGAGGAAGCGCGGGATGAGAAGCACGACCCCGGGGACGGCCATCACCGCGACGAGGGCTGCGAAGATGAGTCCGCGGCCGCGGAACCGCAGTCGGCTCAGCGCGTAACCGGCGAGGGAGTCGAAGAACACCCGGCCGAGAGTGATCGTGATGGTCACGAAGACCGTGTTCATGGTCCACAGCGGCAGCGGCACGTCCGTGAACAGCCGTTCGAACGAGGCGAACGACCACGTCTGCGGGATCAGTCGGAGCGGGTCGTTGGTGGCCTCATCGTCGCTCTTGAACGCCGAGGACACTGTTATCAGGAACGGGTAGATGTAGACCAGGGCGAGCACGCTGAGCATCAGGTAGCTGAGTCCCGCGCCGGTGCGGAGCCGCCAGCTGATCGATCGTTTACGCGGTCTGGGTGAGGGCGTCGACTCAGGGGCAACGGCAGCCGGGGCGTGCGGGGTGGTCACGGCGTTCATTTCTCTTCTCCGGTCTGGTTCGAGGAGGTGCTCCCGCCCGAGGAAGACGTCGAGGACCCCCGGTCTGCAGCGGATGCCACGGTGGTCGCCGCGACGACGACGGTGTGATCGGCGGCGATCGCCCCCGCCAGTGCCCGGCTCACCTTGCCCGTGTCTTTCCGATCCCGCAGCACATAGCGCTGCAGCGCGGTGAGCAGGATGATGATAACGAACAGGATGAACGAGATCGCCGCACCCTGGCCCCAGTTGAGGTCCTTGAACGAGCTCTGGTAGGCCAGGTACGCGGGTGTCAGCAGGGTCTTGCCCGGCTTGCCGCCTCCGGTGAGGTAGATCTGGTCGAAGACCTGCCAGGTGCCGATCAGCCCGAGCGTGAGCACGGTGAACAGGGTCGGCTTGAGCATCGGCAGTGTCACCGAGAAGAACTTGCGGAACGGGCCGGCGCCGTCCATCAGGGCTGCCTCGTCGACCTCGGCGCCGATCGCCTGCATGGCCGCGATGAAGAGCAGCATGAAGGTTCCCGAGGTCGTGAAGACGGCGAGCAGGATGATCGCACACATGGCCACGCTCGGCCCGCTCAGCCAGTCCCACCAGCTGACCCCGAGCATCCCGCCGCCCGTGAGTGCCCCCGGTGCGGAGGAGACGCCGACGGCGCCGAGGATGATGTGCAGCACGCCGCGCGGATCGGCGAACCAGACCGGGCCGCTCGCCCCGAAGAACCCGAGGATCTTGTTGACGGCGCCGGTCGCGCCGAAGAGGAACAACCAGATCGCGGTGATCGCGATCGAGCTCGTTACCGAGGGGAAGTAGAAGGCGGTGCGGAAGAAGCCGCGCCCCTTGAGGATGCGCCGGTTCACCTGCACCGCGAGGAACAGGGCCAGTGCGGTCTGCAGCGGAACGACGAGCAGCACGTAGTAGAGGTTGTTGCGGATGGACGTGCCGAAGTCTTTCTGGGCGAGTCCCGGGTCGGAGAGCACCGCCTCGAAGTTCTTCGAACCGACGAAACTGACCTGCGGGTTCAGCGGCGAGCCGAGCCCGCTCCAGTCGCTGACGCTCACCCAGATGGCGAGGAGCACCGGCACGACCAGGAAGATCCCGATGATGATGATCGGCGGCGTGATGAACAGCCAGCCGTACTTCGCCTCGCCGCGATGCAGGCTCGGCCGAGATGTGCCACGGCGACGATTCGGGGCCGCCCCAGCCCCACCGGGCGCCGTGCCGGCACCCGGTGTTGGTTTGATACTGCCCCGAATCGTGCTCATGATGTCCGGCTTACTTGTTCGCGGCGTCGAGGGCGTCTTGCAGGTTCGTCTGCAGGGTGCCGAGGATCGCCTTGGGGTCGGCCGTGCTCAGACCCTGCAACTGGGAATTGAAGTCGCCGATCACGGTGGATGCGCCGGCAAACGCGACCGGGCTGACCGCGTAGTCGTTGCTCTTGACGAAGGACTCGTTCTGCGGGTACGTCGTGGAGTAGACCTTGGCGGCCGACTCCTTCGACGGGATGACCCCGAAGGCATCGGAGAACTTCAGCTGCTGCTTGTCAGTGGTGAGGAACTTCACCAGGCTTTCGGCGGCGGCTGCCGTCTTGGACTGGGCCGGGATACCCCAGCAGTTGCTGAAGGTGAAGGTCGACTGTCCTCCGGGGCCGGCGGGAAGTTCAACGGCCTTGTATTTCAGGTCGGGGTAGTCCGTCTTGAGCCCGCTGATCCAGGGACCCTCGATGACCATGGCCGCCTTGCCCTTGCCGAGCGCTTCGCCGCTCCAGCCGGAGTCGAGGTCTGCCGGGAACTTGAGCACGCCGTCGGAGAGGAGCTTCTTCACCTCGGTGAGTCCGGCGAGGTTCTCAGCCGAGTCGGCCGTGACCTTCTTGCCGTCCTTGGAGATCATCGATCCGCCGGCCTGGTTCATGAATGTACCGATCCGGGCGTATTCGGCTCCGAAGGACAGCCCGGTGGTGTCGGCCGTGGTGAGCTTCTTGGCGACCGTCTCGAGGCCGGCCCAGTCGGTGGGGATGTCCGCGTCGGTGAGCCCGGCCGCGTCCCACTTCTCGGAGTTGATGATCAGGCCGAGGGTGGAGAAGTCCTTGGGCTCGCAGTAGAACTTGTCCTTGTAGCTGAACGCGCTCGTCAGCGACGGGTAGAAGGCATCCTTGTTCCCGGCCTTGTCGGCGTAGGGCTCCAGGTACTGCTTGCTCGCGTAGGTCTGGAACTGATCCCAGCCCATGTAGAACAGGTCGGGCGGGTTGCCGCCGGCGAAGCCCTGGCCCAGCTGTTGGGTGAGGTCGTTGGCGGCGACGACCTCGACGGTCGCCTTGTTTGCGGTGCCCCAGCTCGCGGCCGCGTCGGTCACGGCCTGCGTCTCGGCGTCGCCGCTCGAGCCGATCAGCACGGTGAGCTTCTGCCCGGCAACGTCGCCGCCGGTGCTGTCGGTGCCACCGGCGCCACCGGACGAACAGGCGGCCAGGCTGGCCAACAGTCCGCCGGCCACCAGAACGGCACCCCAGCGTGCTCCTCGTCGTAGTTTCATTGTTATTCCTTTCCATTCCTGTGATTGCCGACCGCATTCTTGGTTGCGGTGGGGGTCGATACCGCGTCAGGGGCCAGCAGCCGCAGAGGCTGCCGGCTGACGAGGTGAGGTGTGATGAGCCGGTGACGGGTGTTCCCGGCGGCGGCGTCGCGGTGCACGAGGTCTCCCCCGGTCTCGCCGAGCAGCAGTTCGAGGGCGCCGGCGGCGACCTCGTCGAGGGTCTGGTCGACGCTGGAGAGGCCGATGGCCTGGCCGACGGGCGAGTTGTCGAAGCCGATGATCGGCAGGTCGCTCCGGCCAACGGATGCTGCGGCGATCATGGCGCCGAGGGCCAGCGTGTCGCTCGCGCAGACCAGGCCGTCGATCCGTTCGTCGCTCGGGAGGAGCGCGACCACGGCATCCCTCGCGTCTTCGAGACGGTCCTCCACACTCAGGTCGAGGGCGGCGAGGTCGTCGTCGCCAAAGGCCAGTCGCTCCTTGACGGCGGTCTGCCAGCCGCGGCGCCGGTCGTCTCCGGTGCCGGACAGACTCGGCCAGCCGATGAAGCCGATCCGGGAAGAGCCCTCGTCGATCAGGTGGATGGTTGCCTCGCGCATCCCTGCGAAACCGTCCACGTCCACCCAGAGGTGGCTCGGGTCGTTCATGTCATTGGCACCCCACGGCCGGCCGAAGGTGACGAACGGAACGTCGTTCTCCACCAGCCACTCGGTGCGCGGGTCGCCGTGGAAGGTGGCGGTGAGCACGAACGCGTCCACGTCGGCGCCGGCGCGCAGCTTGCGGATCTGCTCGATCTCAGCGGCAGGGTCGGCGGCGGTGAAGAGCAGGATCCGGATGCCACGGGCATCCGCCTGCTCGGTCAGGGCGTGCAGGAAGCGGTCGAGCAGCGCGCCGGAGATGCCGTTGGTCATCGGGTCGAGCCGGATGGCGATCGTGGAGGACTTGCGCATCCGCAGCCGGCGGGCCGAGGCGTGCGGCCGATAGGCCAGCTTGCGAATGGCGACCTCGACGCGCTTGCGGGTCGAGGGCTTGACGATGGCCGGGGTGTTCAACACGTTGGACACGGTCTGCCTCGACACCTTCGCAGCACGAGCGACGTCGTCGATCGTCGGTAACCGGGCCACGGTGCCTCCTTGCCATGAGCGGTGATTTGATCGTTCAAAAGTTTGATCGTTCAAATCTTGAGTGCTACGTTACCTGAATACGCGAATCTGTCAACAACCAGTCGCACATCGGGCCTCGAAATGCAGTGCTACCGGGCTCACCGAACCAACGAGGAGTCGTGAACCCAACCATGTCCGAGACACCCCAGCACCCCCACCAGCCCCTGCTCCACGACGAGTTGGTGGCGCTGTCCGCGCCCACCCAGGTCTGGTCCTCCCCCGACGGATCACTGGGCAGCCGCCCCCTGCACGGCATCTACCACTCCGATACCCGCATTGTGGGCGCCCTCACGCTGCTCGTGGGCGGCCAGGTGCCCGAGAATATCTCGCACAGCGTGACGGATGCCGCCACGCTCCGCTTCGTCTCCCTGCTGCGCCACCTCGACGGCCGCGGCGCCGACCCCCGGGTGCTGCTCAACCGGGTACGCCGGGTGCGGGACGGCCGAGTGACCGAGACGATCGAGCTCACCAGCGCCATCACCGACCCGATCGAGACGACCGTGACGCTCGAGCTCACGCCCTCATTCGACATCATCCACGACGTCAAGGGCGGCGTGCACACGCCCGACGTCGTGGTCGCCTCCGTACTCGACGATGTCGGGGTGCACTACTCCTCCGGCGCAATCACGGCCTCGTTCTCCTCCGCAGGCGCCGACCTCGTCGTCGACGCCAACGGGCTGACCACCGCACGTTGGAACGTCACGATCCCCTCCCACGGCAGCGTCAGCGTGAGCTGGGAACTGGACATCGTCGACCCGTCGGCCGTCGTTCGCGGCGCGAGCGGGGCGTCCGACTGGACCGGCGTCACAGCCAGAGCCGACGACTCCCGCCTCGGCGCCTGGGTGGACACCGCACTCAAGGACCTCGCCGGGCTGCGGATGGTCACCCGCGACCAGCCGGACGACGTGTTCCTCGCCGCCGGGGCGCCGTGGTTCTTCACCCTCTTCGGCCGGGACTCGATCTGGGCCGCCCGGATGCTGCTGCCGCTCGGCACCGGCCTCGCCGGGTCGACCCTGCGCGTGCTCGCCGCGCTGCAGGGCACCGAGACGGTCGCCGCGACCGCCGAACAGCCCGGCAAGATCATGCACGAGCTGCGCCCGGGCACCCTCGACATGCCCGGCGAGGAGACCTCCCTGCCGCCGCTCTACTACGGCACCGTCGACGCGACCGCCCTGTGGATCAACCTGCTGCACGACGCCTGGAAGTGGGGTATGCCCGACGCCGAGGTCGAGGCGCTGCTGCCCAACCTCGAAACCGCGCTGGTCTGGATGCGCTCCTACGGCGACAGCGATGGGGACGGCTTCCTCGAATACGTCGACTCGACCGGGCACGGCCTGGCCAACCAGGGCTGGAAGGACTCCGGCGATTCCATCCAGTGGCGGGACGGACGCCTCTCCGAAGGGCCGATCGCGCTCTGCGAGGTTCAGGCCTACGCCTACGAGGCTGCCATCGGCGGCGCGGCTCTGCTCGACCACTTCGGCCGCTCCGGCGGCACGGGCTGGCGCGACTGGGCGGCCGTGCTGAAGACCCGGTTCAACGAGGCGTTCTGGATCGAATCCCCCGACGGCGCCTACCCCGCCGTCGCCCTCGACGCCCACAAGCGGAAGGTCGACACGGTGACCAGCAACATCGGTCACCTGCTCGGCACCGGCATCCTCGACGAGGAAGGCTCGCGCCTGGTCGCCAAGCGCCTGGTCTCCCCCGAGCTGAGCTCCGGCTACGGTCTCCGCACGATGTCAACCGATTCCGCCGGTTACTGGCCGCTGAGCTACCACGGCGGCTCCGTCTGGACCCACGACACCGCGATCGCGATCGCCGGGCTCGGCCGTGCGGGCTTCGGCGCCGAGGCAGCCATCCTGATCGAGGGGCTACTGCGCACCGCGGAGGGCTTCGACTATCGGATGCCGGAACTCCACTCCGGCCACTCGACCGAGGAGACCGCCACCCCGATCCCGTACCCCGCGGCCTGCCGCCCGCAGGCGTGGTCGGCCGCGTCCGCCGTCGCCGTCATCGGCACGATCCTGGGCCTCGAACCCGACGCGCAGGCCGACGAGCTCCGGGTCTCCCCCCTCCCGATCGCCGGGGCGCTCGATGTGCGCGGCCTCGTCTTCGGTGGCCGCAGCTTCGAGCTCGCAACGGATGCCTCCGGCGCGGTGAACCGCAACTCGCTGCTCGAGACGGGAGCCGCCACCCTCGTCGCCAAAGAGTAGGTGTCTCACCGCGGTCGTACTGTCCTCGTCAGACGTCTATCGGCTTGCGTATGGGTGTGACCAGTTCACGACCGGGGTCCCCACCCCTGACAGCGACGGTCCACGGGTGCAGAATGGAATGGTGGCCCACCGACAGCGCGCATCCGACATCGATCAGGTCTCGCCGGTCGAGCGCACCTGCTCGTCCTGCGGCCGTCGGATCACCTGGCGGGCGTCTTGGGCACAGGACTGGGCCAACGTGAAGTACTGCTCCGACGCGTGCCGACGGCACGGAGTTGATGACACCGACCGAGAGTTGGAGCGCACTATCGAGCAACTGCTGTCGACGCGTGCTGGGAATGCCTCGATCTGCCCGTCCGACGTAGCGCGCGCGGTTGGCGGCGAATCGTGGCGCGCTCTCCTGGAGCCGACGCGTCGTGCCGCTCGGCGGATGGTCGCGGCCGGACAGGTGCAGATAACACAGGGCGGCGCGGTCGTGGATCCTTCTGCGGCGAAAGGTCCGATCCGTCTGCGCAAACCGGGGTAGAATTTGCGGCTTTCAGTGCGGGTAGTTTACGTAATTCCCACAGGCCACTCATAGAGCTAAAGGAAACCGAGACGAATAGTTTCGATTCCATCACATCGCCGACTTAATTCCATCTCAGTGCCTGATCGGTCGCCGTCCTAGCGGTGCCGGCCCTCCGTGTAGCGAATGGTGGGTTGCGCCGAGGAATCTGACATACCGACAGCTGACCAGACCCCAACGCCTCGAGGAGCTTGGCACAGCGAACAACTTGGCTTCTGTTGACGCCAACCGAAAATGAGGCCATTTCATCGAAGCGCGCTTATCTCGGAGGCGAGAAGAGCGAAGTACCTCGAGGACAACGACCTCGACGACCTGCCCCTCAGGCTTTCCGACTTCCTCGCGTTCTTTGGGGGACGGAGGAAACAAACCCGGAAGAAGCTTCTCGATGTGGAGTTTGACAAATGGCGGCGTTCCGTGGCCGCTCGATGTGCATTGCCGGACGGCTCCTTACAGCCGACCGCCACAGCGATCACCAACCTCTTTCAGGCAATCGTTCATGCTGATGACGCCGGGCTTCCTGCCAGCGAGCTCGGCGCTGAGCTCGTGGTGCAGCTGCTCGATTTCGCCGGCCGAAATCCGTTCAAGAGGATTGCTAATGGTTAATCTCTCGTAGAGAAATTAACTAATGGGGGCACCTCGCGTGCCCTAACCCCCACCTGTCTGGTGCTTGGGTTCTCTTGGTCGTTTCGCATGGCCGCTAACAGCTGATGACAGAGTCTCACCTCCACGACATTCTGGATAAAACACAGTGGTCAGAGACCGAGCAGGGGGTACGTTCGCTTTAACAGATCAAAAACCGCTGTGGGCGTACGGCCCGTCGGCGCTGAATGAAATGGAGCAGCACCATGGCAACAATTCTCTGGATCATTGCAGTAATCCTTGTTATTGCAGGCATTTTCGCGCTATTTCGACGACAGATTCTCTGGGGTATTGTGCTCATCGTCGTGGGACTGTTGGTTGGTCCAGGTGGCGTGAGCCTCTTCACCTGAGACTGCGGATCGAGTAGCCGTTTCGAGGCGTGGCGAAGCTCCGGAACGGTTTCGGCGTGAAGGATCCACTGACGCTCTTCGTTGTCTGAGCGCTGCATGACGTCGAGGAGACCATAGCTTTTCCTGACACTTGCGATCGTCTCGCGGAGCGGACCGGCATGGACGGGTCTAACCGAGCCTTCCAAACAGGGCGTATCGCTGTTTAAGCAACGATCACGCTCCGAACACGACGTATTTCGGGGCGAACACCTTCAGAAACAGCGCATTAAAGCGAAAACCCGACGATGGGATCGCCGGTTTTTGGTTACCGCAAGAATTTCGTGACCAAATCGCCGGAATTACGTGAATTCCTCAGTGCGGAGACGGTGGGATTTGAACCCACGGTACCCCGTAAAGGGTACTCCACCTTAGCAGGGTGGTGCACTAAGCCGAACTATGCGACGTCTCCTTGGTGTTGCTTGACGCAAACACACTGGTCCATCCTAGCCGCATGGCATCCGTCGTTTACACCACGACGACGGATGCCGCACCGCGCACTATTGGTTTTTGAGCGTGCGGCCCTGGGTGCAGGTGTAGTCGCCCGCGGTTTGCCCGGTCACCTTCTCCGACAAGACGCCAGCCGAATCAGTGGCGGTTGGTTCCGGCGTCCCGGTTGGTTCCGGCGTCGCGGTCGGTTCCGGCGTCGCGGTCGGGTCAACCGGAACGGCCGGCGCTGGATCAGCGGCAACGGGTGCATTGGGATCAGCGGTCGTGCCCCGCCCAGTCGTACCGCTCAGCGTGAGCGGATCATCGGCGGCAACCGCCTGGAACAGGTTATCGAAGGCCGGCTGGGTGGCCGCGACGCCGCCGGCAACATTGCCCGTGGGCACCTGGGCGAAGACAACCTGATTCAGGTCGATGTCCTTGAGCGCAATGGCGATCGAGGCGATCGTCGATACGTTGTTGAGACTGTCGGAAAGGCGCATGTTCGCCGTCACGGCCTTGGCCAGCGAGTACACCTTGGTCGGGTCAGACAGGGTATCCGCGCTCTTGATCGTGCGCACGAGCGACGACATGAACAGCTGCTGGTTATTGATGCGAGTCAGGTCACTGCCGTCGCCAAGCCCGTGTCGGGTCCGCAGAAACTGCAGAGCGTCATACCCCGACAGCGTGTGCTCCCCGACATCGAGGAACATACCGGTGTACTCGTCTTCAATCTTGCTGGCCACACAGACCGGCACGCCGCCGACAGCCGTCGACATGGCCATGACGCCACTGAACTGCACCTCGGCCGCGAACGGAATCGACAGACCGGTCAGCTTTTCGACCGTCGCCACCGTGCAGGCGAGCCCGCCATAGCTGAGCGTCGTGTTGATCTTCTGGCTGCTCATGGCACTGTAGGTGCCGCCTCCCTCTTTCGGGCAGGACGGAATCGCCACGAACATGTCACGCGGAAAGCTGATGACGGAGGCGTTGCTATGGTCTTCGGAGATATGCAGCAGCATCGTCACGTCGTTGAGGTCGCCGGTGGAATCCACTGGACCAAAGGCCGCATCCTGGCCGACCCGACTGTCGCTGCCGACGATGAGCATGTTCACGCCGCCGTTGATGGCGCCGATCGAGGGAACGGGGCCGTTTGACTCATTGGCGAGGTGCACGCTGGGCTGCACGCTCGTGGCGACGTCATAGGTGGCGATGGCGGCCACGGAGAATCCACTGACCAGAACGACGGCCACGCTGGCCGCGATGAACTTTGCCACGGCGACGGCCGCGTTCGACTTCTTCAGCCGACCGTGACGAGCAACGGTTTTGAGGTTCGTTGAACCTGACTTGCGGGGGCGAAGTTGGTCGCTCACTCATGTCCTCTCATCGACTTGTTGGCGTGGTGTGCCTGAGGCGACAATCGTTGTGCGCCGGTCGTATTCAGTGCGGTGAAGCTGCATTGCGCTCGTGCTGCGGAGGGCGTGGGATTCGAACCCACGAGACATTTCTGCCCACCAGTTTTCAAGACTGGCTCCATCGGCCGCTCGGACAGCCCTCCCGGTTGCCCATTCCCCGCGCACAGTACAGCGCAGAAATATTGGGCGAACTGGGCCGATTCTAGCCGATGGCAGATTGCTCAGGCTGACAGAGCAGGCTGACAAACGGCTGGATACCCGTTAGAGCGTGCGTAACACCATGGCGAGGCCGTCGATGGACACGTTGCCGGTGACCTCCGAACCGGCGGCCAGAACATCATCGGGCGACTCTCCCATGACCACACCGCGACCGAATTCGGCGGCCCAGTGCAGCATGTCGATGTCGTTTCGACCGTCACCAACGGCCATTACCCGTTCGCGGGGAATACCGACCGACACCCGCACCCGCTCCATCGCCGTTGACTTGTTCACACCGTCGGGGGCGATGTCGAGCCAGGCCGTCCACCCGATCGCGTAGCTCACCCGGTTCAAACCCATGCGTTCAACGACCTGGAGAAAATCCTCCATGTCGTGATCGGGCGAGATGACGATCACGCGGGTCGCCTGGTGCTTCAGAAGCTCGTCGAAATCGACCCGTTCGCTGTCCATGCCGATCGTCGCATCCGGAATCGGCTCGGTGTAGCGGTAGAAGCCGTGCTCGTCTTCGACCGCAAACCGGGCCGAGCCGAGGTGCGCTCGAATCGAGGTGAGCACGTCGCTCGGGTCGAAGGTTTCGACCCATTCGCGGCGGTAGCCCATGGGCGCGGAGGCGTCGCGGTGCATGGTGATGGCACCGTTGGAGCAGACCACGTAGCGCGGAGAGATGCCGAGTCGGTCAAGCACCGGCAGGGCAGCGGCGGCGGAGCGCCCGGTGGCGAGCATGACCTCGTGGCCGGCAGCGGCGAGCCGGCTAACCTCGTCGATCACGGCCTGGCTGATCGACCCGTCTTCGTGCATGGTGGTGCCATCGATGTCGAGGGCGACGAGCCATGGTTCGGTGGTCACAACGCTGGTCACTTCGCTCCCCGCACCGGGAGGGGCATCAACACATCGAGGCCGCCGAGGTAGGGCCGTAGCGCGTCTGGAACGCGCACCGAACCATCGGCTTGCTGGTGCGTTTCGAGCATCGCGACCAGCCAGCGGGTGGTCGCGAGCGTGCCGTTGAGCGTGGCAACCGGCGCGGTCTTGCCCGAATCGGTGCGATAGCGGATGTCCAGCCGGCGCGCCTGATAGGTGGTGCAGTTGCTCGTGCTGGTGAGCTCGCGGTAGGCGTTCTGGGTGGGGACCCAGGCCTCAATGTCGAACTTGCGGGCGGCGCTCGAGCCGAGGTCGCCCGCGGCGACGTCGATCACTCGGTAGCTCAGGCCGAGGGATTGCAGCATGACCTCCTGCAGGGCGACGAGGCGCTCGTGCTCGGCTTCAGCGTTGTCGGGCAGCACATAGGTGAACATCTCGAGCTTGTTGAACTGGTGCACGCGGATGATGCCGCGGGTGTCTTTTCCGCCCGAGCCGGCTTCGCGGCGGTAGCAGGTGGACCAGCCGGCGTAACGCAGGGGTTCCTCGGACAGGTCGAGGATTTCGTCCTTGTGATATCCGGCGAGCGCGACCTCGCTCGTGCCGGTGAGGTAGAGGTCATCAGCGGGCAGGTAGTAGACCTCGTCGTTGTGTTCGCCGAGAAAGCCGGTGCCATCCATGATCTCGGGGCGCACCAGGGTGGGGGTGATGAGCGGCACGAAGCCGGCTTCGAGGGCCCGGTCGAGCGCCATGTTCATGAGGGCGATCTCGAGGCGGGCACCGATTCCCTTCAGAAAGTAGAACCGGGTTCCGGAGACCTTGGCACCGCGGGCCATGTCGATGGCGCCGAGCAGTTCGCCGAGCTCAAGGTGGTCGCGCGGCTCGAAATCAAAAACTGGTGCCGCTCCGTGAGTGCGCAGGGTCGCGAAGTTGGCCTCGTCGCCCGCGGGAACACCGTCAATGATCGGGTTTGCGATGGTTTTGACGATCGCGGTAAAGCGGGCGTCAGCATCACTGGCAATGACTCCGGCGGCCTTCACCTCGGCGGCAAGGCTCTGCGCTTCGGCGACGAGCGCCTTCTTTTCAGCTCCGGGCGCAGCCGCCACGCGCTTGCCGAACAGGTTCTGCGCGGCGCGCAGGTCTTCAAACGCGGTGATCGTCGAACGTCGTTCGGCGTCGGCGGCGAGCGCGGCATCCACCGCCTCAACGGAGTCGCCACGAGACTCCTGCGAACGCTTGAAGAGGTCAGGGTTTTCGCGTAACAGCACCGGATCAATCACTCGGCCAGTCTACAAGCGTGCGCTGTTGGGCAATCGCGAGTGCAACCCAGTAGCCTAGGCCTCGTGAGCGCCTCCGGAAAACTCAATCAGCACGCCGCCGTCGTCTACAACCCCGTGAAAGTTGACCTCGACAAGCTGCGGGCCAGCGTGGCCACGGCCGAACGAGCCGCCGGCTGGGCTGAAACACAATGGTTTGAAACGAGTGTCGACGATGTCGGTCAGGCGGCGACACGACGGGCCCTCGATGCCAACGCCGCCATGGTGCTCTCGGCCGGCGGCGACGGCACGGTGCGGGCCGTGGCCGAGGCACTGCGTGAGTCTGGCGTGCCCATGGCTATCGTGCCGTCGGGCACCGGCAACCTGCTCGCCCGCAACCTGCTGTTGCCGCTTGGCAGCATCGATGCCGCGACCACGATCGCGTTCAACGGCGTCGATAAGCCCATCGACCTCGGCGTGGCGAGCATGACCACCCAAGCCGGCGCCGTGGAGGAACACGTCTTTCTGGTCATGGCCGGGCTCGGCCTCGACGCTCAGATGATCGCCCACACCCGCGACGACCTCAAGAAGCAGGTGGGGTGGCTCGCCTACGTCGACGGGGTGGCACGAGCGCTGCCCAAAGCGCAGCCATTTCGTATCCGCTACAGCGTGGGGGGGCGAACCGACCGGCCAGCGCAGGTGAGCGCCATTCTCATCGCCAACTGCGGACTACTGCCGGGCAACCTGCAGTTTCTACCCGAGGCGCGCCTCGACGACGGCATTCTCGACATTGCCGTGCTGCAGCCCAAGGGCGTACTCGGTTGGCTGACCATCTGGCGCCGGGTGACCTGGGAGAACGGGGTGCTGAGGCGCTCAGCGGTGGGCCGACGCATGATTCAGGCAACCGAATCATCGAATGAGCGCGTCATGACAACCCTGCGTGGGCCCGATATTCGCATCGTGCTCGAACACGCGCAAGAATTTGAGCTCGACGGCGACGAGTTCGGCCTGGTGCACAAAGTGCGACTGCACGCCGATGCCGACGCGCTCATCGTGCGCGTGCCCGCTGACTCCGGCGCCTGAGCCCGGCGCGCGACTCGGTGCGCTTCAGTCGGTGGGCTCCCCGGCGATCAGGCCACGCAACCAGTCCCTGGCCTCGATGAAGATGCCGTCGTCGTAGCGGGAGGTGAATTCGATCCGGCGCTTGTCGGCTCGCGGATACGACCCGAGAAAGATCACCTTGGGGCTGAAGCGACGAAGGCCGAGTAGCGCGTCAGCGACGCGCTCGTCGAGAATATGTCCGTCAGCGTCAACGACGAAACGGTAGCGGCCGAGGGAATCGCCGATCGGCCGCGATTGAATGAGGCTGAGGTTCACGCCACGGGTGGCGAACTGCTCGAGCATCTCCAGCAGGGCACCCGAACGGTCGCTCGGCAGCTCAATGATGACGCTGGTCTTGTCCGCACCGGTCGGCGCGGCGACTTCCGACGTGCGGGCGACGAGCACGAACCGGGTCACCGCGTTCGGGTTGTCACCGATTTCTGACGCGAGAACGACGAGGTCGTGGTGCTTGTCTATGCCGGGCGGGGCGATCGCGGCATCCGCTTGATTGTTGCCGAGGAGGGCAGACGCGGCGGCGACGTTGCTCGAAGCGGGAATGTGACCGTGGCTCGGCAGTGTGCGTTCGAGCCAGTTGCGGCATTGCCCGTAGGCAACCGGATGCGCGTTGACGACACGCACGTCGGCGAGGGTGGTGCCGGGGCGCGCGACGAGCACGAAATTCACCGGTACGAGATATTCGCCGACGATGCGCAGGTTTGGCACGCTCGCCAGCGCGTCCTGGGTGGCGGTGACGCCGCCGTCGACCGAGTTCTCAATGGCGATCATCGCCGCCTGGCTGCGGCCCGATGCGATGTCGGCGAAGGCCTCGCCGACATTGTTGACCGGGCGCCAGATCTGCCCGCGCGCCTCGGGCACCTGGGCGAGTGCCGCTTCGGTAAACGTACCGGCCGGACCGAGATAACTGTAGGTCTGGCTTGTGGGCGCATTCGGCGAGTCGGGCATGGCTCTCAGCCTACTGGGGGTGCCAGACTGTGCTCATGAGCGAACGAGCGGGAACCCGAGCCCTGGAAACTGATTTGATCGATGTTGATGAGCTGATCAAGGCCTATTACGACCTGAAACCGGATGTGGCGGTGCCGGCCCAGCGGGTCGTCTTTGGCACCTCCGGGCATCGCGGCAGTTCGCTGAACACCGCGTTCAATGAGGATCACATCAGTGCGACGACGCAGGCGATCGTGGAATACCGCGCCGGCCAGGGCATCACCGGCCCGCTCTTCATCGGCACCGACCCGCACGCGCTCAGCGGCCCGGCCTACACGACCGCGCTCGAGGTGCTCGTCGCCAACGGCGTGCGCGTGCTCGTCGACGAGTTCGACGACTACGTACCCACTCCTTCCCTGTCGCACGCGATTTTGGCCTACAACCGCGCCGAGCACGGCGACCTGGCCGACGGCATCGTCGTCACGCCGAGCCACAACCCACCGATGGACGGCGGCTTCAAGTACAACCCGCCGCACGGCGGCCCGGCCGACAGCGACGCCACCTCGTGGATCGCCAACCGGGCCAATGAACTCATCGCCACTGGCCTGGTCGGCGTGCTGATGAGCGAGCCGAGCGCCGTGGAAACCTACGACTTTCGCGGCCACTACGTAAATGACCTCGAGAACATCATCGACATGCAGGCCATCCGCACCAGCGGAATCCGCATCGGGGCCGACCCGCTCGGCGGCGCCAGCGTGGGCTACTGGGGTGCCATCCGCGACCGCTACGAGATCGACCTGGTCGTGGTCAACCCCACCGTCGACCCCACCTGGCGATTCATGACTCTGGACTGGGACGAGAAGATCCGCATGGATCCGTCGAGTGCGTCGGTGATGGCATCCGTTGTCGCCCACAAGGACGAATACGACATTCTCACCGGGAACGACGCCGACGCGGACCGGCACGGCATTGTCACTCCCGACGGCGGCCTGATGAACCCGAACCATTTTCTGGCCGTCGCCGTTGACTACCTGTACAGCCACCGGGAAGGCTGGAAGCCCGACGCCGCTGTCGGCAAGACCCTCGTCTCGTCGACGATGATCGACCGGGTGACCGGCTTTCTTGGCCGCGACCTGTGGGAGGTGCCGGTCGGCTTCAAGTGGTTCGTGCCCGGACTCATCGACGGTTCCGTGGCCTTCGGCGGCGAGGAGAGCGCTGGCGCAAGCTTCGTACGTTTCGATGGAACCGTCTGGACCACCGATAAGGACGGCATTCTGCTCGCCCTGCTTGCTTCCGAGATTCTCGCGGTGACCGGCAAGACTCCCAGCCAGCGCTACGCGGAACTGGCCGAGCACTTCGGCGCTCCGTCCTATGCCCGAGTGGATGCCGCAGCAACGCCCGCGCAGAAGGCAGCGCTGAGCAAGCTCGACGGCTCGATGATCACGGCCACTGAGCTGGCCGGGGAGAAGATCACCGGGGCGTTCAGTGTGGCCCCCGGCAACGGCGCGGCCATCGGCGGCGTCAAGGTGACGACCGAAAATGCTTGGTTCGCGGCCCGGCCCAGTGGCACCGAAGACGTCTACAAGATCTACGCCGAGTCCTTTCTCGGCCCGGAGCACCTGGCCCGGGTGCAGGCCGAGGCGAAGGCAATCGTCGACGACGCGATCGCCTAACCGAGCCCCGCCCTCAGCGCAGCACACGCGGTAGCGTTCACGCGATGCGGTTACGGAACGCTCCAGTAGTACGCTCGGCCGCCCGGGTGGTCGACCGTGATCGCCGTGTCGACCGAGCGGTAATCGGAATCCAGGGTGTGCCCGGCAAACGAGATTGAAATGGTGTCGCCGACCCGCTCTACCCTGGTGACGATCCCGGTGTGATCGCGGTCGCCGGTGTTGTCCCAGTCGAACTGCGCGATGTCACCGACCTTCACCCGGTCGCGCTGCTGATCGGTCAGGGCGGTCGCCTTGCCGGTCGAGGCGATGTAGTTCATGAATGCGGTGGAACTGCGCCAGGCCGCCGAGGCGTCGTAGGCGTTGCCGTTCTTCGGGCTTGACCAGACGCCGTCCATGGTCCAGCCGCGCGCGATCATGGCCTGGCTGGCGAAGTTGACGCAGTCGTTTTCACCGAGAACGCCCCACGCGGCGGCGTTGTAGTTTTCCAGCTTCCAGTGCGCCAAGGCGTAGTCCACCTGTGCGGTTACGGGGGCGCTGAGGGCCGGTTCGGCCGTCGGTTCGACTGCAACGGCAACGGCCGGGTCGGTGGGGGTGGCGCGAGCCGGGTCATCCGTTGCGGCGGGGGTGGCGGCATCCGTTGTCTGCGCGGTGTGCGCCGGGCCCCTGGGACCCTCGAGGGCCTGAACGACGAGCGCGGTCGCGCCGACCGCGAGTGCGGCTCCGATGGCCGTCGTCAGGCCGAGTCGCTGCCACCGGGTCAACTGCACAATGTACTCACTTCGATGGGGAGAGGGGGAAGAGGTCAGGCACTGACTGCGGCGCTCAGGTAAAGCGCGATCGCCGCGAGGGCAACGAGTACTCCAACGATGATGACGCCGATCAGAAACCGGCGTCGGAGACGCCGTTGGTCGGCCTCCGTGGGTTCGTTGTTCTGCAGCATGATTCGAGCTTAGCCGCGACGACTATCAGAGTCCTGAAAGCCCTGCGGCGAGGTGTCGACGAGGATACGGCCCAGTCACTGGTCGAACGCGGCACGGCAGGGTACCGTGACGTCATGTCGCAGATCGAACCCACACCGTTCCCCTGGCCGCGCGGATTCATCTGGGGGTCGGCGACGGCCGCCGCGCAGATCGAGGGCGCCGGCCACGAGGGCGGCAAAGAGGATTCGATCTGGGACACGTTCGCGCGCGTTCCGGGTGCCATCGCGGGCGGTGACGACCTCGAAAGGGCGGTGGATCACTATCACCGCAGGCCCGCTGACGTGCAGCTCATGTCCTCGCTCGGCCTCGACTCCTACCGGTTCTCGACCAGCTGGTCGCGGGTACGACCGGGCGATCGCGCCGTGAACCCGGTGGGGCTCGACTTCTACTCCCGGCTGGTCGACGAACTGCTCGGCGCCGGTATTCTGCCCTGGCTCACGCTCTATCACTGGGACCTGCCGCAGGCCCTCGAAGAGCGGGGGGGCTGGGCCAGCCGCGACACAGCGTACCGGTTCGTTGACTACGCGACGGATGTCTACTCCGCGCTCGGCGACCGGGTCACGCACTGGACTACGTTCAACGAACCGTTCTGCTCCTCGCTGCTCGGTTATGGATCGGGCGTGCACGCGCCGGGCCGGCAGAATGGCCGGGCGGCGGTGGCCGCGGTGCATCACCAGCACCTCGCGCATGGGCTCGCGGTGAACGCGCTGCGGTCAGCCGGGGCCGAGCACCTCGGCATCACGCTCAACCTCACCAATGCCGTGCCGCGGGATGCCGCCGACCCGGTCGACGTCGAGGCGGCCCGGAGGCTCGATTCGCTCGCGAACCGAATCTTTCTCGACCCGCTGCTGCGCGGCGCCTATCCGGACGACATCCTGCGCGACCTTGAGCCGTTCGGCCTGGCCGAGGTCATCCATTCTGACGACCTGGCAATCATCGGCGCTCCGCTGGATTTTCTGGGCGTCAACCATTATCACGATGACCTCGTGAGTGGGCATGCGGATGTCTCGGCGAGCGACGGACACACCGGTGGCGCCACCCGACCGGTCGGGTCACCCTGGATCGGATCGGAGTACATCACCTTTCCCAGCCGCGGGCTGCCGCGCACCGCGATGGACTGGGAGGTCAACCCCGACGGGCTGCGCCTGCTGCTGGTGCGGCTCGGCCAGGAGTACGACCGGCTACCGCCACTCTATGTGACCGAGAATGGCGCGGCCTACGACGACGCGGTGGGCGCCGACGGCGCTGTGCACGACGCCCTGCGCACCGACTACATCGCGGCGCACATCAACGCGATGGGCGAGGCGATTGCGGCCGGCGCCGACGTGCGGGGGTACTTCGTCTGGTCGCTGCTCGACAACTTTGAGTGGTCGTACGGCTACGAAAAACGGTTCGGTATCATTCGGGTCGACTATGACACGCTCGAGCGCACGGTGAAAGACAGCGGGCGCTGGTATGCCTCGCACATTCGGGCGGTGCACGCGGGGGTCTGACCAACGAGCTGCTCGCCTCAGTTCAGCTGCGGAACGACCCCAGCGGCGAGACGATCGTGTGCCACCAGACATCCGTCGGGCCGGGCAGGCCGTCGCCCTCACCCACGACCTGATAATGGTCGCTGCGCAAGAAGGCGTCGAAGCCGGCACCCTGCTGGGGCGCGGTGAAAATGCGAAGTCTCACCCGTTCTTCTCGGGTTCAGCGGGTAGTTCAAGGAATTCGACACCGGAAACCGATTCGAAGCGCGCACGCATGACAGCGAGCGCTTCGGGGTTCTGGTCGATGAGCACAAAGCGGCGGCCAAGCGCGGCCGCGACCGCGCCGGTCGTGCCGCTACCGGCGAAGAAATCGAGCACCCAGTCATTCTCCCGACTCGATGCCTGGATGATGCGGCGCAATATTCCAATCGGCTTCTGGGTGGGGTAGCCGGTTTTCTCCTTACCGGTGGGCGAGACGATCGTGTGCCACCAGACATCCGTCGGCAGTTTGCCCCTGGCCACTTTTTCGGGCGTGACCAGGCCGGGCGCCATGTACGGCTCGCGATCGACCGTGGTCGAGTCGAAGAAGTACCGGGCCGGGTTTTTCACGTAGACCAGAATCGTGTCGTGCTTGGTCGGCCACTTGTTCTTGGATTTCGCGCCGTAGTCGTAGGCCCAGATGAGCTCGTTGAGAAAACTCTCACGGCCGAACAGGGCGTCGAGCAGCACCTTGGCGTAGTGCGCTTCGCGGTAGTCGAGGTGCAGGTAGAGCGTGCCGTCATGTGCGAGCAGGCGCCACGCCTCGATCAGGCGCGGCTCCAAAAAGGCCCAATAATCGTCGAATTGGTCGTCATAGCCGAGCACGTCGCCTTTGATGCGTTCGTAACGCTGCCCCTTGAACCCCGTGATCGTGCCGACCGCGTGCGAGCCGTCGGTGCTGACCGAGCGCACCGAGGTGGTGCTCTGTCGTTTCTGCGATCGGCCGGTGTTGAACGGCGGGTCGAGATAGATCAGGGTGAAAGCGCCATCGGGCAGGCTCGGCAGCACCTCGAGATTGTTGGCGTGGATGACGCGGCTCGGGCTGGTCGGTGTCCACGCGGTTGGCATTTGTCCATTCTTTCAGCCTCCGCGCCAACAATCGGTTTAGTCTGTCGTGGTGACTGCTGAATCGACAACCATTCACTCGCAGAATCTGGCCGAGCTGGGCCTATTGATGGTGCGCCGCGAACCCGAGCAGAGCCGCTACACGGTGTGGCTCGGCGGCGAGACCGTGGGGCTCGCTGACTACGTCACGACATCGAATGCCGTGCATTTCACTCACACAGAGATCGATCCGGCGCAGCGTCAACTCGGTGTGGCGAGCATTCTCATCGAGCAGGCGCTCGACGACGTGCGTGCGCGCACCGACCTCGCCGTGGTACCGGCCTGCTCGTACGTTGCGCACTGGATCGACACCCACGCTGAATACCAAGACCTGCTGACGCGCGGACGGTAACGGCGAGCGGACGCTCTGGGCCCGGCCGGCAGCACCCGCTCGTGGCGCTTTCAGGGCACCCGCGCCAGCCAGGCCTCGGTGCTGAACTTATTGGCGACGAGCTCGGTGGCCTTGGCATATTCCTCGGTGGTGACGTCATCCTCGGTGGCATCGTAGAGACCGATGAAGGTCTCCTTCATGCGGTCGATGATCGCGGCCCGGCTGAGGCCGGTTTGCCTGCGCAGCGGGTCGACGCGCTTGGCGGCGCTCGTGATGCCCTTGTCGCTGAGCTTCTCCCGGCCGATGCGCAGCACCTGCACCATCTTTTCGCCGTCCATGTCGTAGCTCATGGTGACGTGGTGCAGCACGGCGCCACTGCCGAGGCGCTTCTGCGCGGCACCGCCGATCTTGCCGGTCGGGCTCGTGATGTCGTTGAGCGGCTGGTAGAACGCATCGATACCGAGTGATTTGAGGGCGATGATGAGCCACTCGTCGAGAAACGCGTACGAGTCGGCGAAGCTCATGCCCTGCACGAGGTCGGTCGGTGCATAAATCGAATAGGTGATGACCGAGCCGGCCTCCATGAACATGGCGCCGCCGCCGCTGATGCGCCGCACCACGGTGAAACCGTATTTCGCGGCGTTCTCCGGGTCGACCTCGTTCTTGAGCGATTGAAAACTGCCAATGACCACGGCCGGCTCATTCCACTCCCAGATGCGCAGGGTGGGACCGCGGCGTCCTTCGCCGACCTCGGTCGCGAGCACCTCGTCGAGGGCCATCTGCAGCACGGGCGCGTCGGGCATCTGCGAATGGATGATCTGCCAGTCATAGTCCCGCCAGGTGCTCGCCTGAGCGAGTGAACGGCGAATCGCGACCGCCACCGCCTCCGGTGAAAAGCCCAGCAGAATGGCGCCACTCGGCAATGCATCGCGCACGGCAGCGGCGATTGTGGCCGCCGAGCTGCCGGCCGGCAGGCCGGTCACGGCGGCATTGATGTCTTCGAGGGCATCGTCGGGCTCGAGAAAGAAGTCCCCGGCCAGACGAAAGTTCGTGATGACATCGTCGATGACATCGAGATCGACGACGACCAGTTTGCCGCCCGGAACCTTATATTCACCATGCATGAAACCAGCCTACGGCTTACGCGGAAAGCGCGCGTCGAGCCAGGCCACCAGGTCGCCGATCACCTCGTCGCGGTTGGTCTCGTTGAAGACCTCGTGCCGCGCTCCCGGATACACGACCAATTGCACATCCCGCAGCCCGGAGCGCCGGATATAGGCGTTCACCAGTTTGAGCGCACTGCGCTCCCCGCCAACGGTGTCGTCGCCGCCGACGAGCACCAGCAGCGGCAGGGTACCCGGCAAATCACGGGCTGGCCGACCGAACAGGCGGGCGGCCTCGCGAAAGCCGAACAGCTTCGCGAGCGGCGTCGCCGTGGTCAGCGGGTCAGCCACAAAGCCGTGCGCGACGGCTGGGTCCCGGCTGAGCCACTCGACCCCGGTCGTACCGAGCGTCTGGTGTTTACGGTTGAGGTCGCCGCCGTCGAGGTAACCGGGCCAGCGGTACGCGGTGCCCGAGAGCACAATGGCGTCGTATTCCGCGGCATGCTCGTTGACGATCATCTGCACCATGAACGATCCCCAGCTGTGCCCGAGCAGCACGAGTGGCAGCGCCGGGTGCTGTGTGCGGATGATTCCGCTCAGCTGATGCACGCCGGCCACGGCAGCGCGCAGCCCGCCCGTGCCGAGCCGACCGAGCTGGGTATGGTCGCCGCCGTGTTGGGCGAGTCCGGTCTGGCCGTGGCCGAGGTGGTCGTCGGCGTAGACCGTATACCCGGCGCGGTTGAGGTCGGCGGCGAGCGCAGCATAGCGCTGGGCATGCTCACCGACGCCGTGCGCGAGTTGAACGACAGCTCGGGCAGCATCGACCGGCCAGAGGTAATAGGTGATAACCAGGCCAGAGGCATCCGTATATGTGGGCACGAGGCCAGTCTGCCCTGTTCGGAGCCGCTGGGGACAGGAAAACAATATACTTAGCGAGGCTAATTTGCTATGCTAAGTATCTATGGAATCGCGAACGCACCCGAAATCCGCAGCCCTGGGCGTCATCAAGGCGCTGCAGCCGGCCACCGCACACCGGCCGGCCGCAGCGCCCAACACCGCCGAACTCAGCCACGAATTTCGCCTGGCCAATGGCCGTCTGGCGCGGCGCCTACGTCAGGAGAAGGCCGACAACGAGTTGGGGAGCGGCCAGTTCTCGGCGCTCGGCGCGCTCTACGTGCACGGCCCGCTGACGCTCACCGAACTCAGCGAGTTCGAGCGGGTCACCCCACCGTCGATGACCCGCACCGTGAAGTGCCTCGTCGATGCCGGCCTCGTCACCCGCACCGATTCCACGCTCGATGGCCGCAAGATTGTGCTCAGTACAACGGATGCCGCGAGCGAAATGATGACCGAAACCCGCAAGCGCCGAGATGCCTGGCTGGTGCAACGCGTCGCCCAGCTCAGCCCCGAACAGCATCGCGTTCTCGCCGACGCAACCCTGATCATGAAGGAGCTCGCCGACAGTTGAGTGCCATGTTTCGCTCGCTGAGCGTTGTTAATTACCGCATCTGGTTCGCCGGAGCTTTGGTGTCGAATATTGGCACCTGGATGCAGCGCACCGCGCAGGACTGGATCGTGCTGACCCAGCTCACCGACTATAACGCCACCGCGGTCGGCATCACCATGGCGCTCCAGCTCGGCCCGATGTTGCTGCTCATGCCGTGGTCTGGCCTGATCGCCGACCGGTTCAATCGGCGCAAGCTGCTCATTCTCACCCAGACCCTGATGGGGCTGCTGGCCCTCGGCCTCGGCATTCTTTCTGTCACCGGGGTCGTTGAGCTGTGGCACGTGTACCTGTTTGCTTTCGGCCTCGGCGTCGTCGCCGCGATCGACGCGCCGGCTCGCCAGACGTTCGTCTCCGAGCTCGTCGCCGAAGAGAACCTCTCGAACGCGGTCGCACTCAACTCGGCGTCGTTCCACGGTGCTCGCCTGATCGGACCGGCCGCTGCCGGCCTGCTCACGGTCGCCGCCGGTGCCGGCTGGGTATTCATGATCAACACCGTCACCTTCGCCGCGACCGTCTTCGCGATGACTCTGCTGCGCACGCACCAGCTGCGCCGCCAGCCCAAAATCTCCCGCGAGCGCGGGCAGCTCATGGCCGGCTTCCGTTATGTGCGCGGGCGTTCCGACATTATCGTGGTCATGATCGCGGTCTTTCTGATCGGCACATTTGGACTCAACTTCGCCATCTTCACCTCGACCATGGCCACGATTGAATTCGGCCGGGGGGCCGCAGAATTCGGCCTGCTCAGCTCAATCATGGCCATTGGCGCCGTCGCCGGATCGCTGCTCGCCGCCCGGCGCAGTCGGGCCCGCTTGCGGCTCATCGTGCTCGGCGCCGCCCTGTTCGGAATCGCCTGCGCACTGTCCGCGATCATGCCCACCTATGCGAGTTTCGCCGTCTCTCTCGTGCTCATCGGATTGTCCGCGCTCACGCTCATGACGACCGCGAACGCCTACGTGCAGACCACGACCCGCCCCGAGATGCGCGGCCGCGTGATGGCGCTCTACATGGCCATCTTCGTCGGCGGCACTCCCCTCGGTGCACCGCTCGTCGGCTGGGTAGCGGATGCCTGTGGCCCGCGCTGGGCGCTCGGCGTCGCCGCGATCTCCGGCCTGTTGGCCGCAGCCGTCGTGCTGTTCTGGATGGTGCGCTATCGCCGACTACGGGTGCAATTGCATCCGTTCACCGCGCCCCGGGTGCGCGTGCTGCACTCCGGCGATGGGCGTGACCTGCAGCCGTCCAGGGACCGGGACCGGGAGACTGCCGCCGAACTCAACCGTGAGACCGCCACCCGCGAGATCGCGATCGTCGAGGCCACCGTCCCGCGCTGAGTTCTTTTTTTTCTGTCCGGGCTCGGGCCCGGAACGTGACTCGGGGCGGGGTGCGGGGTGCGGGGTGCGGCAGATTGCACTGGGGTGGTTAGCGGCCCGGCACGAATCCGGCGGGCTGAGCGCCCACCAGGAACCTCCTAGATGCTGCGGTGGTCGCGGACCGCGAGTTCGAGGGCCTCGAGGCCGGGCGCGAGGGCGGCATCCACGGCCAGGGGGTCGGTGATATTCAGCTGCTGCATCGCCCGGCGGCCTTCCGGCGCGGTGTTGATTTCATGCTCGCCCGCCTCCAGCGCCGCAATCAGGTCGGTGATGACGTCAGCGAGCGATCGGCGCTCCCACCCAAGGTCGGCACCGGCGTTCTGCGAGGTCATCATGGCCGTGTCCGTCGCGCCGGGATACACGGTGGCAACATGCACGCCGGTTCCGATCAGCTCGCGGCGCAGCGATTCGCCGAACTGCGCGATGCCCGACTTCGTTGCCGCGTAGATCGAGTAGAACGGCATCCCGACGAGCGCAATCCCGCTGGAAATGTTCAGGAGAATGCTGCCACGGCCCTGCCCACTTCGTCGAAGGGCGGGAAGGAGGCTCTTGGTCAGCAGGATCGGGGCGGTGAGATTCAGATCGATCATCGCGTGGACATCCGCGTCGGCGGTCACGTCGAGTCGACCGGCTCGCACGTTTCCGGCGTTGTTGATGAGGAGGTCAACGACACTCCAGGGTGCAACCGCCTCCGCGATTCGCTCCACGGCGCCCGGCGCGGTCAGGTCTTCGACCAGGAGCTGAGTCGTTCCGCCCTCGGCGGCAACGAGCCGCGCGGTTTCGGTGAGGGTGGCGAGCTGACGGCCAACCAGGAGCAGGTGTCCGCCGCGTCGACCGAATTCGAGCGCGAGCGCCCGGCCGATGCCCTGTCCGGCACCGGTGATGATTCCGCGTCGATTGGTGAGATCAACAGTGTTGAGGTCCATGAGCGAGCTTCTTTCCGTTGGTTTCGCGGGGTGACAGCATTCGGGCTGTCCCGATCGCCGCCACACGTGCTCCTCTAGTCAACAGGCCACCTCGGTGAAAATTCCCGGTTCGCCCGCACCGGTCGACAGCGCCGGGATGATGGTCGCGCGCGGTCTAGGGTCGAAGGAGACCGTTCACCGAACGTCAGGTACACGATGACCCATTCCACGCCAGCCCTCCTCGGTCCGGTTCGCCGTGGCCGCGCGACCACCGGGGCGGGCTCCACATGAGGGCAACAATCGCGCTCGTTCTCGCCACACTCATGTGGGCCGGGAACTACCTCGTCGGCAGTATCGCGGTGCAGACCATGTCACCGGTGGAACTCACCTGGCTCCGCTGGCTGCTGGCCTGCGCGCCACTGCTGATCCTCGCCCAGGTCGTCGAGAGGCCCGACTGGCGACAGGTACTGCGCCATTGGCCGCGCCTTCTGCTGCTCGCCGGTCTCGGCGTGGGCGGCTACAACCTGCTGCTCTATACGGCTCTGCAGTACACGACCCCGCAGTCCGCCTCACTCATCAACGCGGCGAACCCGGCGGTGATGGTCGTGCTCGCCGCGCTTCTGCTGCGGGAACGTATCGGCTGGCGCGGAATCGCGGGGCTCGTACTCGGCCTCTTCGGAGTCGTGTTGATCATCACAAATGGCGCCCTCGCATCCGTTTTGACTCGACTACCAAACGCGGGCGACGTGCTCATGGTGGGCGCGATCGTGGTGTGGAGCCTCTACACCATCGTGGGCCGGGGGCTTCCTGTGCCACCGATCACCGCCACGGCCGTTCAGGGTACCCTCGTCGCGGTGTTACTCGCACCGGTCGCCGTTCTCAGCGGGGCACGTTGGCCAGCGGATGCCCAGATCGGCTGGGCTGTGATCTTCATCGCCATCTTCCCATCGATCGGCTCCTACGTGCTCTGGAACTCGGCCCTGAAGACCATTCCACCGGGGCGTGCGGGGCTGTTTCTCAACCTCATCACCGTATTCACCGTGATCATCGCAGTGATTCTCGGCGCGCAGCTCACTACGCCGCAGCTGATCGGAGGCGTGATCGTGTTCGCCGGGGTCGGCCTGAGCACCCTGCGGCGAGCGACGGCCACCGTGCCGCAGCCGCGGGAACGCCTGCGGCGGTAAGGGGCGGGGCGCAGGGGCTAGGCACCGGGGGCAAGGCGCAGGGGGCGAGGCGCCGGGGCCACCTGCGCCAATCGCACCCTCCCGGGCAGCGGGACGATGTGACGGCCGCCGGTCGACCAGTACGCGACCTGGGGCACGCGGCGACAGCACCGGTGTCGCGTCTAGGCTTGACCGATGAGCCCCCTTGCGTTGCGCGTCAGCCTGCCCGAGTCCGACCTGCGCGAGGCGCTCGGGCACATCGACGGTGTGGAGTTCGTACAGTGGTCGATGGAGGGCCCCGCTCCCGCTCCCGAGATAGACCTCGTGGTGACGCCGTACATGGGCGCCGCCAACCGGATGGCGCACCTCGCCGGCGTCGAGACCCGGCTCGTGCAGAGCCAATCCATCGGCTACGACGGCATCGACCAGCTGCTTCCGGCTGGTCATGTCTTCGCCAACGCAGCGACCGTGCACGAGACATCGACGGCTGAACTCACCCTTGCGCTCATCCTCGCCGCACAGCGGGGAATCCCCGACTTCGTTCGCGCCGCGCAGCAGGGCGACTGGGCGCCGGCGCACCACCCGAGCCTCGCCGATCGCACCGTGCTGCTCATAGGGTACGGCGGAGTCGGAGCCGCGATCGAGGCTCGGCTGCTCGCCTTCGAGACCACGGTGGTTCGGGTCGCGCGCACCGCCCGCACCGATGCGCGCGGCGAGATCTACGCCATGGACGCACTCCCGGAATTGCTGCCACGGGCCGACGTCGTCGTGATCGGTGTGCCGCTGAGCGAGTCCACCACCCATCTCGTCGACGATGCCTTCCTCTCGCGCATGAAAGACGGCGCCCTGCTCGTGAACATCGCGCGCGGCCCGGTCGCCGATACCGACGCGCTGCTGGCCCACGCCGGCAGCGGGCGTCTGCGGCTCGCGCTCGACGTGACGGATCCTGAGCCGCTGCCCCACGGGCATCCGCTCTTTGCGCTGCCCAACGTGCTCGTCACGCCGCATGTCGGCGGCGCGACGAGCGCGATGCGCCCGCGCATGGTTCGCCTCATTCGCGACCAAATAGAGCGGATGCAGCGTGGTGACGCCCCCGCGAACGTCGTGCTGCGCAGCTAGCTCGATTCACGTACAAAACGTCGAGGCGGGCGACGTCACCGGAGGACGAATAGTAGGTGTCGTGCCGGTTCTGGGCGTCGGCCCAGGTGGAGAAGTCGCCGCAGTTCTTGGTGTCGCCCGGGTTGGCCGGGTGGGCCGGGTGGGCCGGGTCTCGGTCGCCCGTGGACCGGTTCACGTTGTCGGTCACGGCTTCGAGTCCCACAGCGAGGCCGCGAGGGCAGCGAGCGCAGAGTCGGCTCGGTGACCGCCCCCAAGCGTTCACCGAGCGGACAGGCCGACAACAGGCATCCGTCACGTTCGGTTTCTACCGTGGCAACACGGACCGAAAAATGGCCCGCCCGGCAACCAAAGGAATTCGCAATGCGCCTGCGCAACATTTTGACGATCACGGTCGTCGCTGCTCTCTCGGTGGGAGCCGCGACCGTCTCGGCCGCCCCGGCAACGGCAGCCCCCACCACGCCCACCGGAACGCCGCTCCAGGCCGACGACAGCAACGGCTCCTTCGACCTGCAGTCGCACCGCGGCGGCCGCGGTCAGTGGGGTGAAGAGTCGATCACCGCGCTCGCCCACTCGCTCGAACTCGGCGTGAGCACGCTCGAACTCGACACGCACCTCACCCGTGACGACCGCATCGTGGTGTGGCACGACGACGTGATGACCGCGAGCAAGTGCGCAGACACCGCCCCGGCGTTCGCGGACGACCCGCAGTTTCCCTACGCGAACGACCGCGTGCGCGAGCTCACGTATGCTCAGATCGAGACGATGGACTGCGGTTACCAGCAGCTGCCGGGCTTTCCCGAGCAGGTCAACACACCCGGAACGCGCATCGCGCTGCTCACGGATGTCTTTGGTCTCGTGAACGCGTACAAGGCCGCGAAGGTGGGCCTCAACGTTGAGACCAAGGTGGAAGTGGCCGGTCCGACCGGTGATGCCGAGATGCAAGCGCTTACTCGCAGGGTCGTCGCCGAGATCCAGCAGAGCGGAATGGCCGAGCGCACCACGGTGCAGAGCTTCGACTGGGCCTCCCTCAACCTCACCAAACAGATCGCCCCCGAGCTCTCTCTCGTTGCCCTCTCGAGCGGCGACGCGTGGATGGGCGTCGGTCAGCCGGGAATCAGCCCCAACCTCGGCGGGATCGACATCGATGACTACAACGGCTCCCTGGCCCAGGCCGCTGCCGCCCAGGGCTACGACGTTGTGTCGCCGACCTTCGCCTCGGTCACGGCGCAGATGGTGACCGAGGCACACGAGCTCGGGCTGCCGGTCATCCCGTGGACCGTGAACACCACGTCCGACATCACCGCCATCATGAACCTCGGCGTCGACGGAATCATCACCGACTACCCCACGCGCCTGCGTGACGTCATGACCGAGCGCGGCCTGAAGCTCCCGAAGAGTTACACGCTGCGCTAAAGCACTGCCCACCCAAGAGAGCGGATGCCGGGGTCACGCATCCGCTCTCGGCGTTCAGGGTTCGACGGGCCCCGGGCCCAGATGTTCGGAGAAGAACTCCTCGATGCGGGTCCACGCGTCGGCGGCGGCCACCGGGTCGGGGCCGGCGCCGAGAATACGCTTGAGCACGGGCCGGAGAACCCGCGGCCCGGTCTCTTCGTCGTTGAGGAAGGCATGGCCGGCACCCGGGTATTCCTTGACGTCGTGCTCGATCTTCAGCCGGTCCAGGGCGGAGTCGAGCGTGGCTGCCGCGCCGATCAGGGAGCGGTCGGCGCCGCCGAAGCTGCCGACGATCGGGCACGCGCCGAGCAGGTGATCGTCGAGCTCCTTCGGCAACCGACCATAGTTGACCGAGGCGGCATCGAAACCGCGCGTGGCCGTGGCGAGGGCAAAACCGCCGCCCATGCAAAAGCCGAGCACGCCGATGCGACCGGTGCAGTCGCTGCGCTCACTCAGGAACGTGCGGGCCGAGTCGATGTCGACGAAGGCCCGGCCGGCGCCGGCCGACAGGGCGCGAAAGGTCGCAACGAGGCATTTGCGGGTTCCACCCTCGGTGAAGAGGTCGGGCATGAGTGCAAGATAGCCGGCCTCGGCCATTCTGATGGCCTGGCGGCGCATGACGTCGGTGAGCCCGAACGCCTCGTGCACGAGCACGACGCCGGGCCACGGGCCGGCGCCGGCCGGGATCGCGAGGATGGCTTTCAGACCAGCGCTCCCGCCCGGTCCGTCGGGCAGTTTCAGGTCGATGAGCTGGGGTGCGGCGGTCATGGTCTCTCCCGGGTTGGCTGAAACTGTATCCCGCAATCCCGGAAAAATCGTGTATCCTGTGGTCAGACCACAGCGACCGAGAGGACACCATGACCGCGTTCAGCCCGCGTGCCTGGCAGGTCGTGCTCGACGCCGTCGAACTCGACCTGCTCGAGGGGCGGCTCAGCCCGGGCGATCATCTGCCGCCCGAGCGCACCCTCGCGGCCGACCTCGGTGTCGGCCGGTCGAGCGTACGCGAAGCGCTCCGCGTGCTCGACGTGCTGGGGCTCATTCGCACCGCCGTCGGTTCCGGGCCCTCCGCAGGCGCGATCATCGTTGCCCGCCCCGGCGGCGGCATGTCGGCGCTCATGCGTCTGCAGGTCGCGGCGCAGGGTTTTCCGGTGGCCGACGTCGTCAAGACCCGTCTCGTACTGGAAGGGTCGATCGTCTCCGAGCTGGCCGAGGCCTGCCGCACGACCTCCATCGATCTGGCTGGCTGCGCGCAAATCCTCAGTGCGATGGAATCCCAGCCCCTCACCGAAGCCGAATTCCTCGCCCTCGACACCCAGTTTCACCTCTCGCTCGCCGAAGCAAGCGGCAACCAGGTGATCACCGCGACCATGGCCGGCCTCCGCAGCGCGATCGAGGGGTACGCGCGGGCGGGCGTGGCGGGTCTTTCGAGCTGGCGGGCAACATCCGCTCGGCTGATGATGGAGCATCGCGGCATTCTCCGTGCCGTCCAGGCCGGTGACGCAGATGCCGCCCGCCTCGCCGTGCACGCCCACATCTCGGGGTACTACGCCGAGACGCATCTCACTCCAGCCACTTCCCTCCCGACGACACGATAGGACGACCATGGTTCAACGACGCATCCCCAAGATCACAGACCTCGCTCCGCTCATGAAATTCAAAAGCCCCGAGTTCAACGCGAAGAAGCGCCGCCTCGACGCCGCGCTCACGATTAACGACCTGCGCGCCATCGCCAAAAAGCGCACCCCGAAGGCCGCATTCGACTACACCGAGGGGGCCGCCGAGGCCGAGATCTCGATCAAAAGGGCCCGCCAAGCCTTCGAAGACATCGAGTTTCACCCCGCCATCCTGCGCGACGTGTCGACCGTGTCGACGGGTTGGGACGTACTGGGCGCCCCGGTGGCCCAGCCCTTCGGCATCGCGCCCACCGGCTTCACCCGCATGATGCAGACCGAGGGCGAGATCGCCGGGGCGCACGCCGCGGCCCGGGCCGGTATTCCGTTCGCACTCTCGACCATGGGCACGACCTCGATTGAAGACGTCAAGGCCGCCAACCCGAACGGACGCAACTGGTTTCAGTTGTACATGTGGAAGGACCGCGACCGCTCCATGGCTCTCGTCGACCGGGCCGCCAAGGCCGGCTACGACACCCTTCTCGTCACCGTCGACGTACCCGTCGCGGGCGCTCGGTTACGCGACCAGCGCAACGGTTTCTCGATTCCGCCCGCCCTCACCCTCGGTACCGTCGTCAACGCACTGCCGCGCCCGGAGTGGTGGATCAACTTCCTGACCACCGAGCCCCTCTCCTTCGCAAGCCTCGACCGCTGGAGCGGCACCGTGGCCGACCTGCTCGATACGATGTTCGACCCCACCGTCGATTTCGAAGATCTCGCCTGGATCAAGGCGCAGTGGCCCGGTAAGGTCGTCGTCAAGGGCGTGCAGAACCTCGAGGACGCCAAGCGTCTCGTCGACCTCGGTGTCGACGGCATCACCCTCTCGAACCACGGCGGTCGCCAGCTCGACCGCGCGCCGATTCCGTTTCACCTGCTGCCGCAGGTCGCCCGTGAGATCGGCGCCCACACCGAGGTGCACCTCGACACGGGCATCATGTCGGGAGCCGACATCGTCGCCTCGGTCGCCCTCGGCGCCCGCTTCACCATGATCGGCCGCGCCTACCTCTACGGGCTCATGGCCGGCGGCGAGGCCGGGGTCGACCGCACAATTGCGATCCTGTCGGAACAGGTTGCCCGCACCATGCGGCTGCTCGGCGTGAACGCGCTCGAGGAACTGAACCCCGCGCATGTGACGCAGCTCGCCCGGCTTCAACCGGTCGCCGCGCCCCTGGTCGCCGCCGCCGACGCCGCCCCCGCGCGCAAGACGCCCGTGCGAAAGGAAACCGTCAGCGTATCCGCTGCCGTCACGGGCACACCGGTACGGCGTGCGCCGAAGAAGGCGACCCCGGCGCAGTAGCGCTGTCTGAGGCACTTCACCACCACGAGTGTCGAACGGCCCGGTCAGTCCACTGCTGGAAGGAGGCCACGGTGAGGATCCAGGACACTCGTTTGTTGCCGTCGGCGAGTGGATCGTTCCGGGCCAGCGACGAGAAGAGGCCTGCAGCCTTCAGCTCCAGCGTGGAATCGGCGTCTTCCCGTCGTTGCAGGAGCTCGGCGTAATCCTGGGTCGGCGCGTCGGCGCTGGCCAGCACCCGCTCGCCCGGCGGTTCAGGCGAGGTGTTCGCGAAAGGCCCGCAGGGCGAGTGCGTCGTCTTCCCAGGCACCACCCTCGTGTCCGTTGTACGGCCAGAGGGTGATCTGCTTCGGTCCGGCGTAATTGTTGTAGGCCGCGAACACCGTCGACGGCGGGCAGATCTGGTCCATCAGGGCGGCCGTCACGATCACCGGCGCGGTGGCGCGCTTGGCGAAATTGACCCCGTCGAAGTAGGCGAGCACGTCGTGCACCCGCTTCACTTTCAACCGGTTCGTGGCGAGGTACTGGCCGAGCTCCCGGTACGGCAGGGCGTCGGTGATGACGGATGCCCGCGGAAAGTCGCACAGAAACGGTACCCGGGCAACGACTGCGGCCAGCTCGGGCACGAGCCCGGCCACGGCGAGCGCAATGCCGCCGCCCTGACTCACCCCGGTCACGCCGACCCGCGCTGCATCGACGAGATCGAGGCTGCGTGCCGCCGCGACCGCACGCACCGCATCCGCGAAGACCCTGCGATAGTAGTACGTCTCGCGGGCCCCAATGCCGCGCGTCATGAACCCCGGAACCTGCGGGCCACTGCCCGCGTCGTCGTCGGTGTCGCCGGTACTGCCGCCGAATCCCTGGCCGCGGACATCCATTTCAAAATGGGCGAAGCCAGCGGATGCCCAGAGCAGGTTCTCAAAAGCCTGGCCCCGCCCCCGGCCATAACCGTGAAACTGCACGATGGCCGGCATCGGGTCGGTCGTCCCGGCCGGAACCCGCAGCCAGGCCTTGACCCTCTGCCCGCCGTACCCGCAGAAGGTCACGTCGAACACGTCGAGGGTAATCAGGCCGGCATCGACCTGGGTGACCGTGACATTGAGGTCGTACATCTCGGTCTCGGCTAGCGTTCCCGCCCAGAATAAGTCGAAGTCGGCGGGGTCGGCCTGCGCGCTGACGTAGCGGCGCAGGTCAGCTTCGGGCAGGTCCGTGTACATGGCTGCCAGCCTACGGGGGCGAGCGCGGCGGTGCGCGGGCGCGGCGGTGCGCGGGCGCGAAAATCTCCGAACTTACCTACAGCGCAGCGAGGTCGGCGAGCACGAGGCGCAGCTGCTCGACGGCCCAGTCCACGTCCTCAGCCGAGACGACGATCGGCGGCGCGAGGCGAATGGTCGAGCCGTGCGTGTCCTTGGCGAGCAGGCCGCGGGCCAGGAGCGCCTCGCAGACGGCCCGGCCCGGGGCGAGGGAGGAGTCGATATCGATACCGGCCCAGAGCCCCACGCCGCGCACGGCGACCACGCCGTGGCCGATCAGCGCACGCAGCCCCGCGTGCAGGCGCGCACCGAGCTCGGTCGCGCGCTGCTGGTATTCGCCGGTGGCCAGCATGTTCACGACGGCCAGGCCGACGGCCGCGGCGAGCGGGTTGCCGCCAAAGGTCGAGCCGTGCTCGCCCGGGTGCAGCACACCGAGCACGTCGGTGTTGCCGACGACGGCCGAAACGGGAACGATGCCGCCGCCGAGAGCCTTACCGAGCAGGTAGAGGTCGGGCACGACGCCCACGAGATCACAGGCGAAGGTCGAGCCGGTGCGACCGAGGCCCGACTGAATCTCATCGGCGATGAACAGTACGTTGTGGCGCGTGGTGATCTCGCGCACCGCCGGCAGGTACGACGCCGGCGGCACGACGATGCCAGCCTCACCCTGAATGGGTTCGAGCAGCACGGCGACGGTGTTCTCGTCGATTGCGGCTTCGAGCGCCGCGGCATCGCCGTAGGGCACGGTGCGAAAACCGGGCGTGAACGGGCCGAATCCTGCGCGGGCCGACTCGTCGTCGGAAAAGCTGATGATGGTGGTCGTACGGCCGTGAAAGTTGCCGGCGGCGACGATGATGTTCGCCAGATCGGGCGCGACGCCCTTCACCCGGTAGCCCCAGGCGCGGGCAACCTTGATGCCGGATTCAACCGCTTCCGCGCCGGTGTTCATGGGCAACACCATGTCTTTGCCGGCGAGTTCGGCGAGCGCGGTCACGAACGGGCCGAGCTGGTCGTTGTAGAAGGCCCGGCTGGTCAGGGTGATGCGGCCCAGCTGCGCACGAGCAGCGTGAAGCAGCACCGGGTTGGAGTGCCCGAAGTTCACGGCGGAGTAGGCGGCGAGGCAGTCCAGGTAGCGATGACCCGCGACATCCGTTACCCAGGCACCGTCGCCGGACGCGACGACGACCTCGAGTGGGTGGTAGTTGTGCGCGGCGTGCGCGCTCTCCTGCGCAATCAGGCCGGCAGCCGCAGGCGAAACGGATGCGGCGGCTACGGCCCGCGCGTCGGTCAGGTTCGTGGTCATTTGTGCTCCTTCAGGGTGGTTCGGTCGGTCATCGGCGCAGCTCGAGCGTGCAGCACTTGACGCCGCCGCCACCCAGCAGCAGCTCGGACAGGTCGACGCCGATCGGGTTGTAACCGCGCGCGCGCAGCTGGCGTTCGAAGTCCTTGGCGCGGGCCGCGATGACGACGTTGTAGCCGTCGGAGTAGGAGTTGAGGCCGAGGATGGCGGCGTCTTCCTCGGTGACGATGATGGCGTCCGGGTAGCGTTCCTGCAGAATGGCCAGGCTCGGCGCATCGAAGGCGCTCGGCAGGTACGCGATGTTTGTGTCGTCGAGCACGGCGACGGCGGTGTCGAGGTGGTAGAAACTCGGATTGATCAGGCGCAGGGTGATGACCGGACGGCCGGCGATGGCCGACAGTTCCGCGTGGCTGTTCGAGTCGCTGCGAAAGCCGGTGCCGGCCAGAATGACGTCGCCGACCAACAGAAAGTCGCCCTCGCCCTCGTTCGTCTCGACGGGCACGCGCACGTTGAAGCCGTTTGCACCGAACCAGTCCATGTAGGCGGGGCCTTCGGGCTGGCGCTCCACGTGGGTGAATTTGGCGCCGTAGGCCGAGTTGTCGATGACGAAGCCGCCATTGGCCGCGTAGACCATGTCGGGAAGGCCGTTGATCGGGTCAATCAGGTGCACGTCGAAGCCGAGGCCGATGTAGGCGTCATACAGGGTCTGCCACTGGGCCACGGCGAGGGAGGTGTCGGTGGGAAGTGCCGGGTCCATCCACGGGTTGATGCGGTAGACCACGGTGAAAAACTGCGGCTTGCACATGAGAACGGTGCGCTTGGTGGCGGTGCGCACGGGAACGGCGGCTTCTTCGGCAAGAACCGGGGTGGCTGAAACGATCGACATGAGGCTCCTTCGGGGATCCGCGGGCCTGTCGACCCGGCGGAACTCGGGGTGAATGGCGGACCAAGTCGCTCACGAGAGCCCGGAACGACTAACCTCAATCGTTCCGGGACGCCTTTTCCAGTCTCACACAGCATGATTCAACGTTTCACGCTTATATGCGCAAGAAAGCTTCGAGAATTGTGGCCTTGACGCAATTTTGCGCAGGGTGGTCGCCTAGACTCGGCCCATGGACAACCTCGACCACAGCATTCTCGACCTGCTGCGCCAGAACGCTCGCGCCGGCTATGGCGATATCGGCTCGGTCGTGGGCCTGTCGGCATCCGCTGTGAAACGCCGCGTTGACCGGTTGGTGGCCGACAAGGTGATTCGCAGCTTCACCATTCAGGTCGACCCGGCCGTCGACGGCATGAGCACGGAAGCGTACGTCGAGCTGTTCTGCCGCGGCACCGTGGCGCCCCACGAATTACTGCGCATTCTCTCGGGCGTGCCCGAGGTCGTCGACGCGGGAACCGTCACCGGCAGCGCCGACGCCATGGTGCACATTCGCGCCCGCGACATTCCGGGCCTCGAGGCGGCGCTCGAGAAAGTACGCCTGGCCCCCAACGTCGACCACACCCGCAGCGCGATCGTGCTCTCCCGCCTGATCCACCGATCGATCGAGTAGCGCACTCGTCTAGGCGGGCACCGGCTTGTGGCGCACCGGGGAAACCAGGTGCAGCAGGGTGACCGCGGCGATCGACCCGGCGCAGAGGATGCCGGCGAGCACGACGATCTGAAACCTCCCGGCCTCCACCGGCGAGGCTCCCCCGAATATCGCGCCGACGAACGCTCCCGGTAGCGTGACCAACCCCGTGGTCTTGGTTTGGTCGGTGGACGGGATGATGGCGAAATAGACGGCCTGCCGGGCCAGTTCACGGGTGGACTGCCGCGGCGTGGCCCCGAGCGCGATCCAACCCTCGACCTCGTCCCAGTGGTCCCCGACCGCCTCGGAGAAGCGGCGGCCGCTGAGGGTCGCGATCGACATGGCATTGCCGATAATGATGCCGCCGATCGCGAGCACGTAGCGCGGTGAGAATTCGATCGCACCGGTCATGAACACAACGGTGAGTGTCACGGTCACGCCGAGCCCCATCGCAACGGCCACGCGCAGCAGATGCGACCGACTGAAGCCAATGCGCCGCGCGACGGTGCCGACCGCTGCCGCGAACATAACGAGTAATCCCACGCTGACCCACAGCGGATCGTTGATGATTCCACTGAGAATGAGACTGATCGCGGCCAGCTGCAGGGTTCCGCGCAGCACGGCAAGCGCCGGGGCGAACGGATGCTGCGTGCTCGAGGCGCGTAGCACCGTCACGACCACCGCGAGTAACAGCACAACCCCGATCAGGGTCGGCAGCAGCCCGGCCAGCTCGGCGCGGAGATCGGCCGGAAAGTTCATGAGTCGAGCCTACCCAGCCGCGCGTGCGCCGGTCGTTGTCGGCATTGTGCGAACGATTGCACAGTACCAACGAAACGTACCGAAGGTATGCGGTTGCAGCATCCGTTGTAGCGAGGCAATATTATTCCTAACGTTGATCGGAGAATGTCGTGCCCGCTTCATTTTTTGCCATTGATTCCCAGTCGCGTACGCCGCCGTTTGAACAGTTGCGCAGTCAGGTGATTGCGGCCGTGCGCTCCGGGGAGCTGACCCACGACACCCGCCTGCCAACCGTGCGGGCCCTCGCCGCCGAGCTTGGCCTGGCCACGAACACCGTCGCACGCGCCTATCGCGAGCTGGAACGCGACAGCGTGATTGAAACACGTGGCCGATTTGGATCGTTCATCGCCCCCTCCGGCGGTGCGACCGAGCGGCACGCGCAGGCGGCCGCTGATTCCTTCGCTTTGCGCATCGAACAACTCGGTGTGAACCCGGCCGAGGCGCTCGTGCTCGTCACCGACGCCCTGAATCGTCGGTCCGACAGCTGAGCGTTCGGTCGGACACCTCGAGTTTCGTATTGCTACTCTGGTACAAAACGCACACAAAGAAAGGGTTTCGTGAATACGGTCTCAGTGATTCTGGTGGCGGTGGTCGTAACGGGCCTCGGCATCCGTCTGGCGTATCTCACGCGTGCCGAACCGCGTCAACGGATGCTGCACGCCTACTCTCGGCAGGTCGGGCTCGCGTTGGTTCCGGCGATCGTTCCCGAACTCTCGTACCGGATCTATTCCCGCGAACGGGCCGGAATCGTCGGGTCAATGGCTGGTCTCGTCGTCGGAACGGCGGTGCTGGTCGGGATGGTCGGGATGACCGGCGGCCGCAGCCCCTGGAACGGGCTCTTCGCCGGTATCGCAATGACCGTCGGGTCAACGATCGCCCTCATCGCCAACGATTCCCGCTCGGCCTTTGCCCCGGTTCCCGAGGCGCCGCGACTGGCCCGCAGCCTGTCCCCCCGGCTGGCCGACTACGTCACGCCCCTCGATCGCACGTTCTCGCTGAGCCTGTTGACGTTGGCCACCCTCGGCTACATTGCCGTGCTCGCGGTCATCGCGGTCAACCCGGAGCGGGTGTTCGATGACGTCTCGGTGCGATCAATTCTCTGGCCGGCCGGACTACTGCTGGCCCTCGCGGCCGCCGCAAGCCTGCTGACCTGGACCGCGGCGAACGCGCTGCTCGGTCGCGGCCAGCCGGCCCGCACGTACATCGAACTGGCCTGGAGTGATGCCTTTCGCAGCACGACCCTGCGCAGCCTCGTTGGGATTCCGGGGATCATTGCCGCCGTGAGCACCTGCGTGTTGTTCCTGTCGTTGAGCGACGCAATCAACCTGCCCGCGCCCGGCTCGGTCGGCGAGATACTGCGCGGCTCCTTCACGATCATGGGGCCCGTGCTGGTGTTCGCCCTCATCAGCTGGGGCATCACGAGCCTGCGCAATCGTAGTACGACGCACTACCTGCGCCGCCTCTGGCCCGAGACGGCCGTCGAGCTCGACCGGCGCCGACGCGCGTGCGGCCCCGCGGTTGACGATCAGCCCGGCGAGGACAGCCGAGCGAAGACTCCGGCATGATGCTCCTGGTCGATCCTCGTTCGGCAACGCCGCCCTACGAACAGTTGCGGGTGCAGGTGCTCGCCGCCGTGCATTCGGGCGATCTCGCCCCCGGCGACAAGCTGCCGACCGTACGCAAGCTCGCCGAAGAGCTTGGGCTAGCCGCCAATACCGTCGCCCGTGCCTACCGCGAGCTCGAGCGCGATGAGGTGATCGAAACGCGCGGCCGAAATGGATCCTTCATCGCCGCGAACGGCAACGCCGCCCAGCAGCAGGTGCAGGTTGCCGCCGCCCTGTACGCCGGCACGGCGCGGCAGCTCGGCGTCGCCCCCGAGGAGGCGCTCGCGTTTGCGCGCGCGGCCCTCGGCATCCGCTCGTAGCAGGCTAGCGACGGGCAGCTAACGGCCGACGCGATAGTGGGCGGCGAGGCGCTCGAAGCCCTCGTCGAGCGAAACCAGAGGGGTCCAGCCGAGGTCGGCGCGGGTGCGCCGCTGGTCGAACCAGTGCGCCGTCGAGAGCTGCTCGGCCAGAAACCGAGTCATCGGCGGCTGGTCGGTTTGGCCGACACCATCCGGGCGACGCCGCCAGATGGCCTCGATGATCGAGCCGGCAGCGCGGGCAGCGGATGCCGGCACCCGCCAGGCCGGGGCCGCCACGTTCGCCGCACCGCAGATTCCGGCGAGGAGTTCCGCGACCGGGCGGGGTTCGCCGTTAGTGATTACGTAGGACTGCCCGTGCACTCTTTCGGCGGCATCGAGCGCCGCGTGGATCGCTGATGCCGCGTTATCAATGTAGGTCGTGTCGATGAGCGCCGCGCCGTGCCCGAGCAGCGGCAGCCGGCCGAGGCGGGCGCGGTCAACGATGCGCTCGATCAACTGGGTGTCGCCGGGGCCCCAGACCAGGTGGGGGCGCACGGCGACCACGCTGAATCCGGGAGCGTCCGCGGCGAGCGCCAGCAGCTCGGCCTGAGCCTTGGTGCGGGCGTAATCGCCGCGGGCCTGATCCGGCGAGGCCGGTAGGGCATCGGAGCCCATGATCGAGCTACCCGAGTGAGCCACGGAGGGCGAGGAGACATAGACGAAGCGGGAGACGCCGGCATCCTCAGCCGCCTGCAGCACGGTGCCGGTGCCGCCGACATTCACGGCCTCGAACTCAGCCGGGTCGCCGGTGAGCGACACCTTGGCCGCGAGGTGCACGACCGCGTGCATGCCGCTCACGGCATAGGCCAGGCCGGCGTAGGGCGTGTCGGCACCGGTCGTGATCGAGCCGTGCACGTCTTCGACGCCGGGCAGGCCCGACGGTCGCCGCTGAAAGGTGCGCACCTCGTGACCGGCCGCGCTGATGCGGGCAGCGACGGCTCGGCCGAGAAATCCGCTGGCTCCGGTCACCAGTACTCTCATGGCTTGACCCAGTGCCCGCCCGAGAGGATGCCGGTGGCCCAGCGCGATAGACGGCTGCGGTCGATCTTGGAGTTGTGCCGAATATCGGTGGGCAGCCCGGGCACGACGAGCACGGCGGCGACCGGCGAGCCCACCGCGGCGCGCACGGCGGCGGCGAGCGGCCCGGGTGCTCGGTGTAATCGGCGGGCCGGCGGCACGGTTTCGATCACGGCGACCTGCTGCTGCGTGCCGGGCGGGCCGACGCCGACGAAGGCCGCGCGGGCGACCTCGGGCAACGTTTCGATGCGCTGCTCGGGCCCGACCGGAGTGACCACGCCGGCGGCCGTCACGATGACGTGCGGCATCCGGCCCTCCACCCACAGGCGGCCGCTGCTGTCGAGATGGCCGACGTCGCCGGTGCGATGCCAGCGTTCGCCCGGTACCGCGCCGCGCCGCGAGGCCCGCTCGGTGAGCCAGAGCCGGTCATAGTGGTCCTTGACGTGTGGCGCCGACACGACGATCTCGCCGGTCACGTCGGGTTCCTCCGACAGCTCACCAGCGGATGCCCCACTCGCGTCGAGCGCACTGATACGGATGCGCGTGGTTGCGGTCGCCCTCCCGACGCAGACACCCCCGGCCGGGTTCACGCTGCCGTCCGGGGCCCAGGCCGCTGCCCGAATTCCCTCAAGAGTGATGTCGGCCATGAGCAGGCCCTCGGTCATACCGTACGGTGTGTGCGCGGTCGCTCCCGGCATGAGCGCCGCGGCCTGGGCGAGCAGGCTTTCGGAGATGGGTGCGCCGGCCGAGAGAAAACGCTGCACCCCGGCGAGGGCCGCGTGGTCGGCGGGCGTGAGTGCATCGGCCGTCGCGACGACGTTCACGAGCGCGGCGGGCGAGAGAAAGACGACCGTTGCGTCGATCGCGGCGACGGCGGCCGCGACCGCGGTGGCGGTGAGGGTTTTGGGTGCGGTGACGTCCATGTCGGGGGTGACCGAGCGGGCGCCGAGGGCGGGTCCAAGCAGCGCGAACGGGGCAAATCCGGCGACGAGACCGGTGCCGACGCCGACGCCGTACTGCAGGAAGAGGGCGCGGCTCACGGCGGAAAGCTGGCCGTGGGTGTAGACGACGCCCTTGGCCGGGCCGGTCGATCCGGAGGTGAACAGCACGGCGGCCGGGTCGCTCGGTGCAGGCTCGGGCGGGAGCTCGTCGCCGGCTGCGAGTCGAGCCTGGCCCAATCGGATCAGCTCGGCAAGGGTGTGCCGGGTACCGAGCAGCCGGGCCATCGGGGCCGGGTAGCGGGCGGTGGAGATCGCGCGCCCCGGCCAGCCGAGCACACGGGCGGCCATCAGGCCGGGAGCGGCCCCAATAATGTAGTCGGGGCGCGCGCCGCGCACGGCGCGAGTGAGGCCGACCAGCCCGAGGCCGGCATCCGCTACGACGACAATCGCGCCGATGCGCACGCAGGCGTAGAGCACCGCGGTGAGGTCGGCGCTCGGCGGTACGAGAAGCGAGACGCGGTCGCCGGGCCCCACGCCGATGTGCACGAGGCCGGCCGCGATCTGCCGCACGCGCAGCGAGAGCAGCCGCCAGCTGACCGTGCGCGGGGCAGGCTGCATGTCGACGAGGGCGGTCTCGTCGGAGTCACGCAGTTCGTCGAGGAAATACCACAGCGGATGCGTCCCCGCCACCGCCCAGGGTCCCGCGGCGGCGGCGGCGTTCCCAGGCGGCTCGACCGGCGGCACGACCGGCGGCTCGGCCGGCGGCACGACGGCGTCGCCCAGCCAGAGCAGGGCGGCGGCGGAGTAGTCCGCATCTTCAGCGAGCAGATGCCCCGCTCCCTCGAACCGGTGCACGCGGGCGTGCGGCATCCGTTCGAGCAGGTCATCGAGGTAGCGGTCGTTGAAGATCGGATCGCGCGGACCCCAGAGCAGCAGCGTCGGCACCGCGAGCGCTCGCACTTCCTCGGCGATGCGGTCGAGTTCGGGCCGGCTCTCGTGGGCGAGAGCGACCGGGATGTCGGCGACAAAGCCGCCGACACCGCCACGGCGGGCGCTCGTCAGGTAGGGCGCGCGATACCCGTGCTTCACCGCGGCCGACAGCGGCGGATGCGCGAGAGCCAGGGTGGTGGCCAGGAAGGCGGGCGTGGCCACGGTCGCCTTGCCGAGGACGCCCCGCCCGAGCACGAGCCGGAGCGGCGCCGGAATCGGGTCGCCAGCCGGTTGGTGCACGGCCGTGTTGAGCAGCATGACGCCGGCCAGTAGTTCGGGGTGGGCGGCGGCCCAGCCGAGCGAAACGACGCCACCCCAGTCGTGGCCGAGGGTCACGATGGGGCCGGTCAGTTCGAGAGCGTCGGTCAGATCACCAAGGTCTCGCACTCGGCGGGCGAGCGGGCGAAAACCTCTGGTGCGGGCGGAGAAGCCCATGTCGAGCTGGTCGACGGCGATCACGCGCCAGGCCGGCGCGCCCGACGCCGCAGCCTTCGTCGCCGACGTCAGGAGTCCGCGCCAGAGGTAGGACCAGGTGGGGTTGCCATGAACGCACAGAATGGTGCCGACCGGACTGACGCCGAGCGCGTCGAGCTGCGGGCCGTTGTCGAGCAGGTGCCAGCCGTGCCGTACCCCCGCAGTTCCACTCTCCACGACGTCGATCAGCCGCGACCACTCCGGTTCGAGCCCCACCAAGCCGGCTGGCGGCAGCGCGGCCGGTGCTGAAGCGGTGCGGGGCAGACGACGGGATGAGGTGCGGGTATCAGTCACAGGGCCATTTCTGAGCAGTCCGAGCGGGGTTACAGCGAACACAAAACACGGGGCGGCACCGTCACCAGACGAGTTCCATCATGGCGGTATTGAGGCCGGAGCCGACGCCCATGAGCAGTACCCGGTTGCCCGGCTGCAGCTTCGACGCCTCCTGCGAGAGCGTGATCGGAATCGACGCCGGGCCCACGTTGCCGAGCGTGGGATAGGTCAGCGGCACCTTGGTCTTGTCCATGCCGGTAGCCTTCACGATGGCGTTGGTGTGCACGTCCGACACCTGATGCACGATGTAGCGGTCCATGTTCGACCAGCTCCAGTCGCGTTTGGCTTCGGTCCAGGCCGAGACGACCAGTTCCATGCCGCCCTTGAGCAGCGCCTTGGCATCGGTGAACATGCCGTCGACGCTGCCGACGCACAGTCCGTTGAACTGGGTGGCGGCGCGGGTGACGCCGCCCAGGATGCGGTGTCCACCGGGGTGGGCATCCGCTGGACCGAGCACGGCGGCGGCCGCACCGGAACCGAGGGTGAGGCTCGCGAACTCGCTCATGAAGTCTTTGCGCTTGATGCCCGGGCGCCCGAGGCGGTCGATCGTGTTGGTCTGGATCTCGTCGGCGTCTTCGCCGTCGATGATGACGGCGTACGTGATCTGGCCGGAGTCGATGAGCTGCGCGGCGAGCGTCATACCGTTGACGAAGCCGAGGCAGGCGTTCGCAATGTCGAAGTTGATCGCCGACGAGGGCAACCCGAGTCCGTGGTGAATACGCACGGCCACGGAGGGTTCGAGATGCTTGCGGGTGACCGAGGTGTTGATGAGCAGGCCCACGTCGCTCGGCTTGATGCCGGCCTCGCGGAGGGCGATCTTGCCGGCCTTGACCGCGGCGTCGTCAAAGGTTTCGTTCGGGCCCCAATTGCGGCGCTCGTAGACGCCGGCCACGCGCTGCAGCAGCCCGGTGGGTAGTTTGAGGCGCGTCAGAACCGGCATGAGGCGTCGGTCGATTTCTTCCGACGTCGTGATGTGGGGCGCCATCTTACTGGTGACCGACAACAAAGCGACGTTTCGGTGCGTCGTCGTCGCGTTTCCGTTCAAGCGTGAACCCCTGTCGAAGTGTGGACAGCGGTAATCATACGTCCCCTATGAGTTTCCCCCACAAAACTGCATGTAAACCGCGCGTAGCCTGTGAACGCTCGTACGCGCTCGTGCAGAAATGCGAAAATTCCGCCGAAACCGCCCCCCAAATAACGCGATTGGGGGAGGCTCGGCCAAAAATCTTCGCAGTGACGTATCGTATCCGGCCTAGATCACACCCTCGGAGAGCGTGCTCGGGTTGCCGAACCGGTGCGCGGTGATCGAGATGGCCTGTTCGCGCAGGAACGGCAGGACCTCGATGCGGCCGGCCTGGGTGACCGCGTGCGAGTACACGGCAATGTCCGGGCTGCCGTTGACGGCATCGGCGAGAGCGGATGCCGCCTCCCACGCTCCCAGCACCGGGTCACTGCCGATCAGGCGCACGCGGCTGGCCGTGATTCCGCCGGAACGGGCCCGCGCGAGCCATTCCTCGTCGCTCTCGATGACCACCGGAATCTCGCGCTCGGCGAGGATGTTGCGCACGGCGGGCGGCACCGGGATGGTGCTCGACACGTCGTAGCGCGACGTCGACAGGGTCGCGGCGGCGATCACGCGCAGCAACTGGGCGAGCGTTCCGTTCTCGGTCAGGCGCACGGTGACCGGCAGTGCGCGGTAGCGGAACAGGTTGCGCTCCACGCCGAGGCCGGTGGCGTCGCGCACGACGTTGAATTCTTCGCGCCAGGCCAGGGCGTCGCTCACGGCCGAGCGGCGCAGCACGTCGAAGTCGGCGTAGTCGAGAAAGGGCTGGCTGGCCTCGATGATGTCGGTGACGCGCTGCTCAAGCCCGCGCAGGTGCAGTGTCGAGCTGTTGCGCCCCGGTTCGCTGACCCAGCTGCCGAGACCGAGGAGGTAGTTCGGTCCGCCGGCCTTGGTACCGGCGCCAACGGCGGAGCGCTTCCAGCCGCCGAACGGCTGGCGTTGCACGATGGCGCCGGTGATGCCGCGGTTGACATAGAGGTTACCGGCTTCGACGGTGTCGACCCAGAGGGCCAGTTCGTCGGTGTCGAGCGAGTGCAATCCGCTGGTGAGGCCGAAGTCGACGGCGTTCTGAAAGCGGATGGCTTCTTCCAGGTTGCGCGCGTGCATCACGCCGAGCACCGGGCCGAAGAACTCGGTGAGGTGAAAATACGATCCGGGCGCGACGCCGGTGCGAATGCCGGGTGACCACAACTTGCCGGTCTCGTCAAGCTGCTTGGGTTCGACCAGCCACTTCTCTTCGGCTCCAAGCGTTGTGAGGGCGTGCAGCAGCTTACCCTCGGCCGGCGACATGATCGGGCCCATCTGGGTGACCGGATCGCTTGCCAGGCCGACCTTGATCGAGGTCGCGGCGTCGACCAGCTGGCCGAGGAACCGCTCCGACTTCGCGACCGATCCGACCAGAATGACGAGGCTCGCGGCCGAGCACTTCTGGCCGGCGTGGCCGAAGGCGCTCTTCACGACATCGGCGGCGGCGAGGTCGAAGTCGGCCGAGGGGGTGACGATGATGGCGTTCTTGCCGCTGGTTTCGGCGAGCAGGGACAGGTCGTGCCGGAACGAGCGGAACAGCTCGGCCGTCTCGTAACCGCCGGTGAGGATGACCCGGTTCACGGCGGGGTGCGCGATGAGCTTGGCACCGAGGTCACGGCCCTGCAGGTTGACCAGCGCGAGCAGTTCCCGCGGGATGCCGGCTTCCCAGAGCGCTTCGACGACCACGGCGCCGGTGCGCTGGGCGAGGGCGGCGGGCTTGATGACGACGCCGGCACCGGAGGCGAGGGCGGCGAGTACGCCGCCTGCGGGTATGGCCGTCGGAAAGTTCCACGGCGGGGTGACCACGATGAGCTTCGAAGGCACAAAGATGGCACCCTGCACGTGGTCGAGGTCCTTGGCACGTTCGGCGTAATAGTGGGCGAAGTCCACGGCTTCGCTCACCTCGGCGTCACCCTCGGCGATGGTCTTGCCGCACTCGCTCGCCATGACCTCGATCAGGCGGTCGCGGTTGGCAGCGAGCGCGAGCCCGGCGCGGTGCAGCACGGCGGCGCGTTCGGCGCCGGTCTTCTGGCCCCAGGCGGTCCCGGCGGCCAGCACGCCGTCGATGATGGTGCCCAGCGCGGCCTCATCGGCTACCGCGGCGGCCGCGATGGTGTCGGTGCCGAGTGTGGACGCGTCGGCGCGGGCCAGAATACGGCGGCCCCAGGCCCGGTTGGCGGGAAGCGACGGGTCGGTGTCCGGCTCGTTGTGGAAGGTCGAGTGGCTGGGCACCGAGCCGCGCGTGATGCCGAGCAGCGCGCCGGTCAGCTGCGGGTCGGCGTCGGGGGCAGTCTCGGATGTCTGGCTGCGGGCATCCGTGTGGGCCGCGGCGAGGCGGCCCTGGTCGTAGCTGCTGGAGCGGTCCTGCACCCGGTTCGGGGTGGGCACCCGGTCGTCGAGGGCGTCGAGGGAGGCTTGAAAACGGGCCTTCTCACGGTCGAAAAGCTCAGGGTTGCTGGTCAGCTCAAACACGGCCGACATGAAGTTCTCCTGGCTCGCGTTCTCTTCGAGCCGGCGGATGAGGTAGCTGATGGCCACGTCGAACTGCGAGGGGTCGACGACGGGCGTGTAGAGCAGCAGCTGGCCGACGTCCTTGCGCACGGCCTGGGCCTGGCCGGTGGCCATGCCGAGCAACATCTCGAAGTCGACCCGGTCATCGACGCCGCGGGCGACGCTGAGCAGGTGCGCCCAAGCCACGTCGAACAGGTTGTGGCCGGCGATGCCGAGCTTGACCGCGTCGGTGTTCTGCGGGGTGAGGGCCCAGTTGAGCACCCGCTTGTAGTTGGTGTCGCTGTCCTGCTTGGTTGAGAAGGTGGCGAGCGGCCAGTCGTGCACGGTCGCATCGACGTGCTCCATGGCGAGGTTTGCACCCTTGACCAGGCGCACCTTGATCGGGGAACCGCCGGCAGCCCGGCGGTTCTGGGCCCAGTGGGTGAGGCCCTGGATGGCGCTGAGGGCGTCGGGCAGGTACGCCTGCAGCACGATGCCGGCTTCAAGCTGGGCGAGCTGCGGCTGGTCAAGCAGCCCTTCGAACACCGCGATGGTGAGGTCGAGGTCGCGGTATTCCTCCATGTCGAGGTTGATGAACTTCGGGGTAGGGGATGCCGCGGCGAACTCAAACAGCGGCGTCAGCCGTTCAATCACCCGGGCCACGGTCTCGTCGAAGGCCCACATCGACAGCTGGCTGGCGATCGATGACACCTTGATCGAGACGTAGTCCACGTCGGGGCGTTCGAGGATACGCTTGGTGCCCTCGAGGCGTTCGAGCGCTTCCTTCTCGCCGAGCACCGATTCTCCGAGCAGGTTGATGTTGAGGCGGTTACCGCCCTCTTTCAGGTGCACGAGTGCCGGGCCGAGCTTGTCGGGGGTGGAGTCGACGACGAGGTGGCCGACCATCTGGCGCAGCACCGTGCGGGCGGCAGGGATGACGACCCAGGGCAGCACCGGTCCGAGGATGCCGCCGAGGCCGATGGCCGCGCGCATGTGTGGCGGCAGAAAGCCGGGCGCCTTCTTGGCGACCTTCTGCAGGCTGTAGCCGGCGACCATCTTGTCCTCGGGGCGCATGACGCCGTCGACGAAGCCCACCGTGAAGTCCAGGCCGTTCGGGTCCTTGAGCACGCCGGCGAGCCGCTCGGCCGCGGCATCCGCTGGGATGGTGGCGCTCTCGTCGAGCCATTTCTTGACGAGCGCGACGACCTCCGAACTGAAATCCTCGTTGGCGGGGCGGGTGGAGGCGTTGGTCATGGTCACGAGACTAGTCTTTCGTTCGCGGATGGGTTGCTCGGGTGCTTCAAGTCTGCGGCCAGCCTATATTTAGCAAAAGCAATTGTTTATGCATAATATTCGTTACACTTTCTAATGATTCGGTTTTGAGTGCGGTGATGGGTGTAGGGGGCAGCGGATGCTGGATGTCAGACGGCTGCGCCTGCTGCGCGAACTGAAGATTCGCGGCACCCTCGCCGGGGTCGCCGAGGCCCTCGCCTACAGCCCCTCCGCGGTGTCGCAACAGCTCGCGTTGCTCGAAAAGGAGGCCGGCGTCGTGCTGCTCAAAAAAGTCGGCCGCCGGGTGCAGCTCACCCCGCAGGCGGAGATTCTGGTCGAGCACACCACCCACCTGCTGGAGCGGCTCGAGCTCGCCGAGGCCGATCTGCGCGCGAGCACCACGACGGTGTCGGGCACCGTGCGGGTGGCCGTGTTTCAGTCGGCGGCCCTCGCCGTGATTCCCCGCGCGCTCACCTTTTTGGCCGAGGATTTTGCGGCATTGCGGGTCGAGGTGACCGAGCGGGAGCCCGAGCGCGGCCTGTTCGAGGTAGCGGCGCGCGACTTCGACCTCGTGCTCGCCGAGCAGTATCCCGGGCACACCCGTGCGCACTGGCCCGACCTCGACCGGGTCAACCTGGCGACGGATGCGCTGCGGCTCGCGGTGCCGCCCGAAGAGAGCTCGCGGGTGCGCGCCGGCACGCTGGAAGAGACCGCCGGGCTGCCCTGGGTGATGGAGCCGGTGGGCACCGCGTCACGGCAGTGGGCGACACAGCTCTGCCGTTCGGCGGGGTTCGAACCCGACGTTCGATTCGAGACCGCCGATCTGATCGCGCACATCCGCTTGATCGAATCCGGCAATGCGGTGGGCATTCTGCCCGACCTGGTCTGGGCTGGCCGCATGCCGGCCGTGCAGTTGCATGACCTGCCCGGCACCCCGCATCGCACCCTGTTCTCGGCTGCGCGCCGGTCGAGCGCGCTACGCCCCGGCGTGGTCGCGGTGCGCGACGCCCTCGCCCGGGCGGTGAGCAAAGTGGCCAAGCCCACCGAATCCGACCCGCTCGAGCCGCCGCGCCCGTTCGAGCCGCTCGCGCCGGTGTAGCCGGGCCCGGAGCAGGCCACCGCCGAGCAGCAGGAGCAGAGCGGTACAGACCAGTCGTGCCGCCCTGCTTGTTGTCGGCATCCGCTTCGAGGCGCCCTCATTGGCGGTGACGGCGTAGGTACCGTCGGCGGAGAAGCTCACCGTGTCCGGCTGTGCCCCGACAGTGACCGCGCCGAGAACGGTGGGCGCACTGGCGTTGGCGAGGCAGGGTCGTCTCGATAGGCTCTGGGCATGAGCGAACCCAGACACGACGTCGTGATCATCGGTGGCGGCCACAACGGCCTCGTCGCCGCCACCTACCTCGCCCAGGCCGGTCGCAGCGTGCTCGTGCTCGAGCGCGCGCCGCAGGTCGGTGGCGCCGCCGTTTCAGCGGATGCCTTCCCCGGCGTCGACGCGCGCCTCTCCCGCTATTCCTACCTGGTGAGCCTGCTGCCGACGCGAATCATTCGCGAGTTGGGCCTCGACATTGAGCTGGCCCGGCGCCGGTACTCGTCCTACACGCCGGGGCTCTCCGTCGACGGGCTCCTCGTGGACGGGCTCCTCGTGGACGGGCTCCTCGTGGACCACGGCGACGCCGAGGCAACCCAGGCCTCCTTTGCGCGCATCGGGGCGGCGGCCGATTTCGACGCCTGGAACGCCTTCTACGACGACACTGCCCGGCTGGCCCGCGCCGTGTTTCCCACGGTGTGCGAACCGCTGCTCACCCGCTCGGAGGCGCGGCGGCTGGTCGGCGACGACGCGCTCTGGACCGCGCTGATCGAGCAGCCGCTCGGCAAGGTGATCACCGACCGCTTTACGAACGACCTCGTGCGCGGTGTCGTGGCCACCGACGGCCTGATCGGAACATTCACGAGCCTCGACGACCCGAGCCTCGACGCAAACCGCTGTTTTCTGTACCACGTGATCGGCAACGGAACCGGGGACTGGGACGTGCCGATCGGCGGTATGGGCGCCGTGACCGGCGCATTGGAACGGGCGGCCCGCGCGGCCGGATCTCGTCTGGAGACCGGCGCCGACGTGACGGCTGTGACGCCCGAGGGTGTTGTGACGTACCGGCAGCACGGGCGACTGGAGACGGTTCGGGGCGCAGTGGTTCTGGCGAACGTGGCGCCGTGGGTGCTGCGCGAGTTGCTGGGCGCTGCAGGCGGGGCATCAAATGCAGAAAACAAGCCGGAGGGCGCGCAGGTCAAGGTCAACCTGTTGCTGACCCGACTGCCACGGTTGAAGGACGCGAGCGTCTCTCCGGAGGCGGCGTTCGGAGGCACGTTTCACATCAACGAGAGCTTTGAGCAACTGCAGACCGCGTATGAGCAGGCGGTGGCGGGCACGATTCCCGCCCCGGTACCGTGCGAAATCTACTGCCACTCGCTGACCGACCCGAGCATTCTGTCGCCGGCGCTTGCCGCGGCCGGGGCGCACACCCTCACCGTGTTCGCCCTGCACACACCGAATCGCACTCTCACCGAGGCGAACAACGACGACTCGCGGGCGCAGTTGCAGGCCGCCGTGCTGCGGTCGCTCAATTCGGTTCTCGCCGAGCCGATCGAGCCACTGTTGTTAGCGGATGCCGACGGTCGCCCCTGCATCGAGACCAAGACGACCCTCGACCTCGAGCATGCCCTCAACCTGCCCGGCGGCAACATCTTTCACGGCAGGCTGTCTTGGCCGTTTCTGGAGGATAACGAGCCGCGCGACACGCCCGCCGCGCGCTGGGGAGTCAGCACCGAACATGCGCGCATCCTCATCTGCGGCGCCGGAACCAGGCGCGGCGGCGGAGTCAGCGGGCTCGGCGGCCACAACGCCGCTATGGCCGTTCTCGAGGTCTCCTGACGTATAGCCGAGGGGCTGAAAGTGGCCTAGCCTGAGTCAAGACTCGCGTTTCACTCATAGTGGAGGTCACCATGTCAGCCAGGCCCACCGGACGCCTCGTTCACCGCGAGGACGGACTGTATCTCATGCTCAATCGGCTGTTCAACGCGCCGATCGCACAGGTGTGGGCGAGCATGACCCGCCCCGCCGAACTCGAGAAGTGGATCGGCACCTACACGGGTGCGCCGGCGACCGGCGCCGTCAAATTCAAGATGACGGCGGAGCCAGACGCCTTGTGGGAGTACGTGAGCATTCGCGAATGCCAGGCTCCGCACCGCTTCAACGGCGATTTCGGCGAGGGCGAGGATTCCTGGCGCGCACTGTTCCACCTGGTCGAGGGCGACGGCATGACCAACCTGACCTTCGGGCAGCGGTTGCGCTCGGCCTCCGAGGCCGCCACGGTCGGTCCCGGCTGGGACTATTACCTCGATCGCCTGGTCGCCTCGCGCGCCGGTCTGCCACTGCCGGAGTGGGAGCACTACTATCCGGCGCACGCCCAGTTCTACAAGGACCTCATCGTTCCAGTGCGCACCGCCTGAACCCAGTACGGCTGCGGCCTCCTTCGTCCCTCATGCGTGCGGGCAGATCGGAGTGGCGAAGGGGCGCCGCGCTGGCACGATGCCGCCCGTCTTCCCTGGGTTGTGCCGCACTGTTTCCGCACCCAAGAATCGTAAATAATTCTGACTGTAGTTCAATTTAATGCTGATATTCTCTCACTTATAGAAGTGATTTGAGCTATAACTGTGGGTGAAGGAGGCACCGCCGCCATCGGTGCCGTGCCGACACCGACATCGACACTGCACTCTGCTCTGCTCTGCTCTGCTCTGCTCTGCTCTGCTCTGCTCTGCTCTGCTCTGCTCTGCTCTGCTGGTACCACCACCACACCATCGACAGCAACGGCTGGAAAATCCGCATGACCAACGGAAGACCCCAGGTACTCGGGCCCCTCCTCTGGGACCCCACCCAAACCTGGCGATCCGCCCACAGCCACCGCGCCAACACCCCCAGCGCCAACACCCCCGGCCAAAAACCCCACTGGCGCACCCAGCGTCATTAGTGCGCGGCTTGACGCTGCCGTGGCGCTTGGCTAGGTCCAGATACTCGGAGCCGGGGTGCGGGTGGCTGGCGCTGCAGCGTTTTGGCTCCACTCGAGCAGCCACTCGGGAACTGTCACGTCGTCGGGGGCGACTCCGATCGCCTCGAGCAATTCCTCGATCGTGACGATGCCGCCGGTGCGCTTGAGAAAACGGCCACGAATGTATCCATGGGAGTAAATTTCAGGTGAGCCATCGGCATCCGGTCGCACGAAACGTTGCTCGACGTACACGGCTTTCTCGTCGAAGCCGAGGATGCGCGACTCGACCGTGAACTTCTGGCCGACCGTGAGCGACTTGCGAAAGCTGATGGTCTCGGAGACGACAACCGGATACCAGCCACGCGCCTTGAAGATCGCCCACACACCGGTGCGGTGCAGCATGTCGAAGCGGGCCACGTCCATGATCGACAGGTAGACGCCGTTGTTCATGTGCCGCAAAATATCCTGATCCGTCGGCAGGGTCACGAAGTTGGTGCGGGCGACATCGAAGTGACCGAGCCGAGGACCGAATTTCGACAGCAGGGCGTGGAGGAAGGTTCTAAAAAACATATGCACGACCCGATGCTAGCGAAGCCGACACAACCGGCGGCATCCTTTGTGGGTGACCGCCATTCGTAATAGGCGCAAAGCAGCCACGCTGAGCGCGGCGCGCGTGGCCCTCAGGACCGAGCCCTCAGGACCAAGTGGCGACTCGTGCTCGGGGGGCGCTGTTCCACTGCAGCTCGCGGTGCTCGGACCGGTCTTCGTGGTGCTGGCGCTGCTCCACGCGGTCCTCGATCACGCAGTAGCCACTGCACGCGGCGCGACGGCGCGTACAAAGGCGCCCAGGCGGCGGTAGACCTCCTGCGATTCCGGATGCGTGTCGTCCTGCTGCCAGGTGTGTCTGGTGTTCACACTGCGACGGCCATAGATCAGGGTATCGACGCGAATCGCGCGCGCCCGCAGTGCCTCGATGAAGTTGAGGTTGGCGCGATAAAAATAGTCCCGCTCCGACGTGGTGACGAAGACCGGCGGAAAACCCCGCTCGAGCCACTCGATGGGCGACATGAAGCGCGCGGCCGTGCGCAGGTGCAGTCCACGACCCCGCTCGGGCAGCAGCATGCGCACAAAGTTGAGGCTCAGCACAAACCCGCGGTCGAACAGAACCGAGAAGTCGGCGATGCTGCAGTGCTGCACCAGGCCGCGCAGGTTGCGGGCGGCGACCGGCGGCTGAATGTCATAGTGTTCGGCAAGCTTGGGCTCGTAGGCCGCAGCGGTGAGCAGCGCCGCGATGTGGCCGCCGGCGGAATCGCCGCCAAGCACGATGCGGGTCGGGTCTCCCCCGTACGCGGCGATATTGCGGGCGACCCAGTCGAGCACCGCATTGCCGTCATGCATCATGTGCTTGAGTTGAAAACGCGTGGCCATGCGGTAGTTGGCGTTGATAACGACCATGCCCTCGGCAGCCTGGCTCGCGCAGTACTTGGTGAGCGGGTCTTTGTCCCCCGATGTCCAGCCGCCACCGTGAAAGTACACGTAGACGGGCAGCGGCTCACAGACAGCATCAGCGTCGCGCTTGGGAACGAGAACGTCGAGCCGGTGAATCTTCTCGCCATCCCCCACGTAGTCGATATCGAGGTCGTACTCGACCGAATCGATCGGGTGCAGGTTGAACTTGTGCACCGGTGCCCGGCGCCGCAGCATCAGTGCACGCCAAGCCCAAACCGGCAGCCGACGGATGCCCGTCTCCCGGTGAGCAGACCGATCAACGGTCACGCCGTCATCGTGCAAACGAATGCCGTGCAGCCAGGACTTTGCCGACGTAACGGCGCTGTCCGACGAAGATGAGGGGCGGTGCGGGGGAATGGGACGAGCAGTGTCGGACGTGGTGCTGGTTTTTTTCACTCCGTGATCTTAAATCGACTCCCCCGAATCCTCGCTGGGAAGTACCCCATTTGGGGGTAACTCCCGGTTTCAGGTGGGCCTTCATCTCACTCGCTCAGGCAGCGGATACCCCACCCGCGACCCCCGTCGCTTCCAGAACCGCACGCGCGAGCGTGTGAAAGTGCAGGTTGAAGCCAAGAACACCCGGCGTGGACTGCGAGTCGAGGTCGAGAGCGCCAACATCGACGGCGTGCACGATGAACTGGTACCGGTGCGTGCCGGTGCCCGGGGGCGGTCCGGCCCCGATGAAGGAGGTGAGTCGCACCTCGTTCGGCAGCACGAGGGAACCCGCCGGCAGGGCACCTACGGCGGAACCGACTCCAGCCGCGAGGTCGGTGACGGACACCGGCAGGTTCGCCACGGCCCAGTGCCAGAATCCGGAGCCGGTCGGGGCGTCGGGGTCGTACACGGTGAGGGCGAAACTCTGGGTCTCGGCCGGAAAACCAGACCAGGAGAGCTGCGGCGAAACATCCGCTCCCCCGGCACCGGCAGCATATTGGGCTGGCCGCAGCGGGCCCCCATCGGTCATATCGGTGCTCGTGAGCGAAAACTGGGGCACCTCGCCGAAGCGGGCGAGCGGGTCGTGGGTCACGGGGGCCTCCGTTAGACGTGCTGCCCTGTTGCAGTGCAGTCAGTGCGGCCAGCCTACGCGCGCCCTCGTAAAATGAGTCCATAGCTCGTCGTCAAGGTGCGCGACGAAATCGTGAGCTTCGGCGCCCCCGGCGAGCTGCGCGTCGATGCAACCGGAGTCGTCGGCGGCGGCACCAAGCTGCAACCGATGGAGCTCAATGCGCTCGTCGCCGAACGCGGCGACGACGTCGTCTTCTTCGATGGGCGCAACAAATTCGAGGCTGAGATCGGCCATTTTCGAAACGCGGTCGTGCCCGATGTCGCCAACACCCGGAAGGTCGTGGTGTGTGCGGAATGCGTCGCGCTGGCCGCGCCGACCTGCGCAGAGCGCGCGCAGGTACCGGTCTCCTGACTCATAGCGCCCGGTCGGCGGCCTGAATCGGCCAGCCGGGTAATAGGGTGGGAAGAATCACGTAGGGGAGTCTGATGCCTACCGGCGCTGTTATCGAATTCAGGAACGTCAGCAAACGTTTTGGCGGTGTCACCGCGGTCAACGATCTCTCCTTCACGGTCGAACCCGGCCGGGTCACCGGCTTTCTCGGACCGAACGGTGCCGGCAAGACCACGAGCCTGCGCATTCTGCTCGGGCTGGTCGGGGCCAGCAGCGGCACGGCCACATTCGGCGGCGTGCGCTACCGCGACCTGCCGCAGCCGCTTGAGACAGTGGGCGCTGCCCTCGAAGCCGCAAGCTTTCACCCCGGCCGCACCGCCCGCGACCACCTCGGCGTCTACGTGATCGCAGCCGGACTGCCGCGCTTCCGGGTCATGGAGGCGCTCACCCAGGTCGGCCTCGCTGCCCACGCCGGCCAGCGGGTCGGCGGCTACTCGCTCGGCATGCGCCAACGACTCGGCCTGGCCTACGCCCTGCTCGGCGACCCGGGCGTGCTCGTACTCGACGAGCCGATCAACGGGTTGGACCCGGAGGGTATCCGCTGGATTCGCGGTTTTCTGCGCGACATGGCCGCCGAGGGTCGCACCGTTCTGGTGAGTTCACACCTGCTCTCCGAAGTGCAGCAGAGCGTCGACGACGTCGTCATCATCGCCCGGGGTGAGCTCGTGCACCGCGGACCGCTGTCGAGCCTCGATACGGATGCCGCCCCACAGACGATCGTGGATTCTCCCGACCGCGACGCCCTCGCCGCCGCACTCACGGCGGCCGGGATCGGTTTTTCGATCGGCCGTACCGGACTGTTGGCAGCGACGCCCGACCCGGCGCTGCTTGGCCATCTCGCCTTCACCGCCGGGGTCGAACTGAGCGTGCTGCATCGGCAGAAAGCCGGCCTCGAAGACTCGTTTCTCGCCCTCGTCGGCGGAGGCCACTCGCTATGACAACGTTCCTGCGGTCTGTCGCGGCCGAATTCTCCAAGATTTTCACCACGCGCCTGTGGTGGATCCTCGCCATCGTGCTCTTCTGCTACATCGGCCTGCTGGCCGGCGGCCTCGCGGCGCTGTTCGCCGGAATCCAGACCGGCGTGATCAGCCCGGATGCCGTGAATACCGGCGGCGGAGTAACCACCTTCGGCAGCCTCCCGCCCCTCATCTACAGCTTTGCTTCCTCGGTCGGCTACGTCTTTCCGGTGCTGCTCGGCGCCCTCGCGACGACCGGCGAGTTTCGCCACCAGACCCTGACGCCGACCTTTCTGGCCACACCGCGCCGCGGCGTGGTGCTCGGAGCAAAGACGGTCACCCTGATTCTGATCGGTGCGGGCTTCGGGGTCGTCGCGCTGGCGGCATCCGTTGGTCTCGGCGGCGGGCTGCTCAGTGCGTTTGGTGTGGATGCGCTCCTGCTCGATTCTCAGACCTGGCTGCTGGTCGTTCGCACGCTGCTCGCCATGGGCCTGTGGGCGGCGATCGGCGTTGGTCTCGGCGTGCTCGTACCGAATCAGGTCGCCTCGATTGTGATCGTGCTCGCTTTCACCCAGTTCATCGAACCACTGCTGCGGCTGGCCGCCTCTTTTCTCGAGGTCACCGCGCAGATCGGCAACTTTCTGCCGGGCGCCGCTTCCGACGCGCTCGTCGGCGCGAGCGTCTTCACCATTGCGAACCCGGCCGGCGCCGCGCTGCTCGACTGGTGGCAGGGTGGCCTGGTGTTGCTCGGCTATGCCGTCGTCGGAACGGTCATCGGTTACGCCGCGAGCTGGAAGAAAGACGTCACGTAGCCCCACTCCCGAATTCGGGACGAAGTGTTTCACCCCCGCTTGGGGGCATTACACGCTGAGAATTCCTCACTAGGCTCCGACTCGTGCGGTGGCTGTCCTACGGCTGCGAACAGACTCGAAGCGAGGCCTCCCTGGTGAGTGTGCTGCGTTCTGCCCGAATTGGGCTACTAGCCGGCGTCTCAACCGTCGCGCTCGTTCTGGGTGCCCTTGCCGTTCCGCTCACGGCCGCCGCCGACAGTCGGCCCGCGGATGCTGCCACGCCCGTGACGGTATCTGCCGACTCGCTCCCCACCGCACAGATCAATGGTGTCGTGTGGGCACAACTCATTGTGGGTACCACCGTGTACGTGGGTGGAGAGTTCACCCGCTCGCGCCCGGCCGGATCGGCCCCCGGCGTGAACGAGGTCGTGCGCAACAACCTTCTCGCCTACAACCTCACCACGGGCGTGCTGGTGGCATCCTTCAATCCCAACGTCAACGGCGCGGTCCGCGCCCTGACCGTATCGAACGACGGGTCGCGGCTATTCGCGGGTGGCGCGTTCACGAGCGTTGGTGGCGTCAGCCGGTCCCGCGTTGCCGCTTTCGACACGATGAGTGGCGCCCTCATCGCCGGCTGGGCGCCGGTCATGAACGCGGGCGTCAAGGCGCTGGCCTTCGCGGGTACCACCGTCTACATGGGTGGATCGTTCACTGCTGCAGGCGGTCAGGCCCGCGCCAGGATGGCTGCCTTCAACGGCACCACCGGCGCCCTGCAGCCGTGGTCGGGCACGCCGACCGGCGGCAGCATCAATGCCCTCGCCGCGTCCCCCGACGGGAGCAAGGTCGTCATCGGCGGCTCGTTCACCGCCTACAACGGCAGCTCCGACCCCGGCTACGGCATGGCCGCGACCGATGCCACAACCGGCACCTCACTGCCGTGGAAGATCAACGGTCTCATTCGCAACGGCGGCACTCAAGCGGCCATCCTCAGTCTGACCGGATCAGCCGAGGGGCTGTTCGGCACCGGTTACGTGTTCGGAAGTGGGGGAAACTTCGAAGGAACATTTCGGGCCGGCTGGGCTGACGGCAGTCTGATCTGGGTCGAAGACTGCCACGGCGACACCTATTCTGCGGTGCCGGCCGGTGACAAGGTCTACACGACCGAGCATGCGCACTACTGCGGCAATATCAACGGCTTCGAGCAGACCGAGCCGTGGACCTACCACCGCACCCTGGCCTTCAGCATGGATGTCGGCGGTACCATCACCGCAGACAAGCACGGCTACTACAACTTTGCCGGCACGCCTCGGCCCAACCTGCTCACGTTCTATCCCGATATCAACACCGGTACCTTCACCGGGCAGGGACAGGGGCCCTGGCATGTCACGGCAAACGCGCAGTACCTGCTGTACGGCGGAGAATTCACCATTGTGAACAACAAGAGACAGCAGGGCCTCGCCCGATTCGCCGTGCCGGCCATCGCCCCGAACAAAGAAGGGCCGCGCGTTGCCAATGCGACCTTCGTCTCATCGGCGTTCGTACCGTCGGCAGCTTCGTTCGTGAGCGGGACGGCACGCCTCAGCTGGAAGTCGGCCTACGACCGCGACAACGAGAACCTCACCTACGAGGTGCTCCGCGACGGAGTCGTCGTCACCACGTTCCAGGCGCTCTCCTCCGACTGGAATCGGCCGAACCTCGCCTTCTCAGACACCGGACTGAACCCGGGGCAAATCTACTCCTATCGAATCCGGGTCACCGACCCCTTCGGCAACACGAACACCGGAGGCGCGGCCAACGTCACGGTCGCATCCGGCGCCCTCAGCGGCTATGCAGCGAGCGTCCTGGCGGATTCCCCTCGTTCCTACTGGCCGCTCAATGAGGCATCCGGTCCCACGGCCTTTGACTGGATGAGCGGCGCCGACCTGGTCCGAAACGGCGGCATCTCCCCCGGCGCGCCGGGGGCAATCCTGGGCGACACGAGCACGGCCAGTAGTTTTGACGGCACGGCCGCCGGATTCGCCGCGACCCAGAATGCCGAGAGTCCGTCGAATTCGTTCAGCGTTGAGACTTGGGTGAAAACCGCGACCACGCAGGGCGGCAAGATCATCGGCTTCGGCAACAGCGCAACCGGCCAGAGCGGCGGGTACGACCGGCACGTCTACATGGACAACGACGGTCGCATCTGGTTCGGCGTCTACCCCGGCGCATCGCAGACGATCAATTCGACCACGTCGTACAACGACGGCAAGTGGCACCAGATCGTGGCCAGTCTGGGCAACTCCGGTATGTCGCTGTCCATTGACGGCAAGAGGGTCGCTCAGCGCGCCGATGTCACCTCCGGCCAGGACTACCAGGGCTTCTGGCGTATCGGCGGGGACAATCTCGGCGGCTGGCCGGCCCGGCCCACGAGTGCGTTCATTGCCGCCGACATTGCTCAGGTCGCCGTCTATTCCGCCCCGCTCACGCAGACGCAGATCGCGGCGCACTTCGTGGCATCCGGCCGAACGAGCCCCATCACACCGGCCCCGACCGACGTGTACGGCGCAGCCGTCTACGCCGCTGCGCCTGACCTGTATTGGCGTCTGGGTGAATCGAGCGGAACGAAAGCGATCGATTCATCGGCATCGGGCCAACCCGGAACGTACTTCGACTCGGTCACCCTGGGCACGCCAGGGCTTCTGAACGGCACGAGCAACACCGCGGCGTCGTTCAGCAGCGGGCTTGTGAGCAGTGACACCCAGATTGCGGCTCCCAGTACCTACGCGCTCGAGTCCTGGTTCCGCACGACGACGACGCGGGGTGGAAAACTCATCGGCTTCGGAAGCGCCTCCACCGGATTGTCGGACAGCTACGACCGACACGTTTATATGCAGGACGATGGCCGCCTCGTCTTTGGCACCTGGACCGGCCAGGCGAACACCGTCGTGACCGACGCCAGCTACAACGATGGGCAGGCGCACTACGTTGTGGCTGAACAGTCATCTGACGGCATGGCGCTCTACGTTGATGGCGCTCTGGTCGGCACGAACCCGCAAACGGGTGCGCAGGGGTATTCCGGCTACTGGCGTATTGGGGGCGACAACACGTGGGGCTCGTCGAGCCCGTGGTTCGCCGGCACCCTCGACGACGTCGCCGTGTATCCCCATCTGCTCAGCGGCGCCGCGATCGCCCAGCATTACTCGCTGGGCTCAGCCACGGCCGCCCCGCACAATGCGGCGCCGACCGCCGCATTCGTCGCCACCACCGACCAGCTGTCTGTGGCAGTGGATGCTTCGACCTCGACAGATTCTGATGGGACCGTGACCGGTTTCGCCTGGTCTTGGGGTGACGGCAGCACGAGCACAGGCGCGACGGGAACGCACACCTATGCGGCCGCCGGAACCTACTCGATTACCCTGACCGTCACCGACAACGGCGGGGCCACCGACACGGCGACCCAATCCGTCACTGTCACCGCGCCGGCACCGGTGCCAACCGGCATCGCTGCGGATGTCTTCGCCCGCGTGGTCAGCGGCGGCCTCGGCGCGGCCGACCTCGGAGGCGCCTGGACCACGACCGGCCCGGCCAGCAACTACTCGGTTGCCAATGGCGCCGGTCAGCTCCGGGTCGCAGCCGGGGGCGCGGGGAACGGTTATCTGGCCGGTGTTTCGTCATCGAGCACCGATCTGACCGTAACCACCTCGCTGCAGCAGGCAACAACGGGAGGCGGTTCATTTATCTCAGTGATTGGGCGACGTGTCGGATCCGACGACTATCGCGCGCGGGTGAAGATTCTTGCGGACGGCAGCGTGCAACTGCAGCTCCTGCGTGGCGCCACGACCCTGCGAGCGAGCACGATCGCCGGGCTCAGATACCGCACCAACGATGCGTTGCAGGTGCGCCTGCAGGTCTTCGGGATGGCGCCGACCACAATTCGGGCCAAGGTGTGGGCGACGGGAACCACTGAGCCGACGACCTGGCAGCTCAGCGGCACAGACGCGACCCCGGCCCTCCAGCAATCCGGATCAATCGGGTTGGCGCTCTACCTCAGCGGGTCTGCCACGACGCCGATGACCGTCGCCTTCGATGATCTCGCCGCGACGCCGGTGGCTGGGCCGTAGCGAGGGTTCGGACGCTATGTCGGCAACTTGAGCGAGCCGATGAAATCGATCGCATGCTGGCTGGTGAGAATGACACGGGCGAATTCTTCGTCGACGAGGTCGATCACCACGGCCGGTCGATGGCGCTTAATGGAGACGAAATCTTTGCCGCCGTGAAACTTCCACGTTCCGGCGGCCACGACGAGCGGGATAATCGAGCCGAGGGACCGAATTCCGCGCAACCAGATCCACGGATCCTCGGTGATAATCACTGAGCGAATATTCTCCCGCTGTACCACGATCGACTCGCGTCGTAGCGCAAGGGTTCTTTCGGCGCGCGTCAGGTGGATCTCGAGCCGGTCGGAATGCACGCTCAGGGAGGCCATTGTTCCAGTCTGCCCGGTCGCGCCCGAAAACCCACTGTCTGAACCTCACAAAGCAGTAACGTCCCGGCAAGAGGAACCCACAACCCGACCGATGAGCGGTCTAGGCGGGCATGGTCGCTGCGGCTGCAGCCCTGGCCGCCGCCGGCAGCGCCTCGAAGATGCGCCCGATGGCGCTCTGGTCGTGCGCGTCGGAGACAAACCAGGCCTCGAACACGCTCGGCGGCAGCGACACGCCGCCATCGAGCATGGCGTGAAAGAAAGGTGGGTAGCGAAAAGCCTCCTGCCGCTTGACGTCGGCGTAGGTGCGCGGGGCCGAGTCCTGCGCTTCCTCACCGAACACGAAGCTGAACAGGTTGCCGGCCCGCTGCACCCGGTGGGCGACGCCCTCGGCGGCGAGCGAGGCGGAAACCGCTTCCGAGAGGATGATGGCGGTTGCGTTGAGCCGATCGTACACGCTCTCGTCGAGCAGGTTGAGGGTCGCGATGCCGGCCGCGACGGCGACCGGGTTACCCGACAGTGTGCCGGCCTGGTAGACCGGGCCGGTCGGTGCGAGAAAGTCCATCACGTCGGCCCGACCACCGAGGGCGGCCGCGGGCAGACCGCCACCGATGATCTTGCCGAAGGCGAGCAGGTCGGGCGTGTAGAACTTTTCGCCAGCCGACTCGAGGCTGCTGGTCTCGAGGCCCCAGAAGCCGGAGCGGCTCACCCGAAAGCCGGTGAGCACTTCGTCGAGAATGAGCAGGGCGCCGTTCGAGTGCGCAATCGCCGACAGGGCCGCGTTGAAGCCGGCATCCGGGGCGACGACGCCCATGTTGGCGGCGGCGGCCTCGGTGATGATCGCGGCAATACCGCCCGGGTGCGCTTCGAAGGCGGCCCGAACGGCGCCCAGGTCGTTGTACGGCAGCACGAGCGTCTGCGCGGCGGTCGCCGCGGTGACGCCGGCCGAGCCGGGCAGTGCGAGCGTGGCGAGGCCCGAACCGGCCTGGGCGAGCAGACCGTCGGAGTGGCCATGGTAGTGCCCGGCGAACTTGATCAGCAGGTCACGACCGGTGAAGCCGCGCGCTAGGCGAATCGCGGTCATGGTCGCTTCGGTGCCGGTGGAAACGAGGCGCAACTTCTCGACCGCGCCGACCCGCTCGGCGACGAGTTCGGCCAGTTCGGTTTCGGCCGGCGTCGACGCACCAAAGGACAGCCCGAGGGCGGCGGCATCCTGCACGGCCTTGATGACCTCGGGATGCGCGTGACCGAGAATGGCCGGACCCCACGAGTTGACGAGGTCGACATACTCGCGGCCGTCGGAATCGGTGACGTAGGCGCCCGCAGCCTTCACGAGAAAGAGCGGGGTGCCGCCGACGGAGCCGAAGGCACGCACCGGCGAGTTGACCCCGCCGGGAATCACGCGGCGGGCGCGGTCGAACAGTTCGTCGTTGTGGGTAATCGTGTGTTCCATTGAAGTCGACATCGTGCCGGTCATGCTTGCTCCTCCTTGAACCAGATGGCCAGTTCGACGGCCCAGTACGTGAGTACAGCGTCGGCGCCGGCTCGGCGGATGCCCAGAACCGATTCTTCGACGGCGCGGCGCCGGTCGATCCAGCCCTGCGCGGCGGCCGCCTCGATCATGGCGTATTCGCCGGACACTTGATATGCCCAAACCGGAATATTACTCATGGCGGCGACGTCGGCGAGCACGTCGAGGTAGCTGCCGGCCGGCTTGACCATGACGATGTCGGCGCCCTCGTCGATGTCGAGCTGGGCTTCGCGCACACCTTCCCGGCGGTTGGCCGGGTCAAGCTGGTAGGTGCGCCGGTCGCCGACCAGTGTCGAGGCGACAGCTTCGCGAAACGGGCCGTAGAAGGCGGAGGCGTATTTGGCCGAGTAGGCGAGCAGGGCCGTGTCTTCAAAACCGTTGGTGTCGAGGGCCTCGCGCACGGCGGCGACCTGGCCGTCCATCATGCCGGAGAGGCCGAGCAGCGCGGAACCGGCCGTTGCCTGGGCCAGCGCCATGTCGCGGTAGCGCTCCAGGGTGGCGTCGTTGTCGACGTGGCCGTCGGCTGCGAGCACGCCGCAGTGGCCGTGGTCGGTGAATTCGTCGAGGCACAGGTCGGTCTGCACGACGAGCGCGTCGCCGATCTCGTCGACGAGCGCGCGAGTGGCCAGGTTGAGGATGCCGCTGGGGTCGGTCGCACCGGTACCGGTCGCGTCACGCCTCGATGGCACCCCGAACAGCATGATCCCGCCAACGCCGGCTTCGGCCGCCTGAACGACGGCACGTCGTGCACTGTCGATGCTGTGCTGCACGACACCGGGCATCGAGCCGATCGGGCGGCTGTCATCGCCTTCGCGCACGAACATGGGAAGCACAAGCTCGGCCGGGTGAACACGAATTTCACTGGCCAGGCGACGAAGGGCGCCGCTGGTGCGCAGACGTCGTGGGCGGATTACGGGGTTGGTCACCCCTGTACCCTACGCCGCCTGGCTGTACGTTTCGTTATCCGGTCGTTACCTGCCCGGTCAGAGCGCCCGTGCGGTCCCCGCCAGCGCGGCGTCGACGAGGGCCTCGATCAGGGACTCAGCGCTGCGCTCGTGGGCAATCACATCGACGCGCAGTCCGAGGGCCCGGGAGTCCTTGGCGGTCTGCGGGCCGATACAGGCCACGAGGGTGCGTTCGGGAATGTCACCGAACTGTTCGCGCACCTGGCGTGCGACGCTGCCGCTCGTAACGAGCACGGCGTGCACGAGGCCCGCCTTGACGTCGGCGACGACCTGGTCACTGACCGGAACACCGATGGTGCGATAGGCGACGACCGATTCCACGTTGTGGCCGACGCGGCGCAGACCCTCGGTGAGCAGCGGTTTGGCGATCTCACTGCGCAGGGTCAGCACGCGCAAGGGGATGACGCCGGCCGTGGCGGTCTCCCATTCCTCGAGCAGGCCGCGCGCGGAGTTGTCTTCGGACGGAACGATGTCCACATGATAGCCAGCCGCAACGAGCGCGGCCGCGGTGGTTTCACCGACCGCGGCGATGCGCGTTCCGCGCGCGACGACGGCGCGGTGCGACGACAAAACGTCCACGGTCGTGGCGCTGGTGATGGTCATCCAGTCGAATTCCCCGGCGGCGAGGCGGGTCAGCGCCGCGTCGAGCGCGGGGGCGTCGTCGGTCGCGGCGAAGTTGATCATGGGAGCGACGATCGGATGCGCACCCTTGGCCCGCAGGTTTGCCGCCACCTGGTCACCCCAGGGTCCGCCGCGCGGAACGAGAACTCGCCAGCCCGCCAGGGGCTTGGTCAGTCGTTTGGTCACGTGGTCACCCAGTCACTTTCAGGGGAGCGAACTCGGCCGCGCCACCGGCCAGAAGATCTATGGACACTCGTTCAGCCACATCGAGCGCGGCTTCGGTCAGATGGAGTGCGGAATGGGAATCGGGAGTCGCCGCGTGCGAACTGGTGACCCTGCGGGAGCCATCCGGGCTGTAGACGGTCGCGGTGAGAAAGAGCAGCCCATCGTCGAGGACCGCGGTCGCACCGATCGGTGCGGAACAGCCGGCCTCCAGGCGGGCCAGCACGGTGCGTTCGGCGGTGGTCGTCGCCTGCGTTGAAGCATTGTTCATGGCGGCGAGCGCCACCCCCAGCAGGCGTTCGGGCTTACCCGCACGCACCTCGATGGCGAGTGCACCCTGGCCGGGCGCGGTCGGCCAGGCGGACAGGTCGAGAAAGTCGGTCGCGACGGAATCGAGGCGGCCGAGGCGACCGAGGCCGGCGGCGGCGAGAACCACGGCGTCGAGGTCACCCTCGGCGACACGGCCGATGCGAGTGTCGATGTTGCCGCGAATATCGACGATCGTCAGGTCGGGGCGACGCTCCCGGAGCTGGGCCATTCGGCGGGGCGAGCCCGTTCCGACGCGGGCCCCCTCGGGCAGGGTTTCCATGGTGAAGCCGGCGCGCGCGCAGAGCACGTCGCGGGCATCCGCCCTCTTGGGTGTTGCGCCGATACGCAAACCCGGGTGGGCCTCGGTCGGCAGATCCTTGAACGAGTGCACGATGGCGTCACACTCATCGTTCAACAGGGCTTCGCGCAGGGCGCTCGCGAATACACCGGTGCCGCCGAGGCTCGAGAGCGGCTCGCTGGAGCTGTCGCCGTGCGTGGTGACGCGCACGATTTCGACCTCGACACCGGCCGATGCCGCGATGCGGTTGACGATGGTCTGGGTCTGTGCGAGCGCGAGGGCACTCGCGCGCGTTCCCACGCGAATCACGGTCACGGTGCCATCCCGGCAACGGCGGGCTTGAAACCGAGGCGCACGTTTTCACAGCAGCCGGGGCGGCACACGTCATACCAAGGGCCGAGCTCCGTTACGGCCGGGCGGTCGGCCACCGGGGTGTCCTCGAGGCGTTCCACAACGAGGTCGACGAGTCCGCTGACGAATTCCGGCGCGACCCCCGGGGTGGGCACGCGCACAGCAACCAGGCCGTGCTGCTCGCAGCTCTCGAGTGCCTCGTTGTCGAGGTCCCACATGACCTCCATGTGGTCGCTCACGAATCCGAGTGGCACGATGACGATGGCACGGATGCCGCGGGCCGGCAACAGGGCGATCGCGTCGTTGATGTCGGGCTCGAGCCACGGCATGCTCGGTGGGCCGCTGCGTGACTGGAAGACCAGCTGCCAGGGGGTATCAGTGCCCGTCATGACCTTCTGGGCTACCGCGAGGTGCTGGGCGGCATAGGCACCGCCCTCACCGAAGCCACGATCGGCCGGGCCGCTTTTATTAGCGTCGGTCATGGGAATCGAGTGGGTGGAGAAGAGAACCTCCACCTCGGTGTCGAGGTTGATGCCGGGAACGGCTGCCGCGACATCCGCCAGTCCCTTGCGCACGCCGGTGACGAAGGGTGCGACAAAGCCGGGGTGATCAAAGAACTGGCGCACCTTGTCGATGGTCACGACGCCCTCGAGGTTATTCTTGGTCAGGGCAGCGGCGAAGTCCTCACGGTACTGGCGGCAGCCCGAATACGAGCTGTACGCGCTCGTGGCAATGGCGAGCAGTCGGTCTTGGCCGTCGGCGTGCGCCCGGGCGATGGTGTCGGAGAGGTAGGGCGCCCAGTTGCGGTTGCCCCAGAGCACCTTGAGGTCGATGCCGCGGCGGTCGATCTCGGCCTGCAGTGCCGCCTGCAGCACACGGTTCTGGTCGTTGATCGGGCTGACGCCACCGTAGTGGCGGTAGTGCTTGGCGACGACTTCGAGACGTTCCTCGGGAATGCCGCGACCACCGGTCACGTTTCGCAGAAACGGAATCACGTCGTCCTGGCCCTCGGGCCCGCCAAAGCCGGCCAACAGAATTGCGTCGTAGCGGGTCATTACTGCAACACCTCCACGAGCTCGGCGGTGCTGATGCGGCGTCCGGTGTAGAACGGGATCTCTTCGCGCACATGGAGACGGGCCTCGGTATCGCGCAGGCCACGCATGAGGTCAACGAGCTCGGTCAGCTCGTCGCTCTCGATCGGCAGCAACCACTCGTAGTCACCGAGGGCGAAAGCTGACACCGTGTTCGCGATGGCGCCACGGTACGCGGCCCCCTTGCGACCGTGGTCAGCGAGCATGCGGCTGCGGTCAGCTTCAGGCAGCAGGTACCACTCAAAGCTGCGCACGAAGGGGTAGACGGTCATCCATGCCTTCGGCTCGATGCCGCGCAAAAAGCCCGGAACGTGGCTCTTGTTGAATTCGGCGTCGCGGTGCACCCCCATAGCGTTCCAGGTGGGTAGCAGGCTCTTGAGCAGGCGGCTGCGGCGCAGCTCACGATTAGCCCACTGCAGGCTTTCGGCGTTGGGCGCGTGGGTCCAGATCATGACGTCGGCGTCCGACCTGAGGCCGGAGACATCGTAGAAGCCACGCACGGTGACGCCCTCATCCTCGATGAGGGCCAGCACATCGTCGAGTTCGTTCACGGCGTGCGGTACATCGCGGCCATCGAGGTCATCGGGGTTGCGCGGATCTTTTCGCAGGACGGTAAAGAGGGTGAAACCTTGCGGCGAAGCCGTCGGTACCTCGGAATCGGTGGAAGTGGTGGGCTGAACGCTGGTTACTGCCTCTCCGGCAGCCGGGTGAGTCATGAGACTAGTTTGCTCCGTATTGGCCCGGCACCAAAATCAGCGTTGCGGTTTCTGTGAACCGGCTCGGAACCTAGCGGTTCTTGGCGACCGCGGACGCACCGAACCAGACGATGACACCCACGACCGTGGCCGCGCCAGCCGCAATGCCGGCCAGGGCAGCCGGGCTGTCTTCGCCGAGCTGACGCAGGGCGTGCGCCAGGCGACGCCGTTTGATGCGCAGTTGCTTGGGCAGGTTGAACTTGTACTCGATCGCATCGAGCGTGGAGGCGAGCTCCGCGCGGGCGTGCCGGGCTTCAGCGCGGAACTCCTTGATGTCGTGCTTCTCGCCCGACGGGCTGACAGCGGGGCTATTTGTGGTCATATTCGCCAACTCCCTTGAATGCATCGACGTCGTGACGAATACTCGCGTGTACACCCTCGGGGTCGGCTTTCGTGGCTGCCTTCACCCGGTTGACGCCGATCAGTACGAGGATGACGGCGATGAGCAACAAGGCCACCGCCACGATGAGGGTGGCCAACCAGAGGGGCAACACGAGGGCCAGGGCTATCACTGCGAGGGCGACCAGGACACCGGTCGCAAAAAAGGCAAAAACGCCGGCCACAATGAACATGCCCGCACCGATGCCGACATTCTTGGCCTTCGCGGCGAACTCGGCCTTGAAGGCATCCAATTCGGCCTTGACGAGGGCACTGATCTGGCCGGGCAGCTCCCCGATCAGGGCGAGCAACGGGCGTCTGCTCTTCGGGTTGAATCCACTGCTAGTCACGGATTGCCTTCCCTATGTTCGGGTGTCGGTGTTTCGGGTGTCTGAATTCTACGAGCTCAGAGACGGCTACGGCGTTCCGGACTCGTCAAGGCCAGCCGCCGGCTTGGCCCGGGGCGCCGTCTTCGGTTTCGTCTTCGCGGCGGTCGGGCGGCTCGCAGTGGTGTTGGCCTTCGAGGGAGTGGCGTTGGCCTTTGCGGGAGTGGCAGCGGGGCGTGCGGCTTGCTTTTTCTTGGCCACTGCCTGGTTGACCGCCTTCTTACCGGCCTTGTAGAGGGTGGAGGGAACGTCGCCGACCAGTTCGAGAGCCGCGTCGCGCACCTCAGTCACCCGGCGCTGCACGGGTTTGGCGTTCCAAAGATCGTTCGCAGCGGCAGCGATCTGGTCGTAGCGTTTGCGGCCGGCACGTGCACCGAGCACATAGCCGACGAGTCCGCCCGTGATGAACAGAAGCTTTCCGCGCATTGAGTCTCCACTTTCGTAAGGTTTTCCCAGAGTAACCCGGTTCGTCGTTTCGGTCCCGGGTGCTGCCCGGTATGTCTTGGCGCTCTGGTATCAATACAGGAAGCGCACAGTCTTGGCTAGAGGTCTGGCGCGGTGATGGTGAGGCCGAGGGCGGCGTGCCGAATGCGGTCGCCGGCTTCGAGGGCGTGCGGAATGACCGAGGCGAGGCCGGTTCCGGCCAGCCAGGCGCCAGTGATCTCCAGGGCGGGGGTCGCGGCGACGGCCTCGCGCACCTGCCGCGCACGCTCGGGCGCGCCGAGCGTGGCGGGCGACAAGGCGTCGCGCCACTCGGTGCGGGCGAAGGCGCGCACCGAGTTGGACAGCAACGGCACGCCGAGCAGGGTGGATGCGTCGTGCAGGGCCAGTGCTTGCAGCTCATCGTCGCTCAGGTCGTCGGTCGGGTTGGGGTGGCCGGCCCGACCGTAGGACAGCCTGACGACGTGGCGGCCGGGGCCGGCCGCTTCGGCAACCCATGACCACTTCGCCGTGACGTGGGTGAGCGCCTTCGCGGTCACGTTTGGGGCGTCAATCGAGACGAGTACGCCGGTACCGCGCGGGTGCGCGTCAAGGGCGGGCGCGTCGAGGACGAGTGTGGTGAGCGTGACGGCGGTCGGGGCCGGCCAGTCGAGTTCGGCGAGCGCGTCGAACGCTCCGCCGAGCGGGTTGACCAGCCGGAGGGCCTGCGCGCCCTGGGTCGCGACGATGACGTAACGAGCGGTGAGGGTCTCGGCCTGGTCTTCATCAGCTCGCCGAGTGACGGTGACGGCCCAGGTCGGCGCATCGTCGGTGCCGGAACGGGCCAGGGCCTCGGCCGTGATTCCGGTCAGAATGGTCACGTTGTCGTGTTCGAGCGCGGCCACGATGGCGGCGGGCAGGCTGGCCATGCCGCCGAGCAGCCCGCCCACGTTGGAGCCGGCCGGGGCGCCGGAGCGCAGGGCCGAGACAGCGCCGGAGAGCGAGCCGGCGGTGGTGAGGGCGCGGTTGAGTCCGGGGGCGACAACGTCGATTTCGAGGTCGACGGCGCTCGTTGTGTAGACGCCGGAGGCGACGGGTTCCACGAGGCGGTCGAGCACGCGCTGGCCCATGCGCTTCTTCACCAGGTCGCCGAGGCTGTGCTCGCGACCGATGGTGAGCACAGGCATGAGCCGGTCGAGGTAGGCGCGCAGCGAGCCGCTCCAGCCGATGACGCGGCGCACGTCGTCGGCGAGTGGTGAACCGGGAATTCCGAGAACGCCGGCCTTGGGCAACGGAACGCTCACCGCGGCATCCGTTGGTGAGCGCGGTGTGAGGGCGGGCAGGTGCAGCCAGGCACCGGCCACGTTGGGGGAGACGATCTGGTCGGTGAGACCGAGATCATCGACGAAGGCGGCGACGGTACCGCCGCGCACCGCGAAACTCTCAGCACCGCTGTCAAGACTGAGCCCGTCGAGGGTGTGGCCGGCGACCGGGCCGCCGACGGCATCCGTGGCCTCGATGATGGTGACGGTCAGGCCCACTTGGGCGCATTCGCGGGCGGCGACCAGGCCCGCCACTCCCCCGCCAATCACGAGAACGTCGATCGGTGTGGTCATGTTGCTGCTCCTAGTCGGCCGCGCTCACGTCGTGCACAAGGCTGACCAGACGGGTCAGCACATCGGGGTCGGTGTCGGGCGGAACGCCGTGGCCGAGGTTGAGCACGTGGGAGGGTGCGGTGCGTCCGCGTTCGAGCACGTCGCGCACGTGCGCTTCGAGAACGGGCCACGGCGCGGCAAGCAGAGCGGGGTCGACGTTGCCCTGCACCGGAACGGCGCCGCCGAGCCGACGGTTGGCCTCGTCGAGCGGCACCCGGTAGTCGACGCCGACGACGTCGGCGCCGATGTTGTGCATTGCCTTGAGCAGTTCGCCGGTTCCCACGCCGAAGTGTACGATCGGCACGTTGCGGTCGACCGGCTCCGCGCCGTCTTCTTTGCCCGGCACACTGTAGCTCAGGTCGCGCACGTGGGCGATCGCGGCGGCCGAGGCGGGGGTAACGGATGCCGCATAGTCGGCCAGCGAGAGCGCTCCGGCCCACGAGTCAAACAGTTGGGCGGCGCTGGCCCCGGCGAGCACCTGTGCGCGCAGAAACCGACCGGTGACGTCGGCGGTCCAGGCCATGAGCTTGGCCCAGGCCCCGGGTTCGGCGTGCATGAGCGTGCGGGCGTGGATGTGGTCCTTCGACGGACCGCCCTCGACCAGGTACGCGGCGAGGGTGAACGGAGCGCCGGCGAAGCCGATGAGTGGGGTCGATCCGAGCTGGGCGACCGCGAGGGAAACGGCCGCGCTGATCGGTGCCACGGCCTCGTCGAGCAGGGCCGGGTCGAGGGCGGTGAGTTCGTCGACATCCGCTTCTGTACGCACGGCCTTGCCGAGAACCGGACCCTTGCCGGCCACGATCGACACGTCGACCCCGACGAGTTTGAGAGGCACGACGATGTCGCTGAAGAAGATTCCGGCGTCGACGTTGTGGCGGCGCACCGGCTGCAGCGAGATTTCGCTCGCCAGTTCGGGGTCGAGGCACACGTCGAGCATGCGCGTTCCGACACGCAACTCGCGGTATTCGGGCAGCGATCGGCCGGCCTGGCGCATGAACCACACCGGCGTCACGGCGGGTCGGGTGCCTTGGTAGGCCTGAATCAGGCGGGAGTCGGCGGTGAGACCGGAGGAGAGTGGATGCTGCGCGTTGAGGATCATCTCGCCCATTCTCTCAAAGATCCCTGACCGGTGCGCGACGGAAGCGTACAGCAAGAAGTCGTACAATCGTCTAGTGCTCATTCTTCTGTCCGCCAGCCACAAAAACGCCACCTTCGATGTGCTGGAGAAATTGTCTGTGGGCGGGGGCTCGTCGGCCACCCGCATGGTGAAGCAGCACGGGCCGCTCAGCGGTGCCGTCGTCGTCGCGACCTGCAACCGCTTTGAGGCCTACCTTGACCTGGATGAGCCCTACGGCGTGTCGCCCCTACCCGCCGTGTACGCCGCGATTGAAGCCGTGAGTGCGAGCAGCGGCCTCGACGAAGGCGTTCTGCGCGACAATCTCACCCTCGTGCACGGCAACGGCGTTGCCGAGCATCTGTTCGCGGTGACGAGCGGGCTCGAATCGGTCGTCGTCGGCGAGGTCGAAATCGCCGGCCAGGTGCGCCGTGCGCTCGAGCAGGCTCGCGCCGCCGGAACCACCAGCCCCGAGCTCGAGCGCCTGTTTCAGCGGGCTTCCCAGACCTCGCGCGGCGTCAAGAACCGCACCGGCATCGGCTCGGCCGGTCGCTCGATCGTGCGTCTCGCCCTCGAACTGGCCGAAAGTCGAGTCAGCGACTGGTCGAATGCCCGTGTGCTTTTGGTTGGCACCGGCCGCTACGCCGGCGCCTCTCTCGCCGCCCTGCGCGACCGCGGAGCGGAGAACGTGCGGGTTTACTCGCCGTCAGGTCGCGCCGTCGGATTCGCCACCTCGCACAGCATCGACGCCGTTCCCGCCGGGAATTTCGCCGCCGAGGTCGCCCGCGCCGACGTCGTCGTGGCCTGCACCCTGCGCGATGACCACGTCATCGACGCGGCCCTGATCACCCGCGGTCGCGCCGAAATCGGCGTCGACCCATTCTCGATTGCCGGCGCCACCGCTGACGCGCCGGCCCGCCTCTGTCCGGCCGATGTCAGCCCCGAAGCTCCGCCGCAGCTCATCATTGACCTCGGCTTACCCCGCAACGTGGCGCCCGATGTCACCCTGGTGCCCGGTGTCGAGCTGCTCGACCTCGAGACGATCAGCATCCACGCCCCGCTCGAAGAGCTCAACGCCACGACCGAGGCGCGCGAGATCGTCGGTAGGGCCGCCCGCAAATTCTCCGACGTCGCCGAAGAGCAAAGCCTCACTCCAGCCGTTGTGGCCCTGCGCAGCTACGTGTTCGGGCTGCGCGACGCCGAGATCGCCCGGGCTCGCAGCCGCGGCGACTCGAGTGAAGCGACCGAATCGGCACTGCGCCACCTGGCCGGCGTGCTGCTGCACACCCCCATGGTGCGTGCCCGCGGACTCGCCCGCGCCGGTGAGCAAGACGCCTACCTCAGTGGCCTCGACGCCCTGTTCGGCATCGACGTCACCCTGCCCGCCGTTGGCTCAGCGGAGGCCGCCGGTACCGGTTCCCTCGCGTCCTAGTTCGATCAGGGTGACTCCGGCTGGCGCACCGGGCGTCGACATGGCGGCGAGCGCTGCGGGCGTTTCGGCCAGGGTGATTCGTGTGCTGATCAGGTCGTTCGGGCGCAGTCGACCGGTCAGGACGAGGTCAAGCAGCGCCGGATAGTCCCGAGCGGGCATGCCGTGGCTGCCCAGAACAGTGAGTTCGCGAGCGATCACCGTGCCGAGCGGCAGGCGCGGATCGTCGGCCAGCAGGCCGATCTGCACGTGCCGCCCGCGGGTGGCCAGAGAACGGATGCCAATGGCCACGGTGTTCTCGCGGCCGAGCGCTTCGAGACTCACCTGGGCGCCGGAGCCGTCGGGAGTGACGGCGACGATGCGCCGCACCACCTCGGCGTCATCCAGCCCGGCCGAGTTGACCACGTGCGCGGCTCCGACCCGGGTGGCCGCTTCAAGCGCGTCAGAACTGATGTCGACGGCGATCACGGTGGCGCCGAGCGCCTGCCCGATCATGACCGCGCTGAGGCCGACTCCACCGCAGCCCACCACCACCAGGGTTTCGCCCGCCTGGAGGGCGGCCTGGTGCACGAGGCCGCGATACGAGGTGGCAAACCGGCAGCCGAGCAACGCGGCCGCGCCGGCGTCGAGGTCGTCCGGAATGGCGATGAGGTTCACGTCGGCGTTGTGCAGGACGACCCGCTCCGCGTAGGAGCCCCAGTCGGTGAAGCCGGGCTGGGTCTGGTTGCGGCAGACCTGGCCGTTGCCCGCATCACACTCCGGGCACTCGCCACAGGCGCAGACGAACGGTACGGTCACCCGCTGGCCCACCCGAAACCGACGCACGAGCGGCCCGACCGCGTCGACCACTCCGACCAGCTCGTGTCCGGGAACGTGCGGCAGGGCGATGTCCGCGTCGTGGCCAAGCCAGCCGTGCCAGTCGCTGCGGCACAGTCCGGTGGCCTCGACCCGCACGATCACGCCGGCCGCGCTCAACCGCGGCTCGGGCACCTCGCGCAGCACCGGAAGCACACCGAACTCTTCGAAATAAACGGCTTTCATGGTCTCAGTCTGCCCGACGGATGCCCAAGCATCCGTCTTATCGGCTACGCCCCACGCAGACGCACGGCCAGGTAGGCCTCGAGCTCGGCCAGCGGCACCCGCTCCTGCGCCATCGTGTCGCGGTCGCGCACGGTGACGGCCTGGTCGCCCGGCGAGTCGAAGTCGACCGTGATGCAGTACGGCGTGCCAATCTCGTCCTGGCGGCGGTAGCGACGGCCGATCGCTCCGGCGTCGTCGAAGTCCACGTTCCAGAGCTGGCGCAGGCTCGCGGCGAGCTCCCGTGCCATCGGCGAGAGACGCTCATTGCGCGACAGTGGCAGAATCGCGGCCTTCACCGGCGACAGGCGCGGGTCGAGCTTGAGCACGGTGCGCTTGTCGACGCCGCCCTTCGCGTTCGGAACCTCTTCTTCGACGTAGGCGTCGACCAGAAAGGCCATGAGCGAGCGGGTCAGGCCGGCAGCCGGTTCAATCACCCAGGGCGTCCAACGCTCGTTCTTGGTCTGGTCGAAGTACGACAGGTCCTTACCGGATGCCTTGGCGTGCGTCGACAGGTCGAAGTCGCCACGGTTCGCCACGCCCTCCAGCTCGCCGAACTCGGTGCCGGTGAACCCGAAGCGGTACTCAATGTCGACGGTGCGCTTGGAATAGTGCGAGAGCTTCTCTTTCGGGTGCTCGAACAGGCGCAGGTTATCGGGGTTGATGCCGAGGTCGGTGTACCACTTCGTGCGGGTGTCGATCCAGTACTGGTGCCAGGTCTCGTCGGTGCCGGGCTCGACGAAGAATTCCATCTCCATCTGCTCGAACTCACGGGTGCGAAAGATGAAGTTGCCCGGCGTGATCTCATTGCGAAAGCTCTTGCCGATCTGGCCGATGCCGAACGGCGGCTTTGAGCGCGACGCCTGCAGCACGTTGGCGAAGTTCACGAAGATGCCCTGCGCGGTTTCGGGACGCAGGTAATGCATGCCGGCTTCGTCATCGACCGGGCCGAGGTAAGTCTTGAGCAGGCCGGAGAAGGCGCGCGGCTCGGTCCAAATATGACGGTTGCCGCAGTTGGGACAGGCGATGTCATCGAGGCCGTTCTCAGGCGCACGGCCCTTCTTCTCCTCGTATTGCTCTTCGAGGTGGTCGGCACGAAAACGCTTGTGGCAGCTCGTGCACTCGATCAGCGGGTCGCTGAAAACCTCGACGTGACCGGAGGCCTCCCAGACCTGGCGAGGCAAAATCACCGACGAGTCGAGGCCGACGACATCATCGCGGCTCGTGACCATCGAACGCCACCACTGCTTCTTGATGTTTTCCTTGAGCTCGACGCCGAGGGGGCCGTAGTCCCAGGCGGAGCGGGAACCGCCGTAGATCTCACCGGCTTGAAAAACAAAACCGCGGTGGCGGGCGAGGGCGATAACGGCATCAAGATGAGTGGGTGCGGCCACGGTGGCTCCAATGGTCGAAGGCGCAGGAAGGAGGGCGAATGCCCGGAGGTCTCATTTTACGCGTTCCCCTCGGCGTGAAATCTCACCCGTTGCCCGTTCGTCACCGTGTGGAGGTAACGTAAAGAGGCGGATTCCTGCCAAAGCAAGCTTCTCAAGGGAGAGACATGGGCGCCACGTCCAGTACGAGCAAGGGCACTTCTTATGACCCGGGAGCCCTGCAACGGGTTCCTCACGACCTGGCCGTGGCCGTCGACACCGACGAGATCGAGGCCCACGACCGCAAATGGACGCCGATGAAGATCGCGATCTGGTCGGCTATTTCACTGCTCGGTGGCCTCAGCTGGGTCATGCTCGCCGTCGTGCGCGGTGAGACCGTCAACGCCATCTGGTTCGTGTTCGCCGCGATCTGCACCTATCTCATCGGCTACCGGTTCTACTCGAACTACATCGAGAAGCACCTGCTCAAGCCCGATGATCGCCGCGCCACCCCCGCCGAATACAAGGCAGACGGCAAGGACTTTGCGGCGACCGACCGTCGTGTTCTGTTCGGCCACCACTTCGCCGCGATCGCCGGCGCCGGCCCCCTCGTCGGCCCGGTTCTGGCCGCGCAGATGGGCTTTCTGCCCGGCACCATCTGGATCATCGTCGGAGTCGTCTTCGCCGGTGCCGTGCAGGACTACCTGGTGCTCTATTTCTCGATGCGCCGCGGCGGCCGTTCGCTCGGCCAGATGGCACGCGACGAGCTCGGCCTGATCGGTGGCACCGCTGCCCTCATCGCCACCCTCGTCATCATGGTCATCATCGTGGCCATTCTGGCCCTCGTGGTCACCAACGCTCTCGCGGAAAGCCCGTGGGGTGTCTTCTCGGTCGGCATGACCATTCCGATCGCCCTGTTTATGGGCTGCTACCTGCGGTTCTTCCGGCCAGGCAAGATCACCGAGATCTCAATCATCGGTTTCGTGCTGCTGCTCGCCGCGATCATCGGCGGTGGCGCCGTTGCCAGCACCGAGTGGGGCACGGCCCTGTTCACCCTCGATAAGGTCACCATCGCCTGGGGCATCATCATCTACGGTTTCATCGCCGCTGTGCTGCCGGTCTGGCTGCTGCTCGCGCCGCGCGACTACCTCTCGACCTTCATGAAGATCGGTACCATCGGCATGCTCGCGGTCGCGATCATCATCATTCGCCCCGAGATCACCGCCCCGGCCGTGAGCGAATTCGCCACAAGCGGTGCCGGCCCGGTCGTCAGCGGAAACCTGTTCCCGTTCCTCTTTGTCACGATCGCCTGTGGCGCCCTGAGCGGGTTCCACGCGCTGATTGCCTCGGGTACCACACCGAAGCTCATTCAAAAAGAGCGCCAAACCCGCTTCATCGGCTACGGCGGAATGCTCATGGAGTCGTTCGTGGCGATCATGGCGCTCGTCGCCGCACTGTCGATTGACCGCGGCCTGTACTTCGCCATGAACTCCCCCGCTGCCCTGACCGGCGGCACCATCGAGGGAGCGGTCGCCTTCGTCAACGGCCTCGGCATGACCGGCGTCAACGTGAACGCCGACCTGCTCGCCCAGACGGCAAAGGATGTTGGCGAAGCATCCATTGTCTCGCGCACCGGAGGCGCCCCGACACTCGCGGTCGGGCTCGCGCACATTATGCAGCAACTTGTCGGCGGCACCGCCATGATGAGTTTCTGGTACCACTTCGCCATCATGTTCGAAGCCCTCTTCATTCTCACCGCAGTGGATGCCGGCACCCGCGTCGCGCGTTTTATGATGCAGGACAGCCTCGGAAACTTCTTTCCGAAGTTCAAAGAGACGTCGTGGCGTCCGGGGGCCTGGGTGGCCACCGCGATCATGGTCGCCGCCTGGGGAGCCGTGCTGGTGATGGGGGTGACGGACCCGCTCGGCGGCATCAACACGCTGTTCCCGCTGTTCGGTATTGCCAACCAGCTGCTCGCGGCCATCGCCCTCGCAGTGTGCATGGCGATCATCGCCAAGCGCGGGCTGTTCAAATACCTGTGGATCGTGGCGGTGCCGCTCGGTTTCGCGGCCATCATCACGATCTATGCCTCCTTCCTCAAGATCTTCTCGACCGTTCCCGGCATTGGCTACTTCGCGCAGAACCGGGCGTTCTCGGCGGCCCTGGCCGACGGGCAGACCAGCTTCGGCAGCGCTCCAACGGTCGAGGCCATGGAGGCCGTCGTACGCAACACGATGGTGCAGGGCGTGCTGTCGATCGTGTTCGTGGTGCTGACCATCATCGTGATCATCACTACGATTCAGGCCACCATTCGCGCCTACCGCAACCACTCGAATGCGACGAGCGAAGATGACGCGGTGCAGTCGCAGGTCTTCGCTCCGGCCGGGCTCATGATGACCCCGCCCGAAAAGGTGCTGCAGGCCCAGTGGGATGCCGCGCCGGTGGCGAAGCGCCCGAAGAAGACCGGTCACTCATGACGGTTTCGGTGGTTGTTCGCGCGGGCGCCCGCCGCGTGGTCTGGTGGGTTCGTGCCCTCATGGGCGAAGACGCCTATGACAAGTACGCGACACACCACGCGAGTTGCGAAACCAATGCGGCGCATCCGATCATGACCGAACGGGAGTTCTGGCGGGACCAGACTGACCGGCAGGACAAGAACCCGCAGGGGCGCTGCTGCTAGAGCGAGGGCCGCGCTGGCCTGGGGCGATGACGAGCGGGGGCGGGGTGCAGCGCCTCAGCGCGCTCCGCTCTCGCCTCAGCGGCCTGCCGCCATGGGGTCTCGTGCTGCTGATCTGGGCAGCATCACGGCTGCTCACCACGGCACTGCTCGGCACCCTGTTCGCCGTCGCCACTCGCGCCGGCTGGAACTTCGCGAGCTACCGGAGCGACCCGAATTTCTTCACCTTCTCGGGGTCGTGGGATAGCTCGTTCTACCGGCAGATCGCGCTCTCCGGCTACCCGGCTGTACTGCCGACCGATACCGCCGGCAACGTTGAGCCGAACGCTTGGGCCTTCCTGCCGGTCTTTCCGTGGCTCGTGCGCGTTGTCGCGGCGCTGACCGGCCTCGAATTCTACGTCGCCGGCATGCTCGTGGCGATCCTGTTCGGCGCCGGGGCCGCACTCGGGCTCTACCACCTGTTGGCCTCCCGAGTCGGCGCGAACTCGGCGCTGTGGGCGGTCACCCTGTTCTGTTTCGGGCCGCTGTCATTTATTCTGCAGGTGGCTTACGCCGAGAGCCTGTTTCTGTTCCTGGTTTTCACGAGCCTCGCGATGATGGTGTCGCGGCGTTACCTGCTGATGATTCCGTTCGCCGTGCTGGCCGCGTTCACCCGGCCGGGGGTGCTCGCGCTGTCGCTGGCGCTCCTCATTATTCTGGTACTGCGCTGGCGGGAACGCGGGCGATCCGCTCGCGCGGAACGATGGGCCATCTTAGCCGCAGGACTGGTCATTGCGGCGGCTGGCCTGTCTTGGCCGCTCGTGGCCGACGCTGTCACGGGAGTGCACGACGCCTACCTCATGACGGAGTTGTCCTGGTGGACCGGCTTCGTCGGCCGGGTCGAATTCGTGCCGCTCACGCCGTGGTTCCTGATGGCCGGAAAGTACCTTGGCGTGGTCGGAATCGTACTCGTACTCGCGCTCGCGTCGGGGTTTGGATGGTGGTTGTCGCGACGCTTGCTGCATCCGCTTCGGCCGGAAATCGTGGCGTATTCGGCAAGCTACGGCCTCTATCTCGTGGCCGTGTTTCTGCCGCAGCAGAGCCTGTTTCGGCTGCTACTGCCGCTCGCGCCGCTGCTCGGTGACCCGGCGATCTCCCGGTCGAAGGCGCTGCGTCGCAGCCTGCTCGGCGCGGGCATCGCCCTGCAGCCGGTGGCCATCGTGCTGCTCTGGTTCATCGGCTACCCGTGACCCCCACACCCGGGCTCAGACCCCGGGCTCAGACCCCGTAGATCGTGCCACGCTGCTCGGCGTAGCGCGCTCGCACGTCGACGGCCCAGTCGCGTGCGGCCGAGGGCTCGAGTTCGGTCGCGATCTCTCGCTTCCAGTGCGGAAAATTGCTGCCACCGTCGAGCGCCCACGCGGCCTGGCGCACGGGCACGCCCTGGCTGCGCAGCGAGTCGAGCGCGTCGGCGAGGCTGCAGACCACACCGAGAACGGATGCCTGGGCCAGGTTTTCGGGGTTCATGTTGGCCCGGCGCTTGCCGGTGAGCGAGCCGGTGGCACCCGGTAGATTCGGAGTGCGTTCGCCGTCGAGGTAGGGCAGCATGAGCAGCCCGTCGGCGTCGATCATGCGGGCCGTGGCCACGAGGGTGCGGGCACCGTTGATGGTTGCGATGAGGGCAAGCTGGCCGCCGGCGGCGTCGGCGAACACGGTGCCGCTCCTGCCGATCGAGACGACCACGTCACCTTCTTCGGCACCGAGAAATATCCCGTTCCCGACGCGTCACTGCGGTCGGTCGTGGCCTCGGCGGCCCGCCCGAGAATGTTCCAGGTGAGCCAGTCGTGCGGAAGCAGCACCCGCTCAACGCGCGCCGCGAGTTCCGGCCGGTTTTCGGGTAGCCAGGCCAACTTCGTGATGGTGAATGGAGCGACCGGTACGACACCGACCTCCCCGGCCCACATCGACGCGCCGTACTTCTCGGTGAGCGCGGCCGCCTGCGGGGCGCTGCGCACGTCATTCCAGAGCAGGGCGTCGTGCACGGGCGTGTCGGCATCGACACTCACGACCTTGCGACTCTGGGTCGATGGATCGACTCCGACAACAACAGGACGATTCAGTGCCAACGGCATCTCCTGTGAAATCCAGTTTCTGGGGCCAGCCTAATCGAGCGGGCTGGTTCGCTTTAATGAGCAGAGCGCTCACTGAGCTGCGTCTTGTAGTCGTCAAGGACAATTCCGTGCACCAGGCTCGCGGAGCTCACGACGCGACCGTTTCGAGTGAACCCACACGCAAAACGGGCACGCCGGCCAAAGGCCCGCAAACTGAGTGCTGCCGGGCCGGAACTCGCGATCGTCTGACTGCCGGTCAGGGCCGGGTCGTTTCGCCGCGATAAGCGCCGATCTTGACCGATTTGATTATGAATCATGCAAAATCAGACGGTATAGGGTTTCTACGTACCCCTCGCACGGAGGGTAGACAGCACCGGCCAATGGAGGCGTCATGTCCGCTCAGAATCCCAACTCTGTCTTGCGGCGAAAGCCCATCGACGATGTCGGCGATGAATCCAAGAAGAACGGACTGTTCAAAAGCCTTGGGCTCTGGCAGCTCACTGCGATCGGTGTCGGTGGCATCATCGGCATCGGCATCTTCACCCTTGCCGGCCTTGTCGCCAACGGCGGCCCCGACGGCGAGGGCGCCGGCCCGGCCGTGCTCATCTCGTTCCTCATCGCCGGTCTTGCCAGCGCAGCCGCCGCCCTGTCCTATGCCGAGTTCGCCGGAATGATCCCGCGTGCTGGGTCGGCCTACACGTACGGTTATGTCGCCCTCGGTGAAATCGTCGGCTGGTTCATCGGGTGGGACCTCTTGCTGGAATACATTGCCATTGTGGCCGTGGTTGCCATCGGCATCTCCGGCTATTTCACCGAATTCATGTCCGGCATTGGCGTGCAGGTGCCGATTTGGATGCAGGGCACGGCCGACGCCCTCGACGGCGGGGTGATCAACCTGCCGGCGATCATCGTCTGTCTGCTCGTGACATTCATCCTCAGCCGCGGCACTCAGACCTTCGGCCGCTTCGAACTGGTCGCCGTTGGCCTGAAGGTGCTGCTGATCCTGGGCATCATCGTGCTCGGCTTTTTCTACATCAACACGCAGAACTACATCCCGTTCCTACCCAATGGATTCGGCGCCGTCTTCACGGGCGCGGCCACGGTGTTCTTTGCGGTGTTCGGCTACGACGCCATGAGCACCGCGGCCGAGGAGGCCAAAGACGGCAAGAAGCACATGCCGAAGGCGATTCTGCTCTCCCTGGCCATTGCGATGGTGCTCTACGTGCTGGCCACCCTGGTGCTCACCGGCATGCAGAACTGGCAGGACATCGACCCGACGGCCGCGTTCGCCGTGGCCTTCCAATCGGTCGGCCTGCCGGTGATCGCCACTATCCTCTCGGCCTTTGCCGTTGTGTCCATTCTCACTGTGATGCTCACCTTTCTGCTCGGCGTCAGCCGGGTCTGGTTCTCGATGAGCCGTGACGGCCTGCTGCCCAAATGGTTCTCGGGCACCGACAAGAAGGGCACCCCGCAACGCGTCACGTGGATTGCGGGCATCGCCTCTGCGATTCTGGCGGGGATCTTCCCGATTCGGCTTATCGCCGACCTAACCAACATCGGTATCCTCGCCGCCTTCGTTGTGGTCTGCATTGCCGTCATCGTGTTGCGCCGCACGCGCCCCGATGTTCCACGCACCTTCAGGCTGCCGTTCATGCCGATCGTGCCTGCGTTCGGCGTGCTGGCATCTTTCTTTCTGATCACCCAACTGCACTGGGAAACGTGGCTGCGCTTCGTCATATGGCTCGTGATCGGCTTGGTGATTTACTTCGCCTACGGCCGCCGAAACTCCCTCATGAACCCGAAGAGCCCGCGCTACGTTGAGGTTCCGGCCGAAAAATAAGGCCGGGATCGCTGGCCCGCGAGCGGCTCGCCGACGGGAACGATCAGCCAGATAACGATCGACAGGACCACCACTGTCACGCAAACGCAGTTCGATCGTGAGATCGTCGAGCCAGGCGGCGTTTTCGGCCCGCGCGCGGCCTCATCTGAGAGGATGCGATAGGGCCGCCATGCGAGTCAACGCTGTCTGACACACCGCTGTCCACATCGCGGGTCACTGGCCACGATTCGGCCGGCCCGTTCTGCAATTGCCCGTTCTGCAATTGCCCGTTCTGCAATTGCCCGTTCTGCAATTGGTGGTGCACGGTGGTGGAGAAGAGTTGCCAGTCGGCGGCGATCTTGCAGCCGTAGGCCGCGCCGGGCGCGAGCGTGCGAGCACGCCGAGGCCGAGGGCGGCGCGCATCCAATCGACTGGCCAGGGTGTGAGTTGCATGACTACATGGTCTGACTGGTTAGTCAGACTGCCTACTCGAGTTCGGTGCCGCTCCGAGCCAGGGTGCCATCCACCAGTTTCACGATCATCGAGCAGTCCTTGCCGCCCTGGCCCTGGTCGATCAGCCGCTGGAACAGCTGCTGCACGTGCTTTCCGATCTCCAGCGGAGTGTCGGTGGCCGCCGCGGCCGCGACCGCGAGGCCCATGTCCTTGTGGGCGAGCTCGGCCGTGAACGTCGGCGTGAAGTCGCGATTCACGGCCGCCGACGGCACGACCCCCGCAATCGGATACCAGGTGCGCAGCGCCCAGCTGTCGCCCGATGAAACGGATGCGATATTCCAGAACACCCGCTTGTCCAGTCCCAGCCGCTCGGCCAGAACGGCACCCTCCGACGTTGCGGCCAGATTGATGAACAGCATGAGGTTGTTGCAGATCTTTGCCGCCTGACCGGTCGTCGCGCCACCGGTCGGAATGATGTTCGCGGCCATCGGCTGGATATACGCGGTGGCGGTGGTGACGGCATCCGCTTCACCGCCGATCATGAAGGTGAGGGTGCCGGCCTCGGCACCGGTGATTCCGCCCGAGACCGGGGCGTCAACGAAGCGAAAGCCTGCCGCGGCGGCGGCATCGTGCAGCGCTTGGGCCGATTCAATGTCGATCGTCGAGGAATCCACCAGCAGGGTCGACGTGTCGGCGTGGGCCAGCACGCCCTCGTCGCCGAAGTACACCGCACGGGCATGCTCGCCCTTGGGCAGCATCGTGAAGACGACGTCGGCACCCGCCACGGCCTCCGCAATACTCGTTGTGCGGGTGACGCCGACAGCCACCGCCGCGTCGAGGGCATCGGTGTTGAGGTCGAAGCCGCGCACGCTGTGCCCGGCCTTGACCAGATTTGCCGTCATGGGGCCGCCCATGTGGCCCAGCCCAATCCATCCGATGACCGCCATGGCATAGCTCCTTCGCGTCGGTGGCGGGCGTCTATGCCCGTCCCCTCCACGATGGCACAACTTGTCGGCTCCTAGTGCACGTACCCCAGCAGATCCTCCCCGACCGCGCGCATCCCGTTGAGCACCGCGAGCCGTGTCATCAGCTGGGTGTCGTCGAACAGCATCGAGACCGCGTAGGTCACGCCGGCCCGCGGACCGCGGAGAATACCCACCTCACTGCGCACACCCGCGGTCGTTCCCGTCTTGTTGACCATGAGCAGACCGTGGTCGCTCTCCCGGTGTGCGAGCGGATCCAGCCCGAACGCACTGGCCACGAGCGACAGGTCGGTGTTGAGCGACAGCCAGCCAATGACCCGCGCGCTCGTTTCAGCATCCACGATCTCACCGCGAGCAAGCGCCGTGAACAGCCAGGTGAGTTCCTTGGCGCTGCCCACCGACAGCTGCGGCGCGTCATCCGGGCCGCGTTTGTCGCGCACCAGGTCGAGCAGTGCGGTGCGGCTAAGGCCTAGTTGCTCGGTGCGGGCACGCACCGAGTGCAGCCCGACGGTGCGAATGAGCACGTTCGTCGCGAGGTTGTCACTCGTCGCGCCGACGAGGGCGGCAAGGTCGGCGACGCCGAGCCGGGCGATCTGCAGGTGCTGCCAGACGCCGGAATCACTCACGGCATCCGCACTCGAACGCTCGAGCATCGTGGCCAGACCGAATTCGGCGTCGTTCAAGCGCGCGGCAACCTCGATCAGCAGCAACACCTTGCCCACGCTGGCCGTCGGCATCGACACGTGGTCGTCGACCGAAAACAGTACCCGCCCGGTCGAAAGATCGGTTGCGCGGGCTGAGACCTGCACCCCGTTGAGAGCGAGTTCGCCCAGGGAGGCAAAGCCGCGGGCAAAGTTCTCGGGGGCGTCCGTTATACGGTGTTTGCCACCGGGCGCAGCGGCGTGGCGGGAACGAACGGAGCCGCCGCCATCCGCTTGGTTGGAAGCAGGATTCAGGTGACCACTCGTGCCGTCGGCGTCGCGACCGCGAAAGACCACTGTCGATCCTCTCTCCGGCGGCGACCCCGGGCCTGCCTCATCCCCGGCTCAGAGGAGCCTGCTCAAGACTAACCCTCGACGGGGAACAGAAACGCTACCAGATGGTGACACGCTTCTCGGGGGCGAGCCAGAGGGCGTCCGCTTCGCCCACTTGGAACGCCTCGTAGAACGCGGGGATATTGCTGACGATCTGGTTGCAGCGATACTCGTTCGGCGAGTGCGGGTCGATAGCCAGCAAGCGGATGGCCTCAGCGTCGCGTAGCTTCATTTGCCAGGCCTGGGCCCAGGAGAGGAAGAAGCGCTTTTGCCCGGTGAGTCCGTCGATGACCGGGCTTTCTGCGCCGTTCAGCGAGAGCAGGTAGGCCTTCCAGGCGATGGAGAGCCCGCCCAGGTCGCCGATGTTCTCACCGATCGTGAGCGCACCGTTCACGGTGTTGCCCGGGATGGCCTGCGGTTCCAGGCCCTCGAATTGCGCGATGAGCGCGGTCGTGCGCAGCTCGAACGCGGTCTTATCGTCGGCGGTCCACCAGTCGATGAGGCGGCCGTCGCCGTCGTACTTCGAGCCCTGGTCGTCGAATCCGTGGCCGATCTCGTGGCCGATGACCGCGCCGATCGCGCCGTAGTTGGCGGCCGGGTCGCGCGCGTCGTCGAAGAACGGAAACTGCAAAATGGCGGCCGGAAAGACGATTTCGTTGAACCCGGGGTTGTAGTAGGCGTTGATGGTCTGGGGCGTCATGAACCATTCGTCGCGGTCGAGCGGCTTGCCGATCTTGCCGAGCTCCCGTTGAAACTCGAACTCCCCCGCGGCTCTGACGTTGCTGATGAGGTCGCCGGCGGTGATTTCGAGGCTTGAATAATCGCGCCACGTCACCGGATAACCGATCTTCGGGGTGAACTTACTGAGCTTTTCGAGCGCGCGACCGCGGGTCTCCTCGGTCATCCAGTCGAGGGTGGTGATGCTGTTTTCGTAGGCCGCAACGAGGTTGGCCACGAGCACATCCATGCTCGCCTTGGCGCTCGGCTTGAAGTGGCGCTCCACGTAGATGCGGCCGACGGCCTCGCCGAGTGCGCCCTCGACAAGCGAGACGCCGCGCTTCCACCGGTCGCGCAGCTGCGGGGTGCCACTCAGGGTACGACCGTAGAAATCGAAGTTCGACTCGACGAAATCGCTCGACAGATATGCAGCACTCGAGCGGATGACCTGCCACCGCAGCCAGTCCTGCCACGATTCAAGGCGGTCGTCGGTGAGGGTGGCCGCGAGGCCGGCGATGTAGCTCGGTTCGCGCACGACGACCTCCTCGAGGGCGCCGGCCGGGGCGTCGAGGCCGTCGAGCCAGAGGTCGACGTCGGCACCGGCGGCGAGCGCGGAGACCTGGCCCCAGGTGCGCAGGTTGTAGGTCTTCTCGCTGTCGCGCGTGGCCACCTTGTCCCAGTGGTGCGAGGCGAGTTCGGTTTCGAGGTCGAGCACGCGCCCGGCGCGTGCGGCGGCGTCTGCGAAACCGGCGAGGGTGAACATCCGCTCAAGGAACTCGCGGTATTTGGTGCGAATTTCGGCGAACTTCTCTTCGCGGTAATAGGACTCGTCGGGGAGGCCGATGCCGCCCTGCGCGATGAAGACGAGGTAGCGTTCGGGGTTGCCCGGGTCGTTGTCGACGTAGAGGTGGAACGCTCCGGCGACTCCGCCGCGTTCGAGGCGTCCGAGGGTGGCGAGCAGTTCGGAGATGGTGGTGACGGCGTCGACCGCGGCCAGGTCGCTCGTGAGCGGGGTGGCGCCGAGCGCTTCGATGCGTTCTTCGTCGAGAAAGCTCGTATAGAGGTCGCCGAACTTGCGCTCGAGGCTACCCGTCGGCGCGGTCTGCGCTTCAACGATAATCTCGCGTACGGCCTTCTCGGCGTCTTCAGCGAGCATCATGAAGGAGCCCCAGCGGGCCTTGTCGGCGGGAATCTCGCTGCGTGCGATCCATTTGCCGTTCACGTGCCGAAAGAGGTCGTCTTGCGGGCGCACCTTTGAGTCAAGTTCGTTCTGGTTGATTCCGGATTCAGTCGCCAGCTCAGTCATGCCCCCAGCCTATTCGCTCGCCACGAGAATTCGCTCTGTAAACGGGTCGCGCGAACGCCGCGCGCGACGCCCGCGCGCATATCTTCTTCAATCCGTTCAGCCGCTCCAGCGCGGTCGACCGGGTGAGCGCGCCCGGTATGGGTGAGCGCGCCAGCTAGAGGTGGCGCGGCGACCCGCAGCTGGCGCGGCGACGGCGCAGGGCGACTCGCCGCCCACGCGGCGACGGCGCAGGGCGACTCGCCGCCCACGCGGCGACGGCGCAGGGCGACTCGCCGCCCACGCGGCGACGGCGCACAAGGGGCCGCCGTAGAGTCGAACCATTAACATTCTGCGGGCACAGCCCATCGACCGGGACATTCTGCGGCTTGCCGTACCCGCACTCGGGGCCCTCGTGGCCGAGCCGATGTTTCTGCTGGCAGATTCGGCGATGGTCGGGCACCTCGGCACCACCCCGCTGGCCGGGCTCGGCCTGGCGAGCGCCGTGCTGCAGACCATCATCGGCCTCATGGTTTTTCTCGCCTACAGCACCACCCCGGCCGTGGCCCGCTGGCTCGGCGCCGGCGACACGAGAAGGGCGGTGTCGGTCGGCATCGACGGCCTCTGGCTCGCCGTGGGCCTGGGCGTCGTACTTGCTGCCGGCGGCCTGCTCGCCACTCCGGCGCTGGTCGGCGCGTTTGGCGCTGAGGCCGCGGTTACAGCGGATGCCGCCACCTACCTCGGCATCTCCATGTTCGGCCTGCCCGCCATGCTGCTGGTGTTCGCCGCCACCGGACTGCTGCGCGGCCTGCAAGACACCCGCACCCCGCTCTACGTGGCCGGGATCGGATTCGGCGCGAACGTCGCGCTCAACTACGTGTTCATCTACCTACTCGGCTGGGGAATCGCCGGGTCGGCTGTGGGCACCGTCGTTGCGCAGTGGGGCATGGTTGCGGTCTACCTCGTCGTGGTTGCCACACATGCCAGGCGCCACAGCGCTCCGCTGCGCCCGCACCGGGCCGGGCTGCTGCTCGGCGCCCGCAGCGGCGGCTGGTTGTTCCTGCGTACGCTCAGCCTGCGCGCCGCCATACTGCTCGCCGTGTTCACGGCCGCGCAGCAGGGCTCGCCCGAGCTCGCCGCCTTTCAGATCGCAATGACCCTGTTCGCGACGCTCGCCTTCGCCCTCGACGCCCTCGCGATCGCCGCCCAGGCCCTCGTCGGTCGCGGCCTCGGCGCCGGAGATGTCGAGGGAGTGCGCGCCGTGTTGCGCCGCTGCCTTGAGTGGGGCGTGCTCGCCGGCCTCGCACTCGCCGCCGTCGTGATCGGCACGAGCGGGGTGCTCGGGCACGCGTTCACCAGTGCCGAGGCTGTCACCTCGCTGCTGCCGCTGACGCTGATCGTGCTGGGGGCATCCGTTCCTCTCGGCGCGGTCGTGTTCGTGCTCGACGGCGTGCTCATCGGAGCCGGCGACGCCCGCTATCTCGCGCTGACCGGGCTGGTCAACCTCACCGTGTTCGTGCCGCTGGCCGCCGCGGTGCTGGTCTGGGCGCCGGCGGGCGAGGGCGGACTCGCCTGGCTGATGGCCGCGTTCGCCCTCGGCTACCTCGGCGCCCGCGCCGTGACCCTGAGCCTGCGCGCCCGCAGCGCGAAGTGGATGCTGATCGGCGCGCGTTGACTGTGCTGGTCGAGCCCGGTCACCCCTACTGATCGCCGATTCTGGCTGCTGGGCGGTTGCCGCTACCCGAGTGGGTAGGCGAGGGCGTTCTGGCGCACCCCGAGCGTCACGTGGGCGCCGAGCTGCGGCAGGGCGGGTGCGGCGATGCGAGCGCGCACCGGGGTCTTCGCTGTGTCAGCGAGGGCGAAGCTGACCAGGGCGTCGTGGCCGGCGTAGGCGATAGACGTGGCTACAGCCGGGGTTCGCCCCTCGGCCAGGGTCAGCCATTCCGGTCGCAGCAACACCCGGATGGGCGCTCCGGCGGCGGGCGCCGCCGGAGCGCCCATCCAGTCCGCCGCGAGCGAGCCGAGGGCGCAGTCGACGCGGCCGTCTCGCCAGAAGCCATCAAGCTCGACGGTATCGCCGACGAAGCCGGCCACCCACGGGTCGACCGGCCGTTCGTACACGTTGGACGGGGTACCGAACTGCAAAATCTCGCCACCGCGCATCACGGCCACGAAGTCGGCGAGGGAGAGCGCCTCTTCCTGGTCGTGCGTGACGAGCAGGCTCGTGTTGTGCTGGCCGCGCAGCAGGGCTGCCACCTCGGTGCGCAGCGCCGAACGTAGCAGGGGGTCGAGGGCAGCGAAGGGTTCATCGAGCAGAATCAGGTCGGGGCGCGGGGCGAGCGCGCGGGCCAGCGATACCCGTTGCGCCTGGCCGCCCGAGAGCTGCGCGGGGGCGCGATCGACGAGTTCGGCCAGGCCGACCAGGGTGGCGAGCTCCATGATGCGGCCCGCGCGGCTGTTCTGGCGGTCGTTGCTGGGGCTCACCGTCGCCGCGGCGAGGGGGCTGGTGGGCGCTGGCGCACCAGTCCGTAACGCGGCGGGGCGGGTGCGGGATACCCGCCCACGGCGCGTGAGGCCGGCGAGCAGACCGGCCACTGGCCCGAGAGCTTTGCCGGGTTCGCAGTACAGATCGTCGCTCGGCTTCGTGCGCGGCAGCCCAAAGCCGATGTTCTCACCGACGGTGAGGTGCGGAAAGAGGGAGGCGTCTTGTGGAACCCAACCCATTCCGCGTTTCTCCGGTGCGCGCTGCAGGCCGGGGCCGGTGACGAGGCGTCCGCCGACCGTGATCGTACCGGCGGTGACCGGCAACAGGCCCGCGACCGCGCGCAGGAGGGTGGTCTTGCCGCATCCACTGGGGCCGAGAACCGCCACGAGGCAGCCGCGCGGAATGTGCAGACTGACGCCATTGAGCACCCGCGTCTCGCCATAGGCAACGCGGAGCCCCTCGATCGCAACCCAACCCACTAGTTCTCCCTTGCCGTACCGCGGATGCCCGAGAGCAGCACCGCGGGCACCATCGCCACGAGCACGAGCGCCGCCGCGTAGGGCGCCGCTGCGCCGAACTCGAACATGGCCGTGCGACTCCACAACTCGGTCGCGAGCGTCGACACGCCCGTCGGCCGCAGCAACAGCGTCGCTGGCAATTCTTTCATGGCGGAGATGGCCACGAGCAGTGCCCCAATCGCGATGCCCGGTAGAGCCAGGCGCGCGGTCACCCGCCACCAGGCCTGAAACGGCGACAGGCCGAGCATGCGCGCGACGTCGCCGAGGCTCGCCGGCACCGCCGCGATACCGCTGCGCGTACTGCCGATGGCTCGCGGCATGAACAGTACGACATAGGCGAAAACCAGAACGACCGACGTTTGGTAAAACATCGGCACGGCGGCGAGCGCGAAGAAGACAAGGGAAAGGCCCACGACGATGCCGGGCAGGGCGTGGCCGAGAAAGCCGACGGCTTCGATCACCGCGACCAGCCGACCGCGGTAGCGGGCCGCGAGGGCGGCTATCGGCAGCGCCACGAGCACGGCCACCACGGCCGCGGTGAGGGCGAGGGCGAGGGTCGCGCCGATCGCTTCAAACAGCCGGGGCACGTCGATGGCACGCAGGGTTTCGGCTGCGAGCAGTCGGCTGAGCAGGCCGACCACGGGAACGACAACCCCGGCCAGCGGCGCGGCGAGAAGCACCGCGAGATAGAGGGCACCCGTTTTTCCGGGCGCGCGCGCCGGGATGGTGCTGCGACCGGGAACACGGTCGACCTGGCGGCGAGTGCGGCGTTCCCCCGCCACAACCACGAGAGCGAGCACGACGAGCACGAGCGCGAGCAGGGCGGCCTGGTTGCGGTCAAAGCTCGCGCCGTAGGCGGCATTGATACCCCAGGTGAGCGTCTGAAAGCGCAGCATCGAGACGAGCCCGAAGTCGCTCAGCGAGTAGAGGCAGACGAGCAGAGCACCGGCGACCGCGGCCGGGCGAATCTGCGGCCAGGTGGCGGCCGCGAAGGCGCGCAACGGACCGCGGCCGAGCGTGCGAGCCACAGATTCGAGATCAGCGGATGCCCCGCGCAGCGCAGCCGCGACCGGCAGCGTCACGTAGGGGGTGCAGACCATCGTCATGACCAACCAGCTGGCCCAGAAGCCGTTGAGGCTGGGAAACCAGACCAGCCAGCCGTACGCGGCGAGGTAGCTGGGAACCGCGAGCGGCAGCGCAGACACCAACAGCAACGTGCGCTGGAAAGGCAGGCGAATGCGAGTGAGGATCCACGCGCAGATCGTGCCCAGCACGAGGCACGACAGGGTGACAGCGGCGGCGAGCAGCACCGTGTTGACCGTGAGCTGCAGCACCCGCGGGCGCACGAGGGTCGCGAACAGTTCGGTCAGCCCGGCCTCGCTGGTGCGGGCCACGAGATAGACGAGCGGGATGGCCGCCGTCGCGGCGCACAGCGCGGCGAGCGCCAGAAGCCAGGGTGGCGCGCCGAAGCGAAACCGGGCAGGTGAACGTGGCTGGGCCGCGGCATCCGCTGTGCGGGGCCCCGAGGAGGGGTGAGCGACGGTGGGTAGGGCACGGCTACCGACCGGAGCCCGCACCCGTGAATTCACTCTTAGATCAGGCCGTGCTTGCCGAGAAGAGCCTGGGTGTCTGCGAGGGTGTCCAGATCGGCGAGGTCGAGGTCGAGGTTGACGAGGGAGTCGAGCGCTGGCAGGCCGAGCGGGGCTTCGATGCCGGCGATCAGCGGGTACTCGTACGTCTCGTCGACGAAGTACTGCTGTGCCTCGGCGCCCACGAGGTAGTCAATGAACTTGAGCGCGTCGGCATCCGCTGCGGCACCGGCGAGCAGGCCGGCCCCGGTGACGTTGACGATCGAGCCCGCGTCGCCAGCCTCGGGGTAGGAGAGCTGGGCGCGCATATTGGCCTCTCCGGTTTCGGCGGCCTGAGCGAACCAGTAGTAGTGGTTGATGAGTCCGGCCTCGATGACCCCATTGTTGACGGCGGCGAGAATGGCACGGTTGTTGTCGAAGATGACCGGGTCGTTGGCAGCGATGGCCGTGACCCAGGCGTCGGCGGCTTCCTCTCCGTTGAGCACCCGATAGGCGGTGACGAAGGCCTGGAAGCTCGCGTTGGTCGGCGCTATGCCGAACTTTCCGGCCCAGGCCGGGTCGGTGAAGGCGTCAACGCGTGAAGGCACATCGGCCGCTTGCAGGGCCTCACTGTCGTAGGCGATCACGCGGGCACGGCCTGTGACGCCGACCCAGGTGCCATCGGTCGAGGTGAATCCGGCCGGGACTGCGTCGGTCGTTCCGGCGGGCAGCGTCGCGAACAAGTCGGCGTTGGCCAGAGCGCCGAGCGCGCCGGCGTCTTGCGCGAGAAAAACCTGGGCGGGGGTGGCGTCGCCCTCCTCGAGCAGCAGTGCGCCGAGTTCGGCGGTGTTGCCGTAGCGCACCTCGACGTTGATGCCGCTGGATTTCTCGAATTTATCGATGAGCGGCTGCACGAGCGCTTCGTCGCGCCCGGAGTACAACGTGAACGCGCCGTCACTGGTGGCCTCGGCCGTTGACGAGGGCTCGGCGGCCTGCGTGCAGCCGGCGAGGGCGAGAACGGTGGCGCCGGCAACGAGAGCGGCGACAGAGAGGGGGATTCGCATGGGACTCCAGAGATGTGGGGCGTGACCGACCAAGGTAAGGCTACGCTAACCTGCACCGCGGCGCGAATCGGGGCGGCTGGGCAGCTTCAGCACGTGGGGCCTTACCGGCGGCAACGGTGGAACACCACGCTCTCGACCGGTATTCGTTGTACCGTTGAAGCACCACCCATCCGCTGCCCCGGCTTGCCGCACGCCGCCTGAGAAACCCGTGAGCCCGATGACCTCCCCTATCTCCCCGGCGGCGATCTCCGGCACCCGTTCGGCCCTGATCGGTTGGCGCAACGCCGTGTTCGCCGTGTTCTTCGTGGCCGGGCTCGGCCTGGCCAGCTGGATGTCGCGGGTTCCCGCCGTGCGCGACGGCCTCAGCCTCGATACCGCGCAGGTCGGTATCCTCATCTTCGGGCTCTCGGCTGGCTCGGTTATCGGCTTGCTGATCGCCGCGGGCCTGCTCGCCCGCCTCGGCGCACGCCGGGCCATGCTGTTCAGCGTCTCCCTGTCGGCCACCGGGCTCGTGCTCATGGGCACCGGGGTCAGCCTCGTGCCCGCGGCTCCGTTCGTTTTCGCGTCCCTCGCCATCTTCGGAATCGGCATTGGGTCCCTCGACGTCATGATGAACGTCGAGGGCGCGGCGGCCGAACGCGCCATCGGCCGCACGCTCATGCCACTCATGCACGCTTGCTTCAGCCTCGGCACGGTGGCCGGGGCACTTGGCGGCGCCGCCGCATCCGCGTGGCAGGTCTCGGTGTTCTGGCACCTGGTGGTCATGGCGGTGCTGGTTCTGGGCACGATCGTCGTGGCGGTGCGGTTCATTCCAGCCGCCACCCCGACCGGTGAAACAACGGATGCCCCGCAGCTCGCCTGGCGCGAACGCCTGCAGGGCAGTCTTACCGTCTGGCGGGACCGCAAACTGCTGCTGATCGGGGTCATTGTGCTCGGCATGACCTTCGCCGAGGGGTCAGCCAACGACTGGCTGGCCCTCGCCTCGGTCGACGGACACGGCCTCAGCAACACCGACGGAGCCATCGTGTTCGGCGTGTTCGTTGCCGCGATGACCGTGGGCCGCGTGATTGGTGGGCCCGTGCTCGACCGGTTCGGCCGGGTGCCTGTGCTGCGCGCCTGCGCCGTTGTCGGCATTGCGGGGCTCGTGCTGTTCATTCTCGCGCCGAGCACCCCGCTCGTGTTCGTCGGCACCGTGCTCTGGGGCCTCGGCGCCTCGCTCGGGTTTCCGGTGGGCATGTCGGCGGCCGCCGACGACACCCAGAACGCCGCCGCGCGGGTGAGCGCCGTGGCCATCATCGGCTACTTCGCCTTTCTGGTCGGGCCGCCGGTGCTCGGCCTGCTGGGCGAGGCGTTCGGCATCCTGAACGCTCTGTTGCTGATCCTGGTGTTGATGGTGCTCGCCGGGGTGGCCGCGCCGGCGGCGCGGGCGCGCTCCTGAGTCGGCGCTCTGGGTGCTTTGTGCCGCACCGGGCCCGGAACGGCGGCAGCGCGGGTGGTTCCCAGCCACATCGAAGCACCGGCCAATAAGATGCGCTTTGTTTCCGGAACCAGGTCTTGCTTTCACACTCAGAGACGAGAAATCGATGGCCCCGATCCCTCCCGCCGCGCCGACCACGAGCGACACACTGACCGATGCCCCTCGACCGCAGCCCGACCGGCCCGGCGACGGATTGGCCGTGTTCCTGGCCGAAGGCCGGGCCGGCGACGCGGGGCTCGGACCGCTGCTGGAGCGGATTCTACTGAGCGCCGCCCAGTTGCTCGGGTGCGGCATGGGATCGATCTGCACCATCGATGAGACCGCTCAGGTCTACCGTAAGGAGGTGGACCTCGGCGCCGAGTGCCGGGTGGGCCAGGTCTTCTCGCTCGATGAAGGCGTCACCGGAGCGGTCGTGCGGGCCGGCGGAGCGGTCGTCTTCAACGAGTACTCGGAAGTGCCGGGAGGTCATCTCGGCCAGGATGACGCCCGCTACCAACGGCCGGTCATCGGTGTGCCGATCCGGCTCGAGTCAGGTCTCATCGGCGCCTGCGTGGTTTTCGCGAATTCTTCGGAACGCCTGTTCACCAGCCAGGACGCCCGGATGCTCGAACTCTTCGCCGCCCAGGCGGCCAGCGCTATCGCAACGTTCCGTCTACACACGGTCGCCGCCGAGCTCAGCAACACCCTGGCCGAGCTGCACCGGACCGAGCGAAACGCGCTGACGCACGGTTTCGGTCTGCCGGGAGGCGACAGCCCGTCTCCAGTGTCGCCCGTGAGTCTGAGGGCGACACGCCCCCATCGGGTACTCGTCCTGCATGGGCAACCGGTGATCCGGGCCGGTCTGGTGCACCTGCTCACGCAGGACGGAGCGGGGATCGAGGTGGTCGCCGAGTCCAGCGATGCGGCGGGGGCGCTGTTTGCGGCCGGGCACCTGCAGCCCGATGTCATTGTCACCGACATCGATCTGCTCGACCTGCCCGGCACGGACCTGATCGAGTCGCTGGCCCGCACCAGTCCGGGCACGGCCGTGGTTCTCCTGGTCGGAGACCCGCACGACGTACGAATACGTCGCGCGGCCCACTCCGGCGCTCGGGGATTCCTGAACCGGTCCGCCGACGGGCCGTCGCTCGTGCGAGCCGTCAGCTCAGCCGCCGCCGGGGACGCCGTGCTCTCCGGCTGCCTGGTGGATAGTTGGGGTGAAGCCGCGGCCGATCCCGACCATCTCACGTCCCGCGAGCGTGAGGTGCGCCGGCTCGTAGAGCGCGGGTTCCGAGACAAGCAGATCGGCGTCGAGCTCGGCATCTCGGTGAAGACGGTTGAGAATCACGTCGGAACCATCCTGCGCAAGACCGGGGCGGCCAACCGCACGATGCTGGCCGGGCTGGCCCATCCGCACGATTCCTGAACGGGTGCCTCGCGTCCCGTTCCTCGGGGATTCCCCCCAGCCGGGCGAGGAGAACCCCTGATAGCGCGCCAGACAGGTGCGGGGCTAGCGTGATGGCGAGCCAAAGGGGCTGTCGTGCCAGTTGTTTCCCTGAAAGAAATCGTCGATCGGGCGTTCGATTCCCGCTACGGGGTACCCGCCGTCAATGTGTTCAACGACCTCACCATGCAGGGCGTGCTCGATGCGGCGGTCGGGGTGCGCTCCCCGGTCATCGTGCAGACCTCGGTCAAGACCGTCCGATCGATCGGCGCGAAGGTGCTGTTCGCAATGTGGGAGTCGATGACCGCCGACATCGATATTCCTGTGGCGCTGCACCTCGACCACTGCCCCGACCGCGACGTGATCAGCGAGTGCCTGGCCATCGGCTGGAACTCGGTGCTCTTCGACGCGTCCGAGCTGCCGGTGGCCGAGAACCAGCGCCAGACCATCGAGGTGGTCAAGGAGGCCCGGGGCTACGGCGCCCATGTCGAGGGCGAGATCGAATCCATTACCGGTGTCGAGGACGGCGTCGGTTCCGAGCAGGCGGCGGCGCGGCAGACCCTCGACGTCTCTCTCGCTTTCATCGAGGCGACCGGTGTCGACGTGTTCGCTCCGTCGATCGGCAACGCCCACGGCGTGTACAAATCCGAGCCGACGCTGGACTTCGACCGGGTGAGCGACCTGGTGGCGGCGCATCCGCTGCCCATCGCCCTGCACGGCGGCAGCGGAATGACGGATGCGCAATTCCACGATCTGATCCAGCGCGGCTGTTCCAAGGTGAACATCTCCACCGCGCTCAAGATGACCTACCTCCAGTCCACCCTGTCCAACCTGCGGCTTGCCGAACAGGCCGACAAGTGGGACCCACCGACACTCTTCCGCGCCGTGAGTGGCGACGTCGTGGAGCTCACCTCGGGCCTGGCCCGCACGTTCGGCTCTGCCGGCCGGGCGTGGTGAGTGATGCCGGCGCTCATCTTCGACTGCGACGGCGTGCTCGCCGACACCGAACGCCACGGACACCTACCCGCCTTCAACGCCACCTTCGTGGAATTCGGCTTGCCCGTGCAGTGGAGCGAAGAGGAGTACGCCGAGAAGCTGCACATCGGCGGCGGCAAGGAACGCCTCACCAGCCTGCTCACCCCGGAATTCGTGCAGGCGGCCGGACTGCCCACGGACCCCGCGGAACAACGAGAGGCGGTCGCCTCCTGGCACCGGCGCAAGACGCAGATCTACACCGACCTCATCGCCTCCGGAACGCTGCCGGCCCGCCCGGGTATCGCCCGGATCGTCGACGAAGCTGCTACCGCCGGGTGGATGCTCGCGGTCGCCTCGACCTCGGCCGAACCCTCCGTGCGGGCGGTGCTGCAACATGCCGTCGGCCCGTCGCTGGCCGCACAGTTCCAGGTTTTCGCGGGGGACATCGTGGCCGCCAAGAAGCCCGCCCCCGACATCTACGTCTACGCCCTCGAGAACCTCGGCCTGACCGAGGATGAGGCCATCGTCATCGAGGACAGCAACAACGGACTGCGTGCCTCCTGCGCCGCTGGCCTGCGCACCGTCGTCACCGTGAGCAGCTACACAGCCGATGAGGACTTCGAGCCTGCCGCCCTCGTGGTTTCCTCGCTCGGCGACCCGGACGGCGAATCTGCGATCGTGCTGCGCTCGCGCGCCGGCGTGGTGCCGCACGGGTTCGTGACGCTGGACGACGTCTTGTCCATACTGCGCTCCCCCAATCAGGAGGAAGAATCATGACCACCTCTCAGGACACAACGGAATTCGTCGTGCGCAGCATCGCGGAAGAAGCACTCGAGAACGAGAAGTACTTCGGTGAACTCGACTCGGTCGTGGGCGACGGGGACTTCGGGTACTCCCTGGCCCGCGGGTTCGAGGTCGTGCTGTCCGGCTGGGACGACGTCGACCGCTCCGACCCCGGAGTCTTCCTGAGCAGGATCGCGATGGTCATCACCAGCACCATCGGCGGCACCTCCGGTCCATTGTGGGGCACGGCGTTCCTCAGAGCCGGGACGCAGCTGAAAGGCCTGAACGAGATCACCTCGGTGAACACCGTTGCTGCCCTGCGCGCGGCCATCGAAGGCATCAAGTATCGCGGCAGGTCCGATGTCGGCGACAAGACCCTCCTCGACGCGCTCGTTCCCGCGGTGGACGCGCTCGAGGTTGCGCTCGCGGCCGGGGACGACGCGAAGACGGCGCTCGACAAGATGGCGTACGCCGCCCGGGAAGCCGCCGAGGCCACCAGCAGCCTCCAGGCACGGCGCGGCCGCGCGAGTTACACCGGCGAGCGCAGCATCGGTTCACCCGACGCCGGCGCCATTGCCGTCGCCGTGCTGGCCGAGCGCCTCGCCCGAACCTGGCGGAGCTGACCCGTTACGCCCAACCATCCGATCCGACAATGACGTGGAGACACCATGAAAAAGTTCATCAACGACCCCCAGCAGTTCGTCCCTGAGATGCTCGAGGGCATCGCGCTCGCGAACCCCGACACCCTGCGCTATGTTCCGGAGTACCACCTCATCCATCGAGCCGATGCCCCCAACCACGACAAGGTCACCATCATCCAGGGCTCGGGCTCCGGCCACGAGCCGGCCCACGTGATGACGGTCGGCAAGGGAATGCTTGATGGCGCGTGCCCCGGGGACGTCTTCGCCGCTCCGCCGATCGACTACATCATCGAGTCCACCAAGCTCCTCGCCTCCGACAAGGGGGTGCTGCTCCTGGTCAACAACTACACCGGCGACCGGATGGCGTTCGAGATGGCAGAGGAAGTGTCCAGCGCAGACGGCATCACCGTGCGCACGCTGTTCATCGACGATGACGTGTCGGTGCAGGACTCCACCTACACCGTCGGCCGCCGCGGGGTGGCCGGCAACTTCTTCGTGATGAAGGCCGTCGGAGCCGCCGCGGAGACCGGGGCCGACCTCGCCGAGCTGGTGCGCATCGGTGAGAAGGTCAACTCGGTCACGCGCACCATGGGCGTCGCACTGACAGCGTGCACCCCGCCCGCCCGTGGCGAACCGCTGTTTCAGCTCGGCGTCGACGAGATCGAGATCGGTGTCGGCATCCACGGCGAACCCGGACGGCGCCGGGCCAAGTGGATGCCCGCCGACGAAATCGTGGACGAGTTGCTGGGCGCCATCGTTCCCGATCTTCCGTTCGTCAGCGGAGACCGTGTCGCCGTGATGGTGAACGGTCTGGGCGGCACCCCGATCAGCGAGTTGTACATCCTCTACGGGATCATCCACAAGCGCCTGACCGCGCTCGGAATGACCATCGGCCGCAACTATGTCGGCGAGTACTGCACCTCCCTGGACATGGCCGGAGCCTCGATCACCCTGGTGCGGCTCGACGACGAGATCGAGACCCTGCTCGCCGCTCCGGCGGAGATCGCCATGCGCGTCTTCTGATTTGCCCGACCCGGGCCACGGCATGATCTTCGCCGGAGTCGGGGCGCTCTGACCCCGGTCCGGTGCATCCGTTCATACGTCCACGAACATGCGCCGGGCTCGGGCCCGAAACCGGTGCCGATGCCGATACGGCCCCGCGGTTCGCGGGGCCGGCGCTCAGCCGGTTAAACTCGACCAGTGCGCCTTGTAATTGCGAAATGCTCCGTTGACTATGCCGGAAGGCTCAGCGCGCATCTGCCGCTCGCCACCCGCCTACTGATGATCAAGTCCGACGGGAGTGTGCTCGTGCACTCCGACGGCGGCTCCTACAAGCCGCTCAACTGGATGAGCCCACCCTGCTCGGTCACCATCTCCGCGCCCGACAGCGATCAAGCGGATGCTGGCATCACCGCCCTCTGGACGGTCACCCACGCCAAAACCGCCGACCAGCTCGTAATCAGCGTCTACGACGTGCAACACGACTCCGCGCACGAGCTCGGCATCGACCCCGGCCTGATCAAGGATGGCGCCGAGTCGCACCTGCAAAAGTTACTGGCCGAGCACATCCACTTGCTCGGTGAGGGATTCACCTTCGTGCGCCGCGAATACATGACGGCCATCGGGCCGGTCGACATCCTCGCACACGATGCCGCCGGCCAATCCGTCGCGGTCGAACTCAAGCGCAACGGCGATATCGACGGCGTCGAACAGCTCACCCGCTACCTCGAACTGATGAACCGCGACCCGCATGTGGCGCCGGTCAGCGGGGTTTTCGCCGCGCAGACGATCAAGCCACAGGCCCGCACGCTGGCCGAGGATCGCGGCATCCGCTGCCTGCTGCTCGACTACGACGCAATGCGCGGCCTTGACGACACGGCCTCGAAACTCTTCTAAGCCCCATCGGTCCCATCGGTCCCATTGGCGGCATTGGCGGCCAAGCCGTGCAAAAGCTGAGGAAAAATGGGCAAATGGGGTATATTTCCTGCCGACAGCCTAGGCTGTGCCGAATGAACGCAACATTGACGCGCAACTGGAGCGCCATCCTCTTCGACCTCGACGGAACCATCACCGATTCCGCCCCGGCGATCATTAGCTCGTTGACCCGCACCTTTGCACTGCTCGGCCGCCCCGTTCCCTCGGCTGCCGAGCTGCTCGCCTATGTCGGCCCGCCGATGCTCGATGCCTTTCAGGAATACGCGGGCATGACCCCCGACGAAGCCGTGGAGGCCATCACCGTCTACCGTGCCGAGTACCACGGCGCCGCCGCGCTGGACACGGCCGTTTTTCCGGGCATCGCGGGCCTCCTCGAGCGCATCCACGCGGCGGGAATTCCGCTCGCCCTCGCCACCAGTAAGCCTGAGCTGAGCGCGATCGCTATTCTCACGCACTTCGATCTCGCCCAGTACTTCACGGCCACCGTCGGCGCCTCCGCTGATGACACCCGCAGCAGCAAGTCCGACATCGTCGCCGAAGCCCTGGCCCGCCTCGCCGCGACCGGCGTCGACACGAGCGGTGCCGTCATGGTCGGCGACCGCAGCTACGACGCCATCGGCGCCGAGGCCAACGGCATTCCGGCGATTCTGGTGGAGTGGGGCTACGGCTCCCCCGCCGAAGCTGCGGCGGCGACGGCCGTGGTGCACTCGACCGACCAACTCGGCAAGCTGCTGCTCGGCTAGCCCGTGCCAGCGCACTGACAGCAAAGCCAGTGCGCCGACGACCGTCACGATCTTCTGGACGAAGCCCACCAGAGCGCCACCGGATCGATCAAGGGATCTCGTGACCGCCTACTGGGAAGCCGAATATTCCGCCGCCAGAGCACGCAGCCGGTCGTGAATGCCTCCGAAGACCTCGGCCTTCTTCAGGGTCCACTTGGGGAGCTTGGCTACCATCGTATAATTCGGATCGCAGACATTGGCCGCAGGGGCAAGTCCCATCTGACTCACCAGTTGATAGGCATCCAAAGTGTCCAGACCCGTCAGCTCCGATGTCCAGCCGACCAGGTCCTTCTGGCTGATCCGAAAAGCATCCTCCAACGGGCGAGCTGAACCGGTACTCATGATGAAGTCATCGCTTTCGAGCCGAGGCCACGGGATCGCTGACCCCTTGATCAGATCAATCGCAATGACCGAATTCATTGCGGATTCCAGCCCGGTTCCACAGACCTCACCCTCACCCTGACGAGCGTGGCCGTCACCGAGCGACAGCATCGCCCCAGCCACGTTCACAGGAAGGTACAGAGTTGTACCCGCCCTCGCTTCGGGAGTGTCCATGTTGCCGCCGTGGGTCGAGGGAGTCACGACCAGCCGCACCTCACCACTGGCCGGGGCGACACCCACCGTGCCGTGCATCGGATCGAGGGGTAGGGCCAGCGTGAAGTCCGAGTTCTGAGCCCGAAAAGTGGCCGTCCAGGCCTTCAGATCGATGTCATAGAACCAGACACGCTCTTCGAGCGGTTCGTGCAGCATCGCCGTCTCATGCGTCGCCGACAACGCACCGAAAAACGGAAATGTGCTCGAAATGGCATAGGAACGCGCGGGAATGATCGAGACGAAATGCACGGCCAGAACATCGCCAGGCTCGGCTCCCAGCACCTCGATCGGTCCAGACACCGGATTGAGCTCAGCGAAGGGCACGATCTGACTGGGAACGTCATGCGGTTTCGTCACTCGGCCACCAAAACAGTCCTCCGTGCTCACCTCAACGATGTCACCCGGGCGAACGCTCAGTAGGGGCTCCCGACCGCCAAAAACGTAGGAATACTGATCGGGCCGTGGGTTGAGCGAGTGAATCGTCACGGTCTGCGCGCCTCCATAGATGCGGGCAGCTCCGGAGGCAGGGGAGTTTTCATTCGTCCCGTGCGGTAGACGCCGATGGCCACAATGATGCCTATGACCAGCCAGACGATACCGAGAACCTGAGCGGACGCTCGCGCGTTATAGAGCACGCCGACCAGGATAGCGAAACCCACAACGGGGAAGATGAGGTGCACGAACCACCGTCGAGACTTCTGCTTGACCACGAACCACCACACGACGGACACGTTGAGTAACAGGAATGCGGTCAGCGCCCCGAAGTTAACCAGCGCCGCAATGGCGCCTAGACCGTCAGGGAGGACGGTCAGGTAAAGACCGAGAATAAGCGAGATCGCAGCCACCAGAATGGTCGCGTTCACCGGCACGCTGTGCCTCGCGCTGACCTTGCTGAGAAACTTGGGCAGCTGGCGATCGCGGGCCATGGCGTAGAGCAGACGGGAGGTCGCAGCCTGAGCGACGAGCGCGTTAGCGAAACCCCAAGCTAAAGCCGTTGAGGCGGCCGTGAGAATGAACATGACCGTTCCGCCGGCAGTCTCGGCGGCGCGATAGAACGCGACGCCGGTGGGGTCGCCGTTTTTTAGCAGTGCAGCGGGGTCTTCCACCAACATCGAGGCGACCCAGGTCTGAACGACGAAGAGAACGCCGACGACGATCAGCGCGGCAATCATCGAGCGGCCGATCGATTTGCTCGGGCCCGCGTTCTCCTCGGCCAGGGTAGAAATGCCATCAAACCCGAGAAAAGACAGGACCGCGATCGACGCAGCGCCGAAAAGCAGCGGCAGTGAGAACGTGTCGGTGTTGAAGAACGCATCAAAGCTAAAGCCCTGGCCTTTTCCCTGGGCGAGCGCGGCAATGCCCACGACGAGGAAAATCGCCAGAACCACGAGTTCTAACACCAGCATGACCTTATTGACGCGCGCGGTGAGTTGCATGCCGAGGTAGTTGATGACCGTGTTCAAAACGATGAAGGCAACCAGCCAGGCCCAGAGCGGAACCTGCGGAATGATGCCGTTCATCGCGATCGCAGCCGCCAGATACAACAGGGTGGGAATGAGGACGTAGTCCAGCAGGATCATCCACCCCGCGATGAAACCCACCGGCCGGGCGATCCCACGGCCGGCGTAGGTGTAAACGGAGCCGGCCATAGGAAAGGCCTGCGCCATTTGCGAGTACGAGTTGGCCGAGAACATCATTGCCAACAAGGCGATGATGTAGGCCAGGGGCGCCATCCCGCCCGAGTCGTGAAAGACGCCACCGAAAATCGCGAACGGTGCGATCGGCACCATAAAAATCAACCCGTAGATCATGAGGTCGCTGAACTTCAGCGTACGTTTGAGCTCCTGGGTGTAGCCGAATTGTTCGATGCCCGAAATTTCGGTGCTTTCCGGGTTGGCCGGGCCGGTCGTCGCGCTCACGCGGTATCCAATCGTCATTGAACAGAGAATCTATTTCCAGGTGGAAACTTTCAATAGGCTACACCTGCGCGAACGTGCCGACGACGTCAAAGTCGGTGCCCACGGCGCGCGCCAATCTCATCGGCTGTCGTTGCAGACCCTGCCCGTGAATCATCGGCGGGGGAACAGGAGCAGCGCCGTCGGAAAGCAAGCGCTCGGCTTTTTCAAAAAAGGGGCGAGCGCCCCCGCCGGCGCCGCCGCACAGGGCGGCCAGCAGGTGCACACCATCGTAAGAACCCTCGGCATAGGAACCGGGCAGTGGCGCGGTGTGACCGAACCGTGCGACGTAGGACTCCAGCAGGCGCTGATGCCGATCGTCATCCTGACGGATGAACGATGGCATCACGGAATAGAGTTCGCCGCTGTTGTCCCCACCAGCGGCTACCAGACAGTTTTCGTCGAGCGCCGTCGATAGTCGCACAAAAGCATCCCCGACATCCAGTTCGGTGATCCCGCGATGAAACACGATGCCGTCACGGCCAACGAGGGAGACCAAAATTGCGTCGGCGCCACCGCGCCGCGCCGCCTCGACGAGTTCCTCCACGTCGACGTGTCCCAGCGGCACAAGTCGATTCAGCACGACACGGTGCCCGAGGTCGTGCAGCATTCGAGAGGCCGCGGCATGCACCTGCCTCGGCCAGACATAGTCACTTCCGATGAGCGCCCAGCGCGTAATCTTACGATTACGAGCCAGCCAGGCCATCGGTTGGCGAAGCTGCCCATTGGGATTGCTGCCAAGAAAGATGGATCCCGAGCGCGCACCGCTGAATTCGTGTGGCGGGGTGAAAATGTAGGGAACGCGATCGGCCACACGAGAACCGACGGCGGTTCGAATATTGGAGGTGTGCGTTCCGACCAGCCCAGCGATGAGCCCTGCCCCCACGAGCAGGTCGACTTCACGAGCCACTGCGGCCGGGGTCGCGCCCGCGTCAACGAGCACGAGCTCCACGGCTGCGTTGCTGCGCGCGCTCACCTCTTCGGCCGCGAGGAGGGCGCAATTGATGATCGCCGGTCCAACGATTCCCATGACACCCGACAAGGGAGCGAGGAGGGCGACGCTGAACGTCCGCGGTACGGGGCCGCGCAGAAACATTTCACCCGAGAGTAATAGGCTAACGGTCGTCATCACGTGTCCAGTATGCGTGATCGGCGATACTGTGACTGCGACGGGAGGATACGTATGACCCAGGCAGTGGGGAATGGAAGCCTGCAGGAGGGGTTCTCGGCACCCCTGGCGGGGCTCATCGGCGCTTTGACCGACCTCGAACGGCAACTCACCCAGGGGTTGAACCTTGCCCTCTCCGAAGAGAACACCACGCTCGACCAGTGGCGCATTATGGAAGCCCTTGCGCGGCTCGATTCACCCACCATGGGTGACCTAGCCGAGGTATCCGGCATGGCCAACGCTACCCTGAGCCGTACGGTCGATTCGTTGGAAGACGCGGCCTCTGCCTTTCGGCTGCCGACCGTTTCCGACCGGAGACGAATTACGGTGCATTTGTCCGACCACGGAACCCAACGGTTGGTTCGGGTGCGGGAGATCATCGCCGCTTGGGAACGCTCCACCGAGGGCAAGCTAGGTGTCGATGACGCCGCCGCCCTTGTCGCGGCCGCGCACGTAGTCACCCGGCGGCTCAGGGCGGCTCCCGGCGATTAGAGCAGAAGGCCCTAGGAGTCGAAGCCGAGGCCCAGGGCGTCGAGGGATTTCAGCAAAACGTTGCGGTGACCCCGGTTGTGGTCGGCACGATTGAGCGCCCAACGAGTCGCCTGAATTCCAGCGGATGCGATCGGTTCCGGCAGGAACGGCAGCGGACGGCCCCGCACCATGGCCAGTTCAGTGCGCTCCGTGGTACGGCCGGCCAGCTGGTCGAGCATGACGTGGGCCGCGAAGTGGGTCGCGCCCACGCCGAGGCCGGTGAATCCGGCGGCGTAGCTGATGCGTCCGCTGCGGGCCTGGCCAAAGAATGCGCAGAACTGGGTCGAGGTGTCGATGGCGCCGGCCCACTTGTGGCTGAAACGCGCCCCGGCCAGCTGCGGAAACGTCGTGAAGAAGTGGCTCGCGAGCTTCTCGAAGGTCTCCGGCCGGTTCTCGTAGCCGCTGCGCACCTTGCGGCCGTAGTGGTACACGGCGTCATAGCCGCCGAACAGAATTCGGTTGTCGGCGCTCAGTCGGTAGTAATGAAACTGGCTGGCCAGGTCGGCGAGGCCCTGCCGGTTTCGCCAGCCGATCGCGGCGAGCTGGCTCGCATCGAGCGGTTCGGTCATCAGCACGTAGTCATAGACCGGCACGGTGGCGAGTTTGTTGCGCTTGAGCAGGGAGGGAAAGACGTTCGTGGCGAGGGCTGTTCGCTGGGCGGTCACGGTGCCGCCCGTGCTCACGACCTTTGTACCCTGGGCTGCGGTGAGTCCCGAAGTGTCGAGGTTCTGCACGAGCGAGTGCTCGAAGATCTCGACACCCGGCTCGGTGGCCACGCGTGCCAACTCGGCGGCGAGTTTGCCCGGATGCACGAGGGCGTTGTTACGCCGATGCCAGACGCCCGCCAAACAGGTCGGTGAGGCAACCTCGGCGCGCACGGCCGCAGCATCGAGAAACACGGTGTCCTCGTCGGTCGTCTCCTCGCGCAGCCACTCAATCTGGTGTTCTTCGATGGCGAGGTCACTGGCGCCGGTGCGCTCGAAATCGCGGTCGAGGCCGAGGCCGACCACGGCCCGCTCAATCTCGTCGAGGTTTTCGTGGCCGAGCTCTGTCAACCGATCGATCTCCTGGGGGCAACGACTGCGCCCATTCTCTTCGTTGTGGGTCAGGCTGGCCTCGCAGAAGCCGCCATTTCGACCGGATGCCACCCAACCGACCGTGCGGGCCTCCAGCAGCACCACCCGGGCGGCCGGATTCTGCTGCTTGGCCAACACCGCGCTCCACAGGCCGAGGTAGCCGCCGCCGACGATCGCGAGGTCGCAGTCGAGGTTGCCCGAGAGCGGCGGCCACCGACGCTGCACAGGCATCCGCTCTGCTGCTGCGCCCCCCGCCCGCACAGAAGTGCCGCCCCGCACGAGCGGGACGGCACCAGAAAATGCCTGAGATCAGATGATTGCGGCGCGCAGAGCGGCAGCGGCGGCAGCCGGGTCCTCGGCGCCGTAGATTGCTCCGCCGGCGACGGCAACGGATGCCCCGGCGCGCTGCACCGACTTGATGGTCGCGATGCTCACGCCACCGGCGAGCGAGAAGGGAACCTTGGCGGTTTCGCCCTGGCTCAGTAGCTTCTCGAACGAGAATCCGGGCTCGGCCTGCTCGTCGAGCCCGGCGTGCATCTCCACGAACTGGGCGCCGAGTGCGATGACCTCGCGGGCGCGAGTAACCTTGTCGGCGACCCCGATCAGGTCGACGACGATGCCCTTGTCGTGCTTGGTCGCGGCGGCGACGGCACCGATGATGGTGCTGTCCCCGGCCGTACCGAGCACGGTCACGAGGTCCGCGCCGGCTGCGAAGGCGATGCCGGCTTCGAGCTCGCCGGCATCCATCGTCTTGAGGTCGGCGAAGACGATCTTGTCGGGGTGGGCCGCCTTGATCGCGGTGACGGCGCTCAGGCCCTCGGCCTTGATCAGTGGCGTGCCGAGCTCGATGATGTCAACGTGCGGGGCAACCTGCGCGGCGAGCGCGAGAGCTGCTTCGGTGGTCAGTACGTCCATTGCTACCTGAAGCTTCATGGGGTTCTACTTTCTATTGGGTTCAGTCTGTTGGGTTCAGTGGTTTTTGCGGCCGGGCCCGGGCCCGGAGGGTATTATTCGAGGTTTGCGTGGCGCGGCCAGAGCTGGTCGGCCGTGGCCCCGCTCGCTTGCCAGAGGGTGTGAAACAGGGCGTCGCCCACGAGCAGCACGGCCTGCTCGAACAGGCCACCCGAATACTGGGCCGAGACCTGCCCGGCGTGGTCCTGTTTGGCAGCCGCCGGAATGACCACGGTCACCGCCGCGACCTGCCCGAGCGGCGACTCGGGCGCCGTGGTGAGCGCGACGATGCTCGCATCGACGCTGTGAGCCTTTTCGGCGGCGCGCACAATGGCGTCCGTCGTGCCGGATCCGCTCGCGGCCAGCAGCACATCACCCGCCGCGATTGCCGGGCTCGTCACCTCACCGACAACGTGCACCGTGAGACCGAGGTGCATGAGCCGCATCGCCGTCATTTTCAGCGCCAGCCCGGAGCGACCCGCCCCCAGCACGAACACCCGCGGCGCCGCCGCGAGCAGGGACGCCGCGTCATCCAGCACTGAGGCGGATGCCGACCGCAACGCGTCGACGACGCGGCTGTTCTCGGCGACAATGAGGCCGAGGGCATCCGCTGCTGTTGGGGTGGTGGTCGTTTCGGTCATAGGTCAATACTCCACTCCTTCGAGCGGGACCGCGGCCCGTCAAAAGGACAGTTTTCCTACCCGAACGAATGGCTGTGGACAGGCCGCCGGGATGGTTCGGATAGGCTGGGGGCATGACGCTTTCCACTTCTTCACCTGCGCGCGCTGCGGCCCCCGAGCGCACGAAGCAGCCGGACTCCACCGTGCAGACCGTGCAGACCGTGCAGACCGTGCAGACCGCGCGCACCGCGGCCGCCGAACGCTCCAAACTCATCGCCGACCTCACTGACGCGCACGCGACCACACTGGAATCCCTACTCGCCGTGCTGCGCTCGAGCAGCACGAGCGACACCGCTGCCCGCCAGAAGGCGACCGAGCTCGCCGCCGCCGCGATGGTCGCGCTGCGCGCGGTGAGCGACCTCGATCGCAGCCTCACCGAGGAGCCGGTGGCCCGGGCCTTCGAACGCCTGCGCGACGACCTGCGTCCGCTCGTGCGCTTCGGCGACCTCGACGTGCAGTTCATCGAGCCGCCGGTCAACGGCCGCGCGCTGCCCGGCGAGGTCGCCCACGAGGCCCGGGCCATCGTACGCGGCGCCGTGCTCGCCCTGGTCGAGCAGACCGGTGTCGCGCGGGTGCGCGTGCAGTGGGACTGTGACGGGAGCAACCTGCTCATTCGCATTCGCGACGACGGACCGGGTGACCTCGACGCTGAGGTGCCGAGCGTGCGCCAGCTGGCCGCCCGTGTCGTCGCCCTCAGCGGAACGCTCAACGTGGAGGCGACCGCCGGTTGGGGATCCGAGATGGCCGTGTCGCTGCCGCTCGACGCACCGCCGGCCCCCGTCACGGGCGCTGCCGCCTGGGGCCTCAGCCCGCGCGAGCGCGGTGTACTCGAACTCGTGGCCTCGGGCGCCCGCAACAAGGCGATCGCCGAAACGCTCACGATCAGCGAGAACACGGTGAAGTTTCACGTGGCCAACCTGCTGCGCAAGGTCGGTGCCTCGACCCGCGCAGAGCTGGCCTCCCTCGCTCGCTGAGCCTCCCCGTCCGGCCGATGCGCTGAACGGATGCGCCGCGCCCATTCACCGCGCCAGTTGCCGGTGGTCGCGCCACCTATAGGTGGCGCGGTGACCGGCAACTGGCGCGGTCACCCGTAACGGGCGCCACGATCTGGGAGTTCGGGAAAAAGAAGGCCGGCACGGGTCGGACACCGTTCTTGGTCTTGTTGAGGCCGCCCAAATCGAAGCTGCACTCCGTGCTGGAGAATCTTCCACAGGAATTGTTCGTTTCAGGCGACCTAGACGAGCGCGTTCGCCCGGGCGACCCCGCCCAGCCAGGCCAGGCTCGGCTTCGGCGTGCGCACGAACGTCTCACGGTCCACCGCGATGAGCCCGAACGTCGGCCGAAAGCCACTCGCCCATTCGTAGTTGTCGAGGGCGCTCCAGTGCTCGTAGCCGAGCACCTCGATGCCGTCCTCGATCGCGGCGTGCAGGCCGCGCAACGCGGCGTCCGTGTAGGCAATGCGGCGGGTGTCGTCGGCGGTCGCGATGCCGTTCTCGGTCACGAACACCGGCACGTGCTCGGTCAGCTCCCACGCGGCACGCACGCCGAGTTCGAGCGCGGGCGGAAAGTACTCCCAGCCGGTGAGCGTCGTCTCCACGTCGTCGCGCACCGGAATCGGGCCGTTGGGCCCGATGAAGGTGCGTGTGTAGGCCTGCACCCCGATAAAGTCGTCGCCCCGGGCGTTCTCGAGGTACCAGTCGTCGCTCGGGTAGGCGTACTCGCGCAGTTTCTCGTCGGCGCCGGGTTCCCCGGTGGAGTGGAACGCCTGGGTGGCGACCGTCCAGCCGCTCTTCAGCCCCGAGATGGAAGACAGCACCTCACGCGAGGCTTTATGGGAGGCGAGCAGGGCATCCGCTACCTCTAAATCGGGTCGGGGCAGGCCGAACGCGACGAGATTTGCGGCGGTCTCGCCGCCGGCGAGCATCGCGGCGATATTGGGTTCGTTGATGGTGCAGACGTAGTCCACGTCGGCCACGATCGGCAGCGCCGCCTCGGTGAAGCGCGCGAACAGGTCGGGGGCGTCGGGGTTGCGCCAGAAACCCTGGGCGAACATCCACTGCGGAACGGTGAAGTGCAGCAGTGACACGACCGGGTTGAGGCCGAACTCGAGGGCGGTGTCGACCATCCGCCGGTAGTGGTCGATCTCGGCGCGCGAGACGAAGCCGCGCTCGGGTTCGATGCGGCTCCATTCCACGCTGAACCGGTACGACCCGAGGCCGGCGTCGGCGAGCAGCCGCATATCTTCGCGGTAGCGGTGATAGCTGTCCGTCGCGTCGCCGCTCGGCTCGACGATGCTCGTGCCGGCGGCGTGTTCCTTGACCCACCAGTCATTGTTCGTGTTGTTGCCCTCCACCTGGTGTGCGGCCGTTGCGGCGCCCCAGAGAAAACCGTCGGGAAAAGTCAGCATGGTGCTCCTAGCTAGTGATACGAAAATTTAGCGACCGACCTGCGGGTGCGGAATCGCCTCGAGCAGTCGAATCGTGTAGTCGTCCTGTGGGTTTTGTAGAACGGATGCCGTGCCCCCCTCCTCGACGACGGCCCCCTGGTTCAGCACCATGATCTGGTCGGTGACCAAACGGGCGCTGAGCAAATCATGGGTGATGTAGAGCATGCTCACGCCCCAGGTTTCGCGCAGGCTGTTGAGCAGCGCGAGTACCCCGGCCCGCAGCGACACGTCGAGCATCGACACCGGTTCATCGGCGATGATCACCTGCGGTTCGCACGCGAGCGCCCGGGCGATCACCACGCGCTGGCGTTGCCCGCCCGAGAGCTGGTGCGGCAGCCGGGCGGCGAACTGCGGGGCCGGGGTCAGCCCCACGGTATCGAGCAGCTCGAGCACGCGCCGCCGGGCGTCCTGACCACGCCGCTTCGAGAAGTTCAGAATGGGTCGGGTGAGAATGTACTCGACCGTGTGCAGCGGGTTCAGCGCCGAATACGGGTCTTGAAAGACCATCTGCACCTCAGTGTGCAAACGTTTGAGCGAGCGCCGTTTGATCGTGTCGACCTGCAGGTCGCCGAAGCTGATCGTGCCGCTCGTGGGCCGTTCGACGCCGGTGATCATCTTGGCGATCGTGCTCTTGCCGCTGCCGCTCGCCCCGACGAGCGCCATCGACGCGCCCGGTTCGAGCCTGAACGACACGTCGCTCACGGCGCGCACGGGCTTCTCCCCGCGCCGCGGTGGCGGGTAGATCTTACTGACGCCGCGGACGACGATGGCCTCGCGCGCCGCGCGCCCCTCACGGCCGGGCACGTCGCTCGACACCGCCCGCGCGGTTCCGCGCACGGCGAGCCCGGGCACCTCGACCACCTCGGCGCGCGGGTCGCCGTAGTGGCTCAGCAGCATCTGCGTATACGGATGCTGCGGCGCGGCCAGAATCGCTGCCGCCGTGTTGTCCTCGACGATGAGGCCCTCGTGCATCACCATGACCCGTTCGGTCACCTCAAGCACCATGCCGAGGTCGTGGCTGATCAGCACCGCGGTGAACCGCTCCGAGGCCTGCAGCTCGCGAATCGTGTTCATCACCGCGTGCTGCACGAGCACGTCAAGCGCGGTGGTCGGCTCGTCGAAGATCATGAGCTTGGGTTCGAGCGAGAGAGCGAGCGCGATCGACACGCGTTGCCGCATGCCGCCGGACAGTTCGCCGGAGAACCGGTCGAGCACGCTCGAGGGAAGTTCGACCTTGCCGACCAGTTCCACCGCGCGGTCTTCCCGGTCGATCCGGGAGACATGCCCGTGCGCGGCGAAAATGTCGTAGAAGTGGTCGCGGATGCTGCGCACCGGGTTGAGCGCGTTCATCCCCGACTGCAGCACCATGGCAAAGCCGCCGTGCCGCTGCACCCGCAGGTCGGCCAGGCTCAGGTTTGCAATATCGACCCCATCAAAGAGGATGCTGCCGGCACTGACCCGCGCGGGCGGTTTCGACAGTCCGGTCAGCGCGAACCCGAGGGTCGACTTGCCCGACCCGGACTCCCCGACCAGCCCGACGAAGTCACCCTGCTGTAGTTCAAAGTTTGCGCCGGTGACGGCCGGAACCGGTTCGCCGCCGCGCGGCTCGTAGACGACCGAGAGGTCGCGCACACTCAACAGGCTCATCGGTTCGCTCCTTCGCGCAGGCGCGGATTGCTGAGGCCGTCGACGCCGAAGTTGATCAGGCTCAGCGAGGTCGCGAGCAGGGAGATACACAGGCCCGGAGCGAACAGCAGAATCCACTGGCCGGTGAGCAGGGCGTTGCTGTTCTGCGCCCAGAACAGCATGGTGCCCCAGCTGATGGTCGTGGAGTCGCCGAGGCCAAGAAACTCCAGGCCCGCTTCGGCGAGGATCGCGGCCGTCGCGGCTCCGAAGAAGCTGCCGACGATGAGCGAGGTCATGTTCGGTAGAATCTCGCGGAACACGATGCGGGCCGGGCTGTCGCCGCTGAATACGGCCGCCGTCACGAAGTCGCGGCTGCGCAGCGACTGGGTCTGCGAGCGCAGCACCCGGGCGCCCCAGGCCCAGCCGGTGATGACGACCACGAAGATGATCATGCCGATGCCGCCGTTTTGCAGGTAGGCGGCGATCACGATCATGAGTGGCAGGGCCGGAATGACCAGGAACAGGTTGACCACAAAGTTGATCACGTCGCCGGTAATGCTGCGCAGATAGCCCCAGGTGAGGCCGATCGTGACGGCGATGATGGTCGAGAGCAGGCCGGCCACGAAGCCGACGAACACCGACGTGCTCGCGCCGTGAATGATCTGCGAGAGCACGTCCTGCCCGGCGGCGGTCGTGCCCATCCAGTGCGCGGCGCTGAAATCCTCGCTGCGACCGAAGCCGTTGTCGCTCGGATCGTACGGGGCGATGAGCGGCGCGAACACGGCGAGCAGCACGAAGAAGCCGAGCAGGGCCACACCGACGCGCGCCTTGGGAACGCTCCAGATCGTGGCGACCGCCCGCCAGACGACCCCCAGCGGGCTCGTCATGGCGGGAGCATCCGCTTGTTTGCGGGCCACCATCACGGCGTGCGTGCCACGGTCAGCGGGGTCAGGAACAGTCATCGCCTCGTCCTCGGATCCAGGATGCCATACAGAATGTCGACAATGAAGTTGGCCATCAGCACGCTGATGGTGATGATGAGAAACAGGCCCTGCATGAGCGGAAAGTCCTGGTTCACCACCGCGGTGTAGAGCAGGTAGCCGACGCCGGGGTAGTTGAACACCCGTTCCACGAGCAGCGACCCGCCGACCACGCCGCCGAGCGCGAGCCCGAAACTGGTCAGGTTCGGCAAAATCGCGTTGCGAGCGGCATAGCGGATGGCCACGGTGCGGGGCCGCAGACCGTTGGCTTCCGCAAAGGTCACGTAGTCATCGCCGAGCGTGTTGATCATGGTGCTACGCATGCCGAGAATCCAGCCACCGAGTGAGGTGATGAGAATCGTGGTCGCCGGCAGAATGGAATGGTAGAGCGCGTCGAGCAGAAAAACGGCCGAGAATTCAGGGCTGGTGCCGCGGCCGTAGGCTCCGCTGGTGGGAAACCAGCCGGCCACGTAGCCGAGAAAGAACAACAGGAGCAAGGCGGTCCAGAAGTAGGGAAACGCGCTTGCGAAGGTGCCTCCGACGGTCGGAAGGGTGTCGAGCCAGGTGCCGCGTTTCCAGGCGGCGAGAACGCCGAGCAGGGTGCCGGCAATGAACGCGATGATCGTGACGAGGCCGACGAGCACAAGGGTCCAGGGCAGGGCCGCGCCGACCAGACCGGCGACGCTCTGCGGAAAGAACGTGTACGAGACGCCGAAGTCGAAGCGGGCCACGTTGCCGAGGTATTGCAGGTACTGGTCGAACATGCTGCCGGTCGGCACGCCCAGCTGGGCCTCGATCGAGGCTCGTGTGGCGGAGCTGACCGGACCGTTCTGGGCCAGTTTGGCTATCGCGGCGTCGGCCGGGGATCCCGGCATGAGGCGCGGCAGCAGGAAGTTCAGCGTGATGGCCGCCCACAATGTGAGCGCCAGCAGGCCAACCTTCGTGAGCAGAAAACGCACGGTCTTTCCCTTTCCAACCGCTGTCGGTCACATTCTTCAGATGCTATCTGCCGGTGTTTCCTTGACAGCCTCCGCCGGTTCGATGGCGGTCTCGGCAATCAGGCGGCTGCTACTTGGCCTTTTCGAGGTTGGTCAGAATGAGCAGCGGTGTCGAGTTGTACGTGTTCGGCGGTGCGTACGGGTCGTCGGCGCTCGGCCAGCCGGTGTAGTTTGCGTCGCTGTACAGACCCCAGAGCCCGCCGTAGAACATGCTGATCACGGGCAGCTGGTCATACACCGTCTGCTCGAGCTCGGCGGCGATCGTCTTCTGCTCGGCCTCATCGGTCGAGGCCTTGAACCGGGCCAGCAGCGCGTCGGTCTCGGCGTTGCTGAACCGGCCGAAGTTGCCGGTCGTGGTCGTGCCGAGCGGTGTGGCGAACTCACTGTTGAGCAGCAGGTTCATGTCTTGAAAGACGCTTCCCGTTCCGCCGAAGCCGGTCATGGCCATGTCGAAGTCGCCGTTGCCGAGCGATTCGTAGTACGCCGCCGGCTGTGGCTGGCTGATTTTCACGTCGATGCCGATCGCGCCGAGTTGCGACTGCACGGTCTGCAGCCCCTGCAGCCAGTCGGTGTAGCCGTTCGCCGTCATGATGTTGATCGATGCCTGGGTGCCGCTCGCGTCGACGAGCTTGTCGCCGTCCATCGTGTATCCGGCCTTTTCGAAGGCGGCCAGCGAGGCATCTGCGTCTTGCGCAACCTCGCCGCCGTTCGGCAGGTCGGAGCTGAGCCAGGCCTCCTGGTTTGGCAGCAGTAGGCCGGACTGGCCAGCCGCCTCGACGTACCCCTGTTCGGCATCCGTTGCGATCTTGCCGCGGTCGAGCGCGAGGCTCAGGCCGTGCCGAAAGTTCACGTCGTTGTACGGAGCCTTGGTGAGGTTGGGCACGAGCGCGATGGTGCCGCCCGGCGGGAACCAATACTTGTTGTGCTGTTCGTCGGCCTTGACCCAGGTGCCGTCGACGTCCGTAATGAAGGCGTAGGCCCAGTCGTAGCCGTTCTTGACAACGTCGAGCTGGCTATTCGCGGCCGGAAGTACGAGCTTCTCCACGGCGACCTTGTCGGCCTGCCAGTAGCTCTCGTTCTTCTTCAGCGTGTACTCGTTCGGCGTGAACGTGTCGAGCACGTACGGGCCGGTCGCTATCGGGTCTTCGTTGGGGAAGGTCAGCGGATCTTCGACGTCTTTCCAGATGTGCTCCGGAACGATGAGCTGCTGGTCGATGATCGAGGCGGCCGGAACGTCTTGTGAGCTCAGGTGGAACACGACGGTGTCGCCGTCGACCTCGAGGCTCTCGATGTGCTGCCACATACCCTTGTTGTCGAGGGCGGGGGTCTCCTTGATCAGGTTGAAGGTGAAGGCCACGTCGGCGGGGGTGAAAGCCTCGCCGTCGGACCATTTCACGCCCGTGCGGATCGTGTAGATGACGGTCTTCGCGTCAGGCTGCGTGTACCCGGTGGCGAGAAACGGAGTGGCCTTGCCATCGAGGGTGTTGATGACCTGCAGCGGCTCGTACATATACGTGGCCGTCACCCGCTTGCTCGTGGAGAACGGGTTGAAGTTCCGCTCGAATGTAGGCGAGCCGTTGTCGGCCGCGACGAGCATGGAGCCGTCGGCCGAGCCCGCTCCGGACTTGTTCGCGGTGTTGATGCTGCAGGCGCTCGTCGCCAGCACGGCGATAATGCCGACCACGGCCAGGGCCGTTCGGGTGCTGCGCACTCTCAGATGCTTCATTGCAGTGTTGTCCTTCGTGTCGTCGTTGACCCCGCGCCCTCGCCCCCGATCGAGGGCCAAGAGCATGCACTCTACTGTAAGCGCATACATGCTACGCGTGCAAGTATTTTCTTTTCCTCAAGCGGATGCCGCCCGCCGCGCCCCCCGTGTCGTTCCGGGCCCGGGCCCGGAACGACACAATGGCAAGAGCGCTCCTACCCCAGGCTCGATCCGAAGATCTGCGCGGCCACGAGCGGCCGCACTGCGGTTTCGAACTGCGGGTCGACGAAGTAATCCTTGAGGCGGTCCTTCAGCAGGTTGTTGGCGATCGCCGCCATGATCATCGACTGGTCGAGTGACAGGTAGCGGTCGGCCACGGTGCCGCTCTGGGTCGCGATGGCGTCGTAGAATCCGCCGGGACCATACGAATTGAAGTCCGACTTCAGGTTCGCGAGGTTCGTCAGCACCGCCTTCTTGTCATAGGCGAGGGCGAGGAACGAAGCGTGCGGGGTGACCACGCCGTCACCGTAGACCGGTGTCGGGTTGGTTGCCTCGCGGCATCCGTCGTAGCCGGCATCAACGTTGGTGCGCTCCCTGTCGGAGGCGTAGCCGTCGGTCGACATACCGATGCCCTCGACGCCGTATTCGGCGTACTCACCGAACGGGTCACTCGCCGGGGAGAAGCCCCAGTATCCGTACTGGGCTTCGTCGAGGCCGTGTTCGACCTGCGCGCGCACGGAGGCGGGATGGTTCACGCCCCAGGACCGCGGCCCCCATTGCGCTTCGGGCACGAGCAGGTCGGGCATGAGCGCCTCGAACATGCTGCCGCCCCAGGCCGGAACGAGCGACATTTCGCGGTACTGATAGACACCCTCGTAGACCGGCACGCCGAGGTATTCGCGGGTGACGCCGGTGGGCTTCTGTTCCTGCCAGGCGTAGTCGCAGCCCTGGTCGGGCATCGTGCGCAGGGTGCCGTAGTAGGCCTCCGGCGGAATCTCGCCCTTGCTGATGCCGAGGTAGGTCGCGATCCGCGCCTCACTCACCGTCGTGTCGTAGTGGTGGCAGGTGTAGTACACGTTGGGTCCGTCGTTGCCGTAATTACCGGGAACGTTGCAGCCGGGCGGTGGCACCACCCAGAATCCGCCGCGGTTCAAACCGACTCCGGGCCGGGCGTCGAGGTTGTGGAAGAAGCCGAAGTCCATGCTGTCGTACAGGGCGTTTGCCGAGTGGGCGAGCCGGGGTTCGGCCTCGGCCACGATGCGAAAAGCCGCGGCGAGCCATCCGTTGTCAACCGTGCTGAGAAACGGGTCGACCGGGTCGGCGCTGCCCGGCCAGGTGGTGAGTTTGTGCCCGTCGAGCGGCGAGTACCAGTTGTAGTACATGCCGCTCGGCTCGTGCCGCTCGATCGTCGAGAGGGTTTTCAGGGTGGTCTTCATACGCTGGTAGGCGTCGTCGTTGCTGATGATCCCGATGTCACGAGCCGAAACCGTCGACCAGAGATAGCCGCCGATGTTGGTGGGGCTGGTGTTTTCGCTCGCCACCGTGAGATCGCCGGAAAGCTTGTCGGCGGGCAGGCCGGTCTTCCTGTCGGTCAGTGCCGCGAGGGACTTCCAGGTGTCGGCGGCGTAACCCCGCAGTACCTTGTCGTCGCCTGTCGGGCCGCCATTGCCGCCGGGGGCCGCGATCGCGTTCGGCGCAGCGAGCAGCGTGCCCGTCACAACCGCGCCCGTCATCAGCGCGGCCGCGAGCGCCAGTATCTTCGAGTTTCGTTTCACAGCAATATCCTTCGTGTCGTCGTTGACCTTCGGTAGCTTCGCCTGGGCGCGGGCAGTGGATACCTCTCCACCGGCCAGCACGCGCCTCGAACCCCCAGTGTAAGCGCATACAGATCAGGAGGCAAGGAATTTATACAGAGGCCAGCCCCCGTCAGACGCTCAGCTCGACGAGCCCGTCGGCCCCTCGGAGCTTTCGCGCAGCAGCACCTTGACCGGCAGCCGCAGTGAGATGGGCGGCTGCTGGGGATCTTCCAGTCGGCTCAGCATCGCCCGCATGGCCGCCCGGCCGAGATCGACCATGGGCTGGCGCACGGTCGTCAGGCGCGGCGACGCGGTGCGGCCCGCCTCGATGCCGTCGAATCCGGTCACGATGACATCATTCGGCACGCCGACGCCGTGGGCGCGCAGCACATCGAGCGCGCCGAGTGCCATCTGGTCGTTCGCGCAGACCAGCGCCCGCGGCAGCATGCCGGTGTCGAGAAGCTCCGTCGTCACCTCGCGCCCGCGCTGGCGGGCGAATCCTCCGCGCAAGACAGGGCTCACGTCGGGGTCCAGCCCGCGGGCCTCGAGCGCCTGCCGAAACCCGTTCAACCGCTCGGCCCCGTCGGGGGAATCCTCCGGGCCAGCCAGGTAGGCAAAATCGGTGACCCCTAACCCGTCGAGCAGGTGCGTCGTCAGGGCGTTCATGCCCGCGGCATTGCTCACGCTGACGTGGTCGTAATCGTCACCGCGGCGCGGACCGGCGATCAGCACGATCGGAATGCGCCGTGACACGTGCTCCAGCACGGAGTCGGGCACGCTCTGCGCCAACACCGCCATGCCGTCGACCCGACCGGCAATGTCATTGACCATATCGACCGGAAACGCCCCGCGGCCAACGCCCACCATGAGCGCGAACCCCTGGCGCCACGCCTCGAGCTCGCTCCCACGCAGCACCTCGTCGAAGTACAGGTTGGGCGGCCGAACGAAGCCCGAGTCGGGCATGTCCCGCACCACTTCGACCAGGCTCGAACCGAGAAACTCGGCGTCTTCGAGCTCTTCCATGGCGTCCAGGCTCGGAAAGTACAGCCCCAGAACGCCGGTACGTCGCGCCGCCAGTCCGCGGGCGTTCGCACTGGGAACGTAGCCGAGTTCCGAGACCGAAGCGAGCACCTTCTCCCGTGTGGATGCGCGTACATCCGCCGGACGACGAAGCACCCGGGAGACGGTCGCGATAGACACCCCGGCGTGGGCCGCCACGTCGTACACGGTCGATGCTTTGGCCACGATGCCCCTCCAGTGATCGCTCGCGCGCTGTGTTCCACATCCTAACCCCCGCACAATCCGGCCCGGGCCCGGAACACCCCACCCCCACACAGCAGGGTTTTCCCATGGTGCCGGCACCAAGATTCCGCCATGACTCCCGCAAATGCACTGCTGCGCTTGGTTCGCCCCGACGACGGCGAGAAACACCCCGAGACCACGAGGCACACGCGGCCACGCCACACACCAACGCTGTTCCGGCGGCGCCGCACGATCGTGATCTCGCTGGCCATTGTCTGGCTCGTGATGGCGGCGTTGGCCTGCGTACTGCTTCTCACCGGCACGAAACCGAGCACTCCGTTCGGTGACACGGCCACCGTTCCGGGCGGTCAGGCCCGCATCAGCGCGGTCATCCCGCTCGAATCCGACGGGTGGGTGCCACCGAGCGCGGCCGACCGTCTCGTCGGCCCCGTACCGCCCGGAGCTCACCGCGTGCGCATCCTGCTCGAGCTCACCGCAGCGGATGCCGCCGGCCTGGATTTCGACGCCGCCGACTACTCCCTGTCCGGCATCGGATCGAGTGCCATCGCGCTCTGGGTCGACCCGATCCGGCAGAAGGCAGGTACCGGAACATCCATTCTCGCGACCTTGGTCTTCGAGATTCCCAATCAGGCCATCGCCCTGGTTCTCGACGGCCCGGAGGGGGCGCATCTATCACTCGGGACCGGACACCACACCGCGCCCTGACCTGTCCCCGAAATTGGGGGTATTCACCTACTCCATACGCGGCTACCCCGGCCAGCAGCACCCGGGCACCATGGTCGCATGCCAACAGTGGAGGTCGTCATGACTACCGGATTCGACACTCGAGAACAGCCCGCCGCGACAGCCATGGCCCATGTAAACGTGCACCTGTTTGGAAAACTGACCGTTCGACGCGGATCGGTCGTACTCCACGCCCACCAACTGGGCGGCCCCAAGCCCCGCCAGATCCTCGAAATCCTGCTCGTACACCTCGGGCTGCCGGTCTCCAAGGATCGCCTGATAGAGATGCTCTGGGGCGCGAGCGCTCCGGTCGAGGCTCTGCCCACTCTCGAAAGCTACGTGAGTGTCTTGCGTCGACACCTGCAGCCCGGCGAGGGAAAGTTCGGCCCGCTCCAAACCACGACCGGCGGCTACGTCCTCGACCGCGACCTGGTCGACGTCGACCTCGATCAATTTGACGTTCTGCTGCAACGAGCCCACAAGACTGTTCCTGGCCTCGCCTACCCCCTGCTGTTGCGCGCCCTCGGCCTCGCCACTGCACCACTGCTCGGCGACGAACTCGTGCCGGCCTGGGCATCGGAAGCCCGCGAACTGCACGCCGCCCGCCTCACCAGCGCCCGCATTCTCGCCTCGGAAACCGCCGCAGCACTGCACCACATCGACGACGCCCTCGAATTCGCGAACCTGGCACTGGCCGACGAGCCACTCAATGAGCGAGCCTGGGCCGCCCTCATCCTCGGGCTGGAAACGAGCGGCCGCCACGCCGAGGGCCTGCAGGCCTACGACCGGTGTCGCCACGCGCTGCAGAGAGAGCTGGGCTGCGCTCCGGGCACGATTCTGCGTTCCGCCCAGCTTCGCCTCTTGCACGCGACGGCCGACGGTGACGGCGATCTGGCCGACGTGCTCTCTGCTCTGCTCGTGTTGCATGACCAACTGCGCGTGTTGCCCGCCAGCGGGCCAACTTTTCGCCCTGCCACCGGGGCGACCACCACTACTCCGCGGCCAGAGCCGGTAGCGGATTCGTTCCGGGAGGCTACCGATGTTGTCACGAAATTTCTGCGACGCGCCGTCGCTCGCGCCTGAGTTGACCGTCCGGCCACCGACCGACCTACCATATGGGGGACAAAAACGAAAGTACTCGACAGAAACTCAGATTGTCCTGATTATGGTCTCGTCGATCGGGATAGTGCAGTACTCCCCCCCCCCGTCAGCAGCGAGGCTCAAGAACGGGCAGAGAGGTCGCAGAAAATGAGCGCACAGATGTCCCCCATTGATCCCGGCATGCAGGGGATAACCGCAATCACGTCACTCTCCGGTGCCACCATGGCAGAGCAGATTCGTATTCTCATCGTCGACGACCACACCACCTTTGCCGAATTGCTCACCGGTTCCCTCAATCGCGAGCCCGACCTGTGCGCCATCGGCTCGGCCAACAGCGTGGCCAGCGGCATCGCCGCCTGCCTCGCACTGGTCCCCGACGTCGTCGTGATGGACTACCACCTGCCCGACGGTAGCGGACTCGCAGCCGCCGCCGCGATCCTGGCCCGCGCCCCCAATACCCGCATTGTGATTCTCACCGGCGACCCGGCGTTGGAAGCCCTCGAGCAGGCGGCCGCGATCGGGGTGTGTGCGTTCCTGCCCAAGGACGGCTCCCTCGCGACGGTGCTCGACACTCTCCGACACGCGCGCATCGGCGGGTTCATCGTGCACCCGTCACTCGTGAGCCTGCTGAGCGCTCGACGTCGGCAGCACAGCGAGGAGATCCCGTTTCCCGATCTCACCAAACGTGAGCTCGCTGTGCTCCGACTCATGGGCGAGGGCTCCGACGTGCGAGCCAACGCCAAGGTTCTGGGCATTTCTGAGAACACCTGCCGCGGGTATGTCAAGGCGATCCTGGGCAAGCTGGGGGCGCACTCGCAGCTTGAGGCGGTTGTTATTGCGACCCGACTCGGTCTGGTGCCGGCTCAGCATGTCTAGGCTGTCAGCGGCGCAGTCACCACCCAGTAGCCTCGATCGAACCCGGTCGGCAGAACGCTTCGAGGTGAGAATGGCGGTGGGTCGTTTTCTCGCCATCGGCATCATCGCGATGATCATCGTCGCCGTGCCGGCTGCGATCTGGGTGCGTGAACTGTCCGAGCGCAACGCCATGGACAATGCCATCCAGCACACCCAACGCCTCGCCGCTTACTCCGTGGGGCCACTTCTCACCGACGCGGTCATAGCGGGTGAGGCCGGGTCGACCCGACGGCTGGACGAACGGTTGGCCCCCCGCCTCTCTGACGGATCAATCGTGCGCGTCAAGGTCTGGACTCCCGAGGGCCGCATTGTCTACTCCGACCTCTCCACGTTGATCGGCCAGGTCTTCACCCTTCCGACCTGGACGTCCGAGCTGCTGGCCGGAGGAAAGGGACGGGCCACCCTGGAGCTTCACGACGATCCCGGTGACGAAAGCGAAACCGAGGCTGGCGAGCTGGTCGAGGTGTACGTTCGTGCCACATCGGTGAGCGGTGACCCACTCATCTTCGAGGCCTATTTCAACGACGATGCCGTACGCGAGGAACAGAGCGCCCTTGTTGTCGGCCTCATCCCCGCCTTCCTGCTGTCCCTGGGCGCCTTGCAACTGGCCCAGCTGTTTCCGGCGGTCAAGTTGGCCCGTCGCATCCAGGGCCACCAATCAATGAAGCGCCAACTGCTGCAGCACGCCATCGATGCGTCCGACCTGGAGCGCCAGCGCATCGCCCGCGACCTGCACGACGACGTCATCCAGGATCTCGCTGGGCTCTCGTATGCCCTCGAGGCCGAAGAACGGCACTCCACGCCGGAGAACCGGGCGTTGTTCGCTCAGGCAAAAGAAATCCTGCAGAAGAACGTGCGCACGCTGCGGGCCATGACCACCGAACTGTACCCGCCCGACCTGGCTGAACTCGGCCTCCCCGCTGCTCTCACCCGTCTGACGGCCCCTCTCCTCGAGCACGGCATCGCGGTCAAACTACATATTCCTGCCGACTGTGATCTCGATCGGGAAAGAGCGGCGATGTTCTATCGGGTGGCCAGAGAGGTTCTCGCCAATACCGCGAAGCATGCTCGGGCCGGCGTGTTGGAACTGTCGCTCATGCAGGACCAGGACCGCACCATTTTGCTCATCCATGACAATGGATGCGGCTTCGACATGTCGGCCGATGCACCCGAGAATCACCTTGGTCTGCGCATCATGCGCGACACCATCCAGGTCGCGGGCGGCTCCCTGGAGGTGCGCTCCTGGAGGGGTGGTGGCACCTCGGTCATGGCGACCTTGGATCGGGTTGCACCCGTTCATGCCCGGTAGCCGCCGACCGACGCCGTCGCTGAGGAACGCTGCCCAGCACGATCGCTACGGTCACGCCCAGCAGCACCGTAAGACCGATCCCATACATGGCCCAGGTTCCTAGCAACGGCGTGGGTATCTCCTCCGCGCGATCTGCTGTGTGTTCCACCATACTTTTCGCGATGACGGCGGGAGCCGGCTCGGGCTCTATGGCCATATCGACCCCGACTCCGGTCAGCGACTCTGGCCAGACGGCAACGTCGACGTGGTCGGTGCCGGCGCCGCGGGCGATCCCGACCCGCACGGATTCGACCAAGTCATCGCTGAGCAGGGGTCCAAGGTAATTCAGCCGGAGGAGTCCCGCGCCCAGGGTGGTGCTGTAGTTGCCGAGGGCGTCAGATACTATGCCCTCTGTCGCGATCGCATCGGCTGCCGCCGCCGGGTCAGCCGCCAGGACCTCGAATCGAAGATCGTGCACGAGCACATCGACCACGAAGAAGGTCGAGTCCCGGCTCGCCGATACTGATGGGAGAGATGCTTCCGGCCCGATCACAGCGCGCGTTTGAGTGGTCGTCGTGCCGTCGGGCAGCAACATCGTCAGCGCGGGCACGGCCTGATCGAGCAGGCCTGCCGGGAGTACGTCGGGGGGGATGTCGGACAACGTGAGGCTGGCATCCGTTGCCCGTCGCTCGAGTTCGGCGCGCAGGGCCGGGAGGTCGACGTTTTGCTCGGCCCGCACCGCGAGCGCCACTCTCCGACGCACCATGAGGCCGTCAAAAGTCACAACGGGCCTGTCGTTGCCAAGGTCGGCGCCGGGCTCAATCGCGACGATCGATTCCGGAGAAGAAGGAGGGGCCGTGACCTCGTTGGTGCAGCCGCTGAGAAGGAAAACGAGCAGCACCGCCGGGGCCAGGCGCTTCACCTGGATCACTATGTTCCCGCCGGGAATCCCGGGCCGTAGATCGGCGGGAAGGACCCCATCGGTGTGTTGTCGACCGCGGGAACGTCGGCGGTGATCGGGTCGTTCACCCGGTAGTCGCCCACGGCGAACTGAATCATCATGTCGTGGTCCTCGTGCACGAGGTTGTGGCAGTGGATCATATAGCGACCGCCAGCCTCCTTCCGGGTATCGAACTGCATCAATACCGTGACGGATTCGCTCTCACCGACATAGAACACGTCCTTGGGACCTTTCTCCCAGGCGAACGGTTTTCCTCCATTGGTATTGCGCCCAATGATCTTGCCGTCAACGAGGTGGATGTGCACCGGGTGGAACCACCCGCCCGAGGCGTTGATGATTGTCCACTGCTCAATGTCGTAGGGTTGCGGATTGGCGAACAGTTTGGTGAAATTCGAATTCTCCACGTCAGCCCAGGTCATTCCGTTGATTCTCCACAGTCCGTTGCCTCGGTCCACCACCAGGCGGCGCTTCACCTTGGCCATCTCGGGCGTGAGTCCCATGGTGGCGAGGCCGCCCAGATCGGGATGGGGCGCACCGCCGTCGTCGAGGGTGGTGGGGATGGCCGAGATCGACCCCGCATTCGAGCCGGAATCTGCCACCACCTGAAATTTCATTATCTTGTTGGTGTGGGTGAAGTTCACGTTGTTCTTGTTGCTCAGGTTGCGCAGCTCCACCTCTTGCCCCGGCTGGTATTTGCGGAAGTCAATCAGAATCTCGTAGCGCTCAGCCGTGCTGTGGCGCCACGAACGCACCGCCTGAACGGTGGGCGTCATGCCGCCATCGGTGCCGACGATGTAGATCGGCTCGCCGGTCGAGAGAGTGGGCCGGTAGGAGCGTGAAATAGAGGCGACCAGCACCCGAAAGCGGTAGATGCGGGGCTTGACCTTCATCGTGGGCCACGGCACCCCGTTGACCATGATGATGTCACCCCACAGCCCCTTCTGCTCGTTGTCGTTGTAGCCGAGAGAGCCGTCAACCTTGAACATAGCGTCGGAGATCATGAGCGGCACGTCGAACTCACCCTGGGGCAGCTGAGCTCGTTCGAATGGGTCGTGCAGAGGATAAATGCCCGCCAAGCCCGAGTACACATTCTGCGCGGTTAGATGCATATTGTGGTCGTGGTACCACAGTGTTCGCGCCGCCTGCCAGTTCGGGTACTGATAGTTCTTGACCTTACCAACGGCGGTGAAGTCATTGGCGTACCCGTCGTACTGCGGGAGCGACGCCGAGCCGTGCAGGTGGGTGACGGTGCGAAACGCACTCGAGTGAAGCAGGCCGGAGGCCGGCAGTGCGTTGCGAATGCGCACTTCGCTCCGGGTGCCCCGGTTGAGCCGGATGGTCGGACCGGGGAAGATACCGTTGTAGCCGGCGACCGTGGTGAGCAGCCCGGGGACGAACGGTGCCTGGCCGAGTTTCTGAGTAAGCGCGTAACGGGCGTAGGGGCGCGACGGGTCGCCATCATCGAAGCCCGTCTGGTACGGCATGAGCTCCGGGGGCCGCCGGAACACGCCGGCGTACGGAACCGGCATGTTCTGCGGGGCGAGTTGACTTTGAGTCATGAGCGGGACGGTCGAGACCGGAGGGTCATCGGCTCCACTCATTCCGATGACGCCGAGCGCTCCGAAGGCGCCCAACTGGAGAACTTCCCTGCGTGATGTCATTTCTTCCTCAAAGGCTGTGAGCTGTTGCGATGTGGGGGACCGGCCAGCGACTGAAATCCAGTCGCCGGCCGGGAAAGCCGATCAGACTTCTCTTAGAACAATGTTCCGGTTGTGAATGTCCACGTGCTCGTCACCAGCGCGTTACCGGCCAGGTCTCGAACGCTCGTGTTGCCGCCGGTGATGGTCACCCGGTATTGAGTGTTGGAGAGAAGACTGCCCGTGGGGTCGATCGTCAGCACATTGGTGGTGGCGTTGAATGCCGCCGCCGAGCTGAACGTGACCCCGGTCGAGACCCGGGTGATCCGCACTGTGGTTGTGCTGACTCCGGTGATGTCTTCGCTGAAGGTGGCCGTCACGTTGGCGGCCCGGCGCACCGCGGTGGCTCCCGAAGCGGGAGTCCTCGTGGTGATCGTCGGAGCCGGGCCGGTGATGAAGCTCCAGGAGCTGGACACCATCGTGTTGCCGGCCACGTCACGAATGCCCGAGAGCGTCGCCGTGTACGTGCGGTCGGCGAGCAGCGTTGCGTTCGGGTTCAGTGTCGCAACCCGGGTCGTAGCGTTGTAGGTGACCACTGCCGGAATTACAGTGGTACCGAGCCGGAGCACGAACGTCGTGCCGCTGACTCCCGTGACCGCTTCGCTGAACGTTGCCGACAGGTTGTTCGTCTGGCTGACCGAACGAGCACCCGATGCCGGGGTCCGAGCGGTCACCGTCGGGAGCACGAACTCCGCACGCGGAGTCACTGCCACCGACCGGGCCGAGAATGCTCCGGTGCCGACCGCGTTGATCGCGGCGACATCAAAGGTGTACCCGGTTCGGTTCGTCAGCGACCCGATCACCGCGCTGGTGACATTAGCCACCGTCGTGGTGCCCGTGGCCGTCGCGCCCGCACCAATGAAGGTGCGAACCGAGTAGCCCGTGATGGGTGCCGCAGCGGCGTCCGGGGCCGGGGCGGCCCAGTTCACGGTCGCAGAGGCGTTGCCAGCGGTGGCGGTTCCAATCGTCGGCGCCCCGGCCACAACGGCGACCGGCGGGGCAACCGGTGTCACCACATTGGACAGTGCCGAGAAGGCACCCGTGCCGACCACATTCACCGCGGCCACCCGGAAGGTGTACGAGGTGCCATTGGTGAGCCCGGTAACCACGGTGCTGGTCGCCGTACCGGGAATCAAGGTGACCGTGCTGGCCACTGTGGTTCCCGTACTGACCTCGACCGTGTAGCTGTTCGGCACCGGACCGGTCGGCGCGGCCCACCGCACGGTCGCGGATGCGTCGCCTGCGGTGGCAGCGCCAATGGTCGGCGCGCCGGGCGCTGTAGTCGGAACCGCGGACGGGGTAACCGGGCCTCCGGTGCCCGCAGGGCCTTGCCCCGCAGCGCTGGTGGCGAACACCTGGATGGAGTACGGGGTGCCGTTGGTCAGGCCACTGACGGCCACCGAGGTGGCAGCCGTCCCGACGGTGCGCCGGAAGATGGCGGCGTTGGGGTCGCCCGCCGTCTGAACCTCCACGACGTAGCCGGTCACGGGAGAGCCATCGGGGATGGTGGTCGCGGCGTCCCACGTTGCGGTGAGGGAGGCGTCGCCCGGGATCCCACTGACGTTGGCGGGGGCGTTGGGCGCCGTGTTCGCCGGGCCCTGTGGGCAGCCGCCCATACCGGGGCCGCCGGTCAGGTCAAACTCGGAGATCGTCAGTCCCTGCCGGTTGCCGGCGAGGTCCGCGGACATCCAGGACATCGCCCGCATCTCACCGGCGGCCGCAATGTCTGCGCTTCCCGCGGAGGCGAAAACGTAGGTTGCGGTGAAAGTGGTGGAGGTGGTCGACAGGCTGGACGAGTAGCCCCCCGTCACGGCCGGGGTGAGCGGCCCAGGGACAGCACGCACATCGCGGCGACCCACGTCTGTGGTGATCAGTGCCGGGGCGATAATGCGTTGTTCCATCTGACCGGATGCAGCAGTCGCGGCGTCCAGAGTGCCATTGACGACCACCTCGGTCGTGCCGGCCGTGTGGGTGAAGCTGGTCACCGTCGGATTCAGAGTGACGGCCGAGTCGCTGCCGCCGCCGCTGAAGGCGACTGCTACGACGTCACCGGCCTTGATGTCCGGCGTCACGTTCGGGGCGCCGGGGCCAGTGCCCCAGCAGACCCCGCCGGGGTGGTTGACCTCAAATGCCGGGTCCGCGCTGCCGACCGTGGCCTGCGCCTGTCCGGTGAGGACGCCGCCGCGGGTGACTGTGACCGTGGCCGTCTGCCCCGCTTTGCTCAGCTCGTACCCCGAGAACGACACGAAGTCACGATTGGGGAAGATGGTGATGTTGTCCGGAAAAACCGGGGGTGTCGCGGCGGATGCAGGGGTCGCAGCCCCAAACGCCAAGGCACTGGCCACGATCGCCGTGATCGCAGCTCCGGCGACGGGGCCGAGGCGGCTCCGTCGTGCGGATGGCCGGTGGCGGCGAGACTCAGTGGGGCAAGCCACGGCAGGCGCTAGGGCTGGCACCAGGGCAAGTTTCGATGATTTCATGACTTCCCTCACTCTTCCAATTCGACGGGCGGTATGCCTCCTATGGAAGCAACGCGTCCTTGTGAAAAACTTGGGCGACCTCGAGCGTGAAACAGAGCCAGCCCGGACCCGGCGTTATCGACGACGGTCTGACGGGAGAACCGGCCGGCGACTCAAGGTGAGTCGCTGGCCGGCTCCAGTGCGAGAGAACTACCGCGATGGAACAGGTGGCGCTGTTAGAGCACGGTTCCGGTCGTGAAGGTCCACGTACTCGTCACCAGCGGGTTCCCGATCAGATCTCGAACGCTCGTGTTGCCACCGGTGATGGTCACCCGATACTGAACGTTCGAGCTCAGGGTCACCGAGGGGTTGATCGTCAGAACGTTGGTGGTGGCATTGAACGCCGCCACCGATGTGACTACCGCCCCGGTGGAGACCCGAGTGATCTGAACCGTGGCCGCGCTGACACCGGTGATGTCCTCACTGAACAGCGCGGTCACGTTGGCATTTCGGGCCACCGCGGTGGCTCCCGAAGCGGGAGTCCTCGTGGTGATCGTCGGAGCCGGGCCGGTGATGAAGCTCCAGGAGCTGGACACCATCGTGTTGCCGGCCACGTCACGAATGCCCGAGAGCGTCGCCGTGTACGTGCGGTCGGCGAGCAGCGTTGCGTTCGGGTTCAGTGTCGCAACCCGGGTCGTAGCGTTGTAGGTGACCACTGCCGGAATTACAGTGGTACCGAGCCGGAGCACGAACGTCGTGCCGCTGACTCCCGTGACCGCTTCGCTGAACGTTGCCGACAGGTTGTTCGTCTGGCTGACCGAACGAGCACCCGATGCCGGGGTCCGAGCGGTCACCGTCGGGAGCACGAACTCCGCACGCGGAGTCACTGCCACCGACCGGGCCGAGAATGCTCCGGTGCCGACCGCGTTGATCGCGGCGACATCAAAGGTGTACCCGGTTCGGTTCGTCAGCGACCCGATCACCGCGCTGGTGACATTAGCCACCGTCGTGGTGCCCGTGGCCGTCGCGCCCGCACCAATGAAGGTGCGCACCGAGTAGCCCGTGATGGGTGCCGCAGCGGCGTCCGGGGCCGGGGCGGCCCAGTTCACGGTCGCCGACGCGTTCCCGGCGACCGAGGTTCCGATCACGGGCGCTCCGGCGACCACCTGCACCACGGGGGCGGTCGGTGTGACCGCCACCGACCGGGCCGAGAATGCTCCGGTGCCGACCGCGTTGATCGCGGCGACATCAAAGGTGTACCCGGTGCCATTCGTCAGCGACCCGATCACCGCGCTGGTGACATTAGCCACCGTCGTGGTGCCCGTGGGCGTCGTGCCCGCACCGATGAAGGTGCGAACCGAGTAGCCCGTGATCGGTGCCGCATTGGCGACCGGTGCCGGGGCGGCCCAGTTGACGGTGACTTGCGCGTTACCGGCGACCGAGGTTCCGATTACCGGAGCTCCCCCAACCACCTGCACCACCGGAGCCGCCGGGGTCACCGCGTTGGACGAAGCGGAGAATGCGCTCGTGCCCTCCGCGTTGGTCGCCGACACCTGGAAGGTGTAGCTGGAACCGTTGGTCAACCCGGTGACCACCAGGTTGACTGCGGTGCCGGGGGCGGTGCGCAGCGCGCCCACCTGGGCGCCGGCCGAATCGAGCACCTTCACCGCGAAGCTGGTGACGATGCCGGTTGCGGACGGGGTCCAGGCGACCGTTGCGGTGGCGTTGCCGGCGACAGCCGCACCGATCACCGGAGTTCCCGGAGCCACGGTGTCGCTGAACTGCAGGCGTTCGATGTTGCGCAGGGTGTCTGTGCCGTCGGTACCGCGGTTATCGAGAACCGTGGTGACCGATCCCGCCGAACCGAGAGTGCCGTCGCCGCCGGTCGTGGTGACCTGGTAGTCACTCGCCAGACCCGAGAACATCGCGGAGTCGATGCCGCCCGTTCCGTAGAGGATCCCGCGAACTGCCACGATATTGCCGGGGTCGACAACTCCAGCGAAGACCGCTTCCTGCAGCGTCTGCCCGGTGAGATTACCGGCACCATCGCGCAGGTACTGGCTCGCCATGGCGGTCTGCCCCGCATTGTTGACGCTGGCACTGCCGATCTCTGTCAGCGGGTCACTCGGGTTGGTCCGAACGCTCAGCCGAACATTGATATAGGCGTCACCGTCAATGATGTCATCGGCGCCACGGCCCTCGATCAGGTCGCTGCCGCCACCGCCGAGGAGGATATTGCCGTCGCCCCAGACGTTCGGGCCGGTCAGGATCGGGCAGTCGTTCGATGCCGACTGCGCGACGACCGCGCTCAACGGAGTTGCGAGTGGCGGAACCAGTGCATCCAGACCGTCAATCCGGTTCAGGCTGTCCTGATCCAGCGCGTCACAGCCGATGAAGCCGCCGCCGCCGACGGCACTGGGAACAATGTTGTCACCACGCAGGATGTCATTGAGGCCGGCACCGGAGAGCGCCTCCACCTCATTGAACTTGTCGCGGACTCCAATCTGAAGGATGCCGAGAGCCGGGAACGGGAGCGCGAGGTCCGCGTCCTGTGGCTGCGGGTCCCCGAGCCCGATCTCCCAGTCATACCCAGAACCGCCGGCGACCTTTTCGATACCGGGGCCAGCAAGACCGATGTCATCGCCGCCCTCCATGTCGTAGTCGTCGTCGCCACCCTGGCCGATGAAAATATCGGAACCGGGCCTCTGCGAGTTATCCAGGAAGAACAGGTTGCTGCTGTCTCCGATCAATAGGTCAGGCTGGTCGCCGCCCTCCAACCAGTCGTCGCCACTGTCACCGAGGGCTTCATCGATGCCCTGACCCAGAATGATGAAGTCGTCACCGGCTCCACCGAAGGTTACGTTGGCATTGGCTCCACCGTTGGTGAAGTCTTTGCCCTCGCCACCCATGATGATGTCCAGACCCGGGCCGGCATCGATCGCGTCGTTGCCGGGACCGCCCTTGGACACGTCGTCACCACCAAGGTCGGTGAGGATGTCGTTGCCTTCACCGCCGAGTGCGACATCGGCACCACCACCACCCTCGATGATGTCGTTGCCAGCACCACCCCAGAAGGTGTCGTTGTCGTTGCCGCCGAACATGCGGTTGACTCCGAGAGCACCGTTGTACACGCTCTGGCCATTGATGCCGGCCGGGTCGATGCTGTTGCGAGCGCGGTACTTGATCGTGCCGTCGGGCATGCGAATCAACAGAGCCGTTTCGTTACAGTCGGAATCCACGTCATCTGCGACCGTGTTTCCGAATGTTGCGTAGCCCGTGGCCGTTCCAGCCAGGTTCTTCAGCTCGAACTTGCAGTCGGCCGTCGCAAACGCATCCGCCTTCAGTGTGTGGGCGGGAGAGTTGCGCATGACCATCTCGGCGAACGAGTTGCCCTCGAGTTGGGTGCGCAGATTCATGCCGGGTGTGCGCGCCAGGTAGTACAGGCGGTCACCGTTCTGCAGTTCGGTGAGCTGGTTCTCGAACACGTAGTTGAACGTGGTTCCCAGCAGACCGCCGAACGGCGTCGTCACCTCGGCGAGGCCACCAATCCAGAGGTCGATGTCGTCGACTCCGGTAACCGAGCGTGTTCCGCTGTTGGCATACGCATCGGTGCTGTTCATGAACGCTGCAGCATCGACGGGTGCCACATCGCCAGCCAGTACGTCGGGGGCAACGATCAGCCGAGCGGCCTCACGCTTTCCCGCCAGGGTGGTTGCGCTGGTGATCGACGGGTGTTGTCCATACGCAGCGACGAAGTTGACCAGCGAGGTCGGGTGTTTGAGGTTCTCACCAAAGTCGACCCAGCTGATGTACGGCTTGAGCGCGCCATCGTTCGTCGAGTTGAACAGCTCCCGGCGAAGAACATTGAGCGTCGAGATGCCCTCAGAGCGCGCGCGCGTCATGTTGATTGCCGCCAGGTCGAGCGGAAGACCCAACAGGTTGTTGCGCAGGGTGTCGGTCACGAACTCATCGAGTTCTTCACCGATCTGATCGGACATGCCCATGATCACGCTGCTGGCCGCCTGTTCCGAGGTCAACTCACCGGCCGCACCGCCATCGGTGTACGCCGGAGGGTTCAGGAAGCCCTTGAGCAACGAGATGTCGTTCTTGCTCCCGCGGATGTCGTCGGACGTTCCGTAGACGCCATCGGCGCCGACCCGGTCCTCGTTCGTGCGCGAGATCGTCTCGGTCAACATGGAGTGGCCGAAGCGGTACACTGCGTGAGCGAACTCGGCCTTGATGGCCGGGTTGATCTCGGTCTGGGTGAAGGCAAACGGCTGGAAGGGGTTGATCCCCGGCTGAACCTTGCGCGCAAACTCTTCAAAGACGAGGTGCTGGTATTCCATTTCGGTGATGAACCGAGCCGCCTGGAAGATGCGCTCACCGTTCCAACCGTCCGCTCCGCCAGCCAGCTTCCACTCGGCCAGGGCTGCGACGCCCTTGGCTGTTGTGTCGTTGGTGAGAGTGTTCTCGATGTCACCGACGAGACGGTCGTGCTCGGAGTGGAAGATCTGGTGAACCGCGGTAAGACCGATGTTCTCGTTGACCCGGCCATCCCCGGCGATGAAGTGCGCGTTGAGCATCTCATCGTCGTAGGTGCCGACCGGCTGGCTGGCGAAGTCGGCACTGGCGGTGTTGTCGAGGTCGGGCGTGCGGCCCGGCTTCGGCTCGGCATTGTGCGCGATGTCCGTCAGGAACGGAGTATTGAAATAGAGCACGTTGCTCGGCACGGGCACCGGCGCGTCGATGTTGCCTTCGACCATGCCGGTCGCTGTGACGTACATCGGCAGGTTGCGAGCGGGACCCGGGATGAACTTCCCGTAGGGGTCAACGGCCATCTGCGGAATGTTGAGCACGTCCTTGTCCTCGAGAAGGAGCCCGAGAAGGCTCGAAGCCTGTGCCTTGGTGGTGGCCCAGGTAGCCATGCCCCCAGCCGTCGGGCCAGCGGGGCCGCCGAGCATCTTGCCGGTCGAGACCGGAAAGCCAGCCGGGTTATTGACATACTCGCGCAGGAAAAGCTGGTGCGAGGCGTGCGAGGCGTATGTCTGGCTCTGGTCGACCCACGGTGAGTCGGTGTTGAGCGCGTCCTGGACGTCATCCGATGTACCGAGGATGCCGTCAGCGCCTGGCTGGTTCTGCCCACGGGTGAGCACCATGAATGCCTGATTGGCCGGAACTTCGTCGCCGTTGCCGACGATGCCGTCTGGACCGGCGACCCGGAGCGGGTCATCAGCCTGGAGCGGCACAAAAACCGTTCCACCGCCCTTCACGGTCTGGTCAATGCCGTGGTCGAAGAACTGACCGAACAGGGTGAACAGGGAGTTATACGGCGGCGAGAGGCCGACATCCGTGGTGACGTTCGGAATTGACAAGGTCTCGCCAGCCGGCACGCAGCCGGCCGGTATGCCTGCCGGCACGGCCGGCGTCGGGTCAGTCGTGCAGGGCACGATGGGGTTTCCGCCCTGAGCTCGCACGGGATATCCGGCTGCCGCGATGGCCGACGGGTTCGTGGAGGTCTGGTCAACGATCAAGTTGCTGACGATGCGGGGTTCCGCGTCGAAGACGTTGCCCCTCTTCTGCTGGTACGACGAGGGTCCGGTTGGCCCGAAGCCCGGAAGAACCGGGTCGGCGTCGCGGAACGACTTCGTGGTCAGCCGCGGGAACACCTGGTCTGCCGCACCGAAGGTCTCTTGGCCGGGCTGCAGGTTGTTACAGGAACCGTCAACGGTGCGCAGACCCAGGGAGAGGAGCGGGCTGGCAATTTGGTTGGCTCCGGTTCCCACCAGGGCGCCACAGGGTCCGGTGGCTGAGGTCGTGTTGGCGACGTGCGCCTCCGCGATCTTAATCTGCTTCAAAATGTAGGCGAGGTCCGAGGCGGTAACCGCGAAGCCCTGGCCGACCGGGGCAACGATGGCACTGGCGCTGATCGCGGTGGCCGAAAGACCCAGGCCGGCGTAAAGAACCACGGCCATGCCGGCGGCGACCATGCGGGTCATCCGGCTAAAGGGGGATCTCCTGGCGTGCTTGGCAGGCGGGCTACCGTGCATTCCCGGCGTTCCTGCTCCTCGGGCCGTTGCGCCCTTGACCGGATTTCCCTTAATCGGACTCATGACACACCTATCTCTACAGAGCGAGTGAATGCTGCAAGCGTGCAAGGAGGGCCTTATGGAAACCTTGTGCCCTCAGGCGCCGTGCTGTCATCGCGGCGCACCGGCCCGCCTCGCGGAGTGCGCGGGGCAACGCGTGGGATTTCGTGATAATTTCGGCAGACTATGCCTGAGCCCACGCCGCACGCCCCGAACGACACCGGCCTTCGCCCAGCGGATGCCCACTCCCGCGTTGAGGTAGCCGATATCGCGGTGCGGCTGTTTCAGAGCGGCGGGTACGAGGCGACAACGGCGACCGACATCGCCGCAGCTGCCGGGGTGTCCCGCAGCACCTTCTTTCGGCAGTTCGGTTCAAAAGACGATGTGATCTTCGCCGACCACGACGAACTGCTCGAGCAGATCTCGGGGTATTTTGCGCAGGAGCATGCTGACCCGTGGCTCGCGGTGTGCGAGGCGGCTGCGCTCGTTTTTGAACGCTTTCGGGAGAGGCTCGAGGTTGTGCGCATGCGCGACCTGCTCGTGCGGCAGACGGTCGTGCTGCGCGATCGTGAAACCGTGATGGTGTCACGGTATGAGAAGGTCTTTGCCGCGTACCTGCGGGGGGCGCTGCCCGAGATCAACCCGCTCACCGCCATCCGCTTTGCTGCGGCGGTGACGGCCACCCACAACTTTGAGTTGCGTCGGTTGATTCGCGGGGCCGCGGGAGTCGGGCCAGCCGAGCTCGCGGCCGAGCTCGCCGAGGTGCGCCGGCTGTTATCACCGGCGGCCGTGGCGGACGACCGGGCCTCCGACCTGATCGTGGCGGTGTTTCCGGCGTCCGCTTCGGTGGAGGAGATCGCCCGAGCCGTGCAGGAGCGGTTGCGCGACGCGCAGCTGTAGCGGGTTGGGGTGGCCGGGTTGGTCGTCTCAGCTGAGTTCGCGCGGGGGTTGCGCTGCTTCGCGGGAGCTGCGCCAGGGTGCCCAGATCCCCTCCTCGACCTTCGCTGGACTTGCGCCAATTCGCGGGAGGCGCGCCACCCGCGCATCGGCGGAAGTCCCGCGCGAAGCGGATGCCCCGGCGCAAGCTCGACCTACGAGGGTGTCTCGACGAACTCGACCAACAACCTTCCGACATTGACACTCAGTCTCAGTTGACCTGAGACTGAGTGTCAGGTAGAACTGTGGCAGGGGAATTCACCCACACAGTTCGAGAAAGGCCATGATGCCCACTGACGACGTTTCCGCACCGGCCCGGCCGGCCGCCGCGCCCGACTACGACGTGTCAGCGCCGCTGGACACCGACTACTACGGAGTGTTCGCCAATGTTCCAGCCGCCGACCGGGCGTTCTGGGCACGAGCGCGCACCTTTGCGGTGGAGACGCTCGACGAACTGAGCGAGGCCTGGGACAAGGCCGAATACCCTCTGCACCTGGCACGCCGCTTGGGTGAGCTCGACCTGCTCACCGATGGTGTCGAGGGTCCGGGGCTCACCCCGATGTCTCCGCTCGCCGCCGGCCTGGTGAACATGGAAATCTCCCGAGGTGACGGCTCAATGGGCACCGTGGTGGCCGTGCAGGGCGGACTCGCCCTGCGCAGCATTGCCATGTTCGGAAGCGACGAGCAGAAAGCCACCTGGCTGGTTCCGCTGGCTCGCGCCGAGAAGCTCGGTGCCTTCGCCCTGACCGAACCCGACCACGGATCGGACTCGGTGGGCCTGGAAACCACCGCGCACCGCGACGGCGACGAATGGGTCATCAACGGCGAGAAGAAGTGGATCGGCAACGGCTCGGTCGGCGACGTCACCGTGGTCTGGGCCCGCGACGACGACGGCAACGTACGCGGCTTTCTGGTCGACCAGTCCCTGCCCGGCTACCACGGCGAGACGATGCTCGGCAAGGGCTCGTTGCGCGCCGTGCACCAGGCTCGCATCACCCTCGACAACGTACGCGTGCCGCTCGATGCCGTGCTGCCCGGCGCCCGCACCTTCAAGGACACCGCCCAGGTCTTGTTCGCCACCCGGCTCGGCGTCGCCTGGTCAGCGCTCGGCCACGCGACGGCAGTGTTTGAAGCCGCCCTTAACTACTCGCAGCAGCGGGTGCAGTTCGGCAAGCCGATCGCCGGATTCCAGATCGTGCAGGAGCGCCTCACGCTCATGCTCTCCGAGCTCACCTCGATGCAGCTGCACTGCATTCACCTGGCCGGGCTCGACGCGGCCGGTACGCTCCGCCCCATCCAGGCCAGCCTGGCCAAGTTCCACAACACCCGTGCAGCACGCAATCTCGCGTCCATCGCGCGCGACATGCTCGGCGGCAACGGCATCCTGCTCGAGAACCATGTCATTCGACACCTCGCCGATATCGAATCGATCCACACCTACGAGGGCACCGAAAGCATCCAGTCGCTGCTCATCGGTCGCGATCTGACCGGGGTCAGCGCCTTCCACTGAGTTCGACCCCCGCGGCCACGCGTTGGTCTGGCTCGACGAGACCATAATGTGCTCTCGACACACTCGACCAACGAAAATCAGGGGAGCGAACTAGGATTATTTGGATGACTGTGCAACCTTCGGACCCTGCTGTGCCCACTTTCGCCCCCGACGCGTTCGTGCGGGTGCGCGGCGCCCGCGAGAACAACCTGCGCGATGTGAACGTCGACGTGCCCCGGGATGCCATCGTCGCGTTCACCGGGGTCTCGGGCTCCGGAAAGTCATCCCTCGCCTTTGGCACCATCTTCGCCGAGGCGCAGCGACGCTTCTTCGAGTCGGTTGCGCCCTACGCCCGCCGGCTGATTGCGCAGGGGCACACCCCGCACGTCGACGAGATCACCGGGCTGCCCCCGGCCGTTGCCCTGCAGCAACGCCGGGGAACGCCCAGTTCCCGTTCGAGCGTTGGCACGGTCACGACCCTCTCCAACTCGCTACGCATGATGTATTCCCGTGCCGGCATATATCCAGCGGATGCGGCCGGCCGCCTCGAATCCGACTCCTTCTCGCCGAACACCGCGATGGGGGCCTGCCCGCGCTGCCACGGCCTGGGCATGGCGCACACCGTCAGCGAGGCGTCGATGGTGCTCGATGCCACGCTGAGCATTCGCGACGGCGCCATCGCCGCCTGGCCCGGTGCCTGGCAGGGCAAGAACCTGCGCGACATCGTCGCCGTACTCGGTTACGACATCGACCGGCCCTGGCAGGATCTGTCCCGCGCCGACCGCGACTGGATTCTGTTCACCGAGGAGCAGCCGGTGGTGGAGGTCGTGCCGCAACGCGACCGCATCGCCAAGCCCTACCAGGGCCGATTCTGGAGCGCCAAGAGTTTCGTGCTGCACACGCTCGCCGACAGCAAGAGCCCGAACGTGCGGCAGCGGGTACTGCGCTACGTCGACACCGGCCCCTGCCCGGACTGCGCCGGAAGCGGGCTGAAGCCCGAAGCCCTCGCCGTCACGGTGGCCGGGCACTCGATCGCCGCGCTTAATGCGCTGCCCATGACGGCCCTGGCCGATATCCTGCGCCCGATCGCAGCAGTCGGCGGCACTCCGGCTTCGTCGGAGGTGTCCGTCACCCTGGCCGGCGACCTGCTGCGCCGCATCGACGTGCTGCTCGAGCTGGGCCTCGGCTACCTGGCCCTCGGCCGGTCGACCCCCACGCTCTCCCCGGGAGAGATGCAACGGCTGCGCATCGCCACGCAACTGCGCTCGGGGCTGTTCGGCGTCATCTACGTGCTCGACGAGCCCTCGGCCGGCCTGCACCCGGCCGACGCCGAGCCCCTGCTGCTCGTGCTCGAACAGCTCAAGTTGTCGGGCAATTCGGTCTTCGTGGTCGAACACAATATGGACGTCGTCGGGCGCGCCGACTGGGTCGTCGACGTCGGACCCCGGGCCGGCGAGGGCGGCGGTGAGGTGCTCTACAGCGGGCCGACCGCCGGCCTGGCCGAAGTGAGCGATTCCGTGACGCGGCAGTATCTGTTTGCGGATGACCGCGAGCCGGTGGCGCGGGCAGAGCTGCGACATCCGCTCGGCTGGCTGGGCCTGACCGATATCAGTCGGCACAACCTACAGGGTCTCGACGCGCAGATTCCACTCGGCGTGCTCACGGCGGTCACCGGCGTGAGCGGCTCGGGCAAGTCAACCCTGGTCAGCCAGGTACTCGCTGAAGCGGTCGGGCAGCACCTGCACCCCGACCCCGACGACGCGCCCCTCCGTGATCTCGGCGACCCCGACACCGACGTCGAATTTGCCGAGCGGATGCCGGTGGCCGCGGTGACCGGGCTCGAGGCCGTCGATCGGCTGGTGCAGGTGGATCAAAAGCCGATCGGGCGCACGCCGCGCTCCAACCTCGCCACCTACACCGGCCTGTTCGACGCCGTGCGAGCCACGTTTGCCGCCACCGACGAGGCTCGTGCCCGCGGCTTCACCGCCTCACGGTTCTCGTTCAACGTTGCCGGCGGCCGCTGCGAGACCTGCCTCGGTGAGGGATTCGTGGCCGTCGGACTGCTCTTTCTGCCGGGCAGCTACGCGCCCTGCCCCGACTGCGGGGGATCGCGCTACAACCCCGAAACTCTCGAGGTGACCTACCGCGGCAAGAGCATCGCCGACGTGCTCGGTCTCACCGTAGATGCCGCTCTGGTCTTTCTCACCGACGTGGCCGTGGCGGCACGCAGCCTCGAGACCCTGCGCGAGGTGGGCCTGGGGTATCTGCGCCTGGGGCAGCCGGCCACCGAACTCTCCGGCGGGGAGGCGCAGCGCATTAAACTCGCGACCGAACTGCAACGCGCCCGCCGCGGTCACACACTGTACCTGCTCGACGAGCCGACAACGGGGCTGCACCCGGCCGATGTCGAGCTGCTCATGCTGCAGCTCGGGCGCCTGGTCGACGCCGGCAATACCGTGGTTGTGGTCGAACACGAAATGGACGTGGTGGCCGCCGCCGACTGGGTGATCGACCTCGGCCCCTCCGGTGGTGACGACGGCGGTCGCATTGTCGCGGCCGGCACCCCCACCACCGTGGCCGCCCACCCCACCAGCCGCAGCGCACCGTACCTGGCGCGTCGCCTCGCCTCGCTGAGTGAGTCCTGATGGTCGGAGGCGATGAGGGATCGTCTGTGGGGTATTCCGAGGAGCCGGTTGTGCCAGATCCGGCGGCGAGGGGCCCGGCAGCCTGGCTGACCCCATAGTCCCAACCGCATTGCCGCGGAGGGGTGGGGAACATTCCCGTCAGATGCTTGCTGGCGTAGCGGATCCATTTGCGCCACCGAAGCGATGCCGAGCGGGTGTTGGGCGATGAGGACTCACTCATCTGGCCTTCAGCGCATGCGTTGGGCCAGCACCGCAGGGTGATCGCTGGGCAGTCCGTGCCGTCGGCCGCCCTGCAGCAGCACGACGTTCTTCTTCTCCCAGTCGCGGAGCGCCTGCCGGAGCGAGTCGATCGCGGCGCTCTCTGCGCAGGTGCCGGCCGTACGGCCGCAGGAGCACTTCGTGGGCCGGGCCGGGTCGTCATGGTGCAGCGCGTCCATGCGCCACAGGCCAGCCATCGCCCAATCGATCTGGCGGTGGGCAAGCTCCGTGTTGCGTTCGGCGCGCTTGACCAGGTTGTTCTGCAGCAGGCCACGCACCCCGTCGATCCCCGCCGAGAACTGGCCGGCAACGAGCGCACTGAGCTCAACGACCTGGTCGCGCAGTGCGGTCAGGTCTGTATCTCGGGCGACGAGTAAGGCATCCGTCTCTGTGATGTACCCCTGGTGAGCGGTTTCGGCGGCCGCCCACCTCGCGGCCCACAACCGCACATGCTCGAGGTCGCGGCGCTCGCTCTTTTCGGCTGAGAGGTGGTGCACGCAGAGCGTGCAGACCACCTGGTCGCTCAGCGACGTGAAGTGAAAGGGCTGCGGCGCGAGGCAGCACAGGCAGGCCACTTCCAGGTCGACGTGCAGCGGATGCGCATGCGTCACTGTTGATCCACCTCACTGTTGTCCTTCGAGAATACCCGTGCCGCGGTCACGTCCCAGGACCGCATGTGCATTTCTGCACGGCCCCCCTGCGGGAAAGGTCTTTGACAGTCTTGGTCTCAGCCCACAGGCTGAGACCAGCCAGACGATGTGCCGCCGCGCGCAGTTGCGATGTGAGCCGCGACTGCCAGGCACGTTGTGTCAATGAGGACACGAGGGGGAATCCCATGAGCACGAAGAGATCCGACACGGGAAATGACGTGCAATCATCCGGCCTGAAGAAGGTCGTCGCGGCCTCCATGGCCGGCACGGTCGTCGAATGGTACGAATTCTTTCTCTACGCATCGGCGGCCACCCTGGTGTTCGGCACCCTGTTCTTTCCGAACGCGGGCAGCGAACTCGAGGGCATCATCGCGGCGTTCGCAACCTATGCGGTCGGGTTCCTGGCTCGCCCCATCGGCGGCATCGTTTTTGGACACTTCGGTGACAAATTCGGTCGCAAACGCCTGCTCCAGTTCAGCCTCGTACTTGTCGGCGTCGCCACATTCCTGATGGGCTGCCTGCCGACATTCCAGCAGATCGGCTACCTAGCACCGGTTCTCCTCGTACTCCTGCGCTTCATTCAGGGCTTCGCGGTCGGCGGCGAATGGGGCGGTGCCGTGCTGCTCGTCGCCGAGCACAGCCCAGAGAAGTCGCGCGGATTCTGGGCCAGCTGGCCCCAGGCCGCCGTGCCCGGTGGAAACCTGCTCGCTACCGCCGTACTCTTCGTGCTCTCCAGCACCCTCTCCGATGAGGCTTTCCTGAGCTGGGGCTGGCGCGTCGCGTTCTGGCTCTCCGCCGTCATCGTGCTCGTCGGCTACTACATCCGCACCAAGGTCAGCGATGCCCCCATCTTTCTCAAGGCGCAAAAAGAGGTCATCGCCGGCGACAAGCGTTACGGCATCGTCGAGGTCTTCCGTCGCTACCCGCGCGGAGTATTCACCGCGATGGGATTGCGTTTCGCCGAAAACATTCTGTACTACCTCGTCGTGGTCTTCTCGATCACCTACCTGAAGATCATCGTGGAGATGGACACCTCCCGCGTTCTGCTGCTCCTGCTCGTCGCCCACGCCCTCCACTTCACTGTCATTCCGTTCGTCGGCCGTCTCTCCGATCGAGTCGGGCGCCGCCCGGTGTACTTCGCGGGCGCCGTGCTGGCCGGCACCTGGGGCTTCTTCGCCTTCCCCATGATGGACACCGCGAACGATTTCATCATCATCATCGCGATCATGATGGGCCTGCTGTTCCACGCTCTGATGTATGCCGGCCAGCCGGCCATCATGGCCGAAATGTTCCCCACCCGCATGCGCTACTCCGGCGTCTCGCTCGGCTACCAGGTCACCTCGGTCATCGCCGGTTCGATCGCCCCGATCATCGCCGTCAGCCTGCTCTCCACCTTCGATTCCTCGGTGCCGGTGGCCATCTACCTCGCGGCAGCCTGCCTTGTGACGGCCCTCGTCGTGCTGACCCTCAAAGAAACGCGCGGCCTGTCACTGCACGACATTGACGCAGCGGATGCCGCAGCGGATGCCGCAGCTACGGCGGATCATGCCGCCCAGGTCTCCGACCTCGGCGGGGCGTCCCGCCGATAGCCCGTGCAACGGCGGCCCGATCTCCTTATCGGGCCGCCGTTGTCGTGCCGTGCCACGCTTTCGGCCCGATCAGGTTGCGAGACTCACGCGGTGCATCAGTCGGAGAACGCATTCGGGCGATGCGCGATCTCGAGGGTGATCGCCTCGATCGCGGCGCGTACCACGGGAGAGCGCAACGATTCGGCCCGCACGACCGCCCAGATCGGCAACTGGCGCTGAAAGTCGTCGGGCAGCACCGGAACGAATTCCGGCCGATCGTGCACGAGAAAGTTCGGCAGGAGTCCGATTCCAGCGCCCGCCTGCACCGCCTCCAGTTGGGCGAACAGGCTGGTCGACTGAAATGTCGTGGCGGGCTCCGGTAACTGCGACGACCGGTAGCCGAGGTCGGTCACGAGCAGTGCGCTCTCGACATAGGAGACAAAACTGTGCGACTGGATGTCATCGAGGGACTCGGGTATACCCCGGCTGCGCAGGTACTCGCGGCTGGCATACAGCCGCAAGAAATAGTTGGTGAGAAACATCGCCTGGGCATTGTTGACGTCATTGCGCCCGGCCACGATCTCGAGGTCAACGCCCGATCGATTCTGGCTCACCTTGCGGGTGGCGCTGAACATTTCGATATTAATGAGCGGATGGCCCTGCTGCAGCTTCACGAGCGCCGGCGTCACGATCTCGGCCCCGAACCCGTCGATCGTGCTGATGCGCAACAGCCCCGACAGCGGGTCGGTCTGGCTGATCGCCGTGGTGAGGGCCCCGAGCCTGTCTTCGATCGCTTCGGCCGCGTCGACGGCGTGCCGACCCAGCTCGGTGAGTTCCCAGCCGTGCGGGCTGCGCTCGAGCGTGCGGCCACCCAGCTCCTGGTCGAGCGAGAGGATGCGCCGCGAAATGGTCGTATGGGTGGTGCCGAGCGCCTCGGCGACCGCATTGAACCGGCCCAGCCTGGCCACGGTGAGCAGCACGAGCAGGTCATTCGGGCTCGGAAGCTGGTGTGAACTCACTGATCCGTCCTTTCGAGAATGTGCATCTGCGCACATACCCCCTGTGAAATATTGCCTTGATTGCACTCTATCCGGCTGCGAGGCTGGGAGCAGCACACAGGCAAAGGAGCTTCGTCATGGCAGTAGTCGCATGGATCGGGTTGGGCAACATGGGTGGACCCATGTCAGCAAATATGGTGGCCGCCGGCCATGAGGTGCGCGGGTTCGATCTGAATCCGGATGCCGTCGCCACGGCCGTCACGGCCGGAGTCACTGCCGCCCTCAGCATTGCCGACGCTGTCGCTGGTGCCGACGTGGTCTTTACGATGCTGCCCAGGGGCGAGCATGCCCGTGCGGTGTACTTTGGTAACGAGGGCGTGCTGGCCCACGCCGACACGACCACCCTGCTGGTGGATTCCTCGACGATCGACATCGACACGGCCCAGGCCCTGCACGATGCCGCAGCGGCAGCCGGCTTTCGCTTCGTCGACGCGCCTGTCTCGGGAGGCATGAGCGGCGCCACGGCCGGCACCCTCACCTTCATGATCGGCGGTGAAGCGGATGCCGTCACCACCGCCACCGCGTATATCCAGCCGATGGCCGCGAACATCATTCCGACCGGTGGCGCCACGACCGGCCAGGCGGCAAAGATCTGCAACAACCTGATGCTGTTCATCAACCTCGCCGCGACCGCCGAGGGCGCCGTTCTGGCCGAGCGGCTGGGACTGGACAAGCGGGTGTTCTGGAATATCGCATCCGTTTCATCGGGCGACAGCTGGGCGCTGCGCACCTGGTATCCGGTCAAGGATGTCGTCGAGACGGCCGCGGCCAACCGGGATTTCGCCCCGACCTTCACCACCGCGCTCGCGAGCAAAGATATCGGCCTGGCCATCGCCGCGGCCCGGGCGACCAACACCCCGCTGGAAATCGGCGAGCACGTCGCCGGGCTGTTCCAGCGGCTGATCGACGAGGGCGAGGGCGGCAAGGACTGCTCCATGATCGTCAAACTCGTCGACGGCACCCTGCAGTCGCACGCCTGAACCCGCTCAACCATCAGAAAGAGCACTTCCATGCAAACAATTCCCCACTACATCAACGGCCAGCGCGTCGAGTCGGCCGAACGATTCGGCCCCGTGTTCGATCCGGCTACCGGCGTGCAGGAGAAACAGGTCGTACTGGCATCCCGCGCGGTCGTGATCGACGCCATCGAATCAGCCGCGGCCGCCCTTCCCGAGTGGCGGGCCAGCAGCCTGGCCAAGCGCACGGCCATCTTCTTCAAGGTGCGCGAACTGCTCGCGGAGCGCACGAATGAGCTCGCCGCGATCCTCACCAGCGAGCACGGCAAGGTACTCTCCGACGCGGCCGGCGAGATCACCCGCGGGCTTGAGAACATCGAATTCGCCACCGGCCTCGCCCACATGCTCAAGGGCGATTTCTCGCAGCAGGTCTCCCACGGCATCGACGTGCACTCGGTGCGCCAGAGCGTCGGCGTCGTCGCCTGCGTCACCCCCTTCAACTTTCCGGCCATGGTGCCGCTGTGGATGATTGGCAGCGCCCTCGCCTGCGGCAACACCGTGCTGCTCAAGCCGAGCGAGAAGGACCCGTCGTCGGCCATCTTCATCGCCGAAATCTTCACCGAGGCCGGACTGCCCGCCGGCGTGCTCAACGTGGTTCAGGGCGACAAGGAGGCCGTCGACGAGCTGCTCGACAACCCCGAGGTGAAGGCGATCAGCTTCGTCGGGTCCACCCCGATCGCGAAGTCCATCTACAACCGGGCGGCCGCGAACGGCAAGCGGGTGCAGGCGCTCGGCGGCGCCAAAAACCACATGGTGGTACTGCCCGATGCTGACCTTGATATGGCAGCGGATGCCGCGATCAACGCCGCCTACGGATCCGCCGGGGAGCGCTGCATGGCTGTGAGCGTGCTCGTGGCCGTCGGCGGCATCGCCGACGACCTCGTCGCTGCGATCGAGAAGCGCATGAAAACGCTCATCGTCGGTCCCGGCACCGATCCGACCTCGCAGATGGGCCCACTCATCACCGGCGAACACCGCGATCGGGTCGCGTCCTACCTGGCCGGAGCCCAGGCAGCCGGCGCCACGATGGTCGTCGACGGCCGGGCGCAGAACTTCGACAGCGACGGCTTCTTTCTCGGCGTCAGCCTGATCGACCACGTCATCCCCGGTATGAAGGTCTACGACGACGAAATCTTCGGCCCGGTGCTCTCGGTCGTGCGCGTGGACACCTTCGACGAGGCCGTGAAGCTCGTCAACGAGCACGAATTCGGCAACGGTGTCGCCCTGTTCACCCGCGACGGCGGGGCCGCCCGGCAGTTCGAGTTCGAGATCGAGGCCGGCATGGTCGGCATCAACGTGCCGATTCCGGTGCCGGTCGGGTCATTCTCGTTCGGCGGCTGGAAGAACTCGCTCTTCGGCGACGCGCATATGTACGGGCCCGACAGCATCCGTTTTTACACCCGCGCCAAGGTCGTCACCACCCGCTGGCCCGACCCGGCCAGCTCACAGATCGACCTCGGTTTTCCGCAGATGGCCTGAACGACACGGGTCACCGACTTCTCGGGGAGCCGTGGCCGCGTTCACGCGAGCGGGTTAGGGTTTGGGGGTGCCGCCCGACTCGACTGCCAACCCCACCGCCACCCGCGAGTTCTTCGCCGGGGCCGGCATTCTTGTTCACGGCCTCAGAATGTGGATCACCTCGCCGCGCCTCATGCTGCTCGGTGCCCTACCGGCCCTCATCGTCGGCAGTGTCTATGTCGCCGGCATCGTGGTGCTCCTCGTCAACCTCGAGTCGATCGTCGTCACGATCAGTCCGTTCGCGAGCGGCTGGGGCGAGCCGTGGCGCACGAGTGTGCGGGTCGTGGCCGGCGCGGCGGTCGCGGCCGCCGGCCTCCTCTTATTGGCGTACACCTTTGTGGCGGTGACGCTGCTGGTCGGCGATCCTTTCTACGAGCGCATCTGGCGCGCGGTCGAGACCAACCTCGGCGACGCGCCCGTCGAAGCACAGCGCGGCCTGCTGCGCGGCATTCTGCATTCCGTGGCCGACGCCCTGCGGCTGGTCAGCCTCGCCGTGCTGGTCGCGATCGTAGTGCTGCTCTGCGGCCTGGTTCCCGGGCTCGGACAGCTGATCGCGCTCGTTCTCGGGGCGCTGTTGGGCGGCTGGATCCTCACCCTCGAACTCACCGGCTTCGCCTTCGATGCGCGCGGTTTCACCCTCACCCAGCGACGACGGATGCTGCGCGCACGTCGATCCCGCAGCCTCGGTTTCGGTGTGCTCACCTACGTGCTCTTCCTCATTCCGGGCGCGGCCGTCATCGTCATGCCCGCAGCGGTCGCCGGGGCGGCCCTGCTCAGCCGAGACGTTCTCGCGGCGACGAGTGCGGCCCCACCGGGCGTTTAGCGCTTGGTGTGAATGATGCGTCCGCTGCGAGCCGCAATGGCGCGAACGACGAGCGGACGTGCCCCCACCCAGATAGCGGCCGTGAACAGGATCGAGCCGACGAAAATCCACACCCCGGTCCAGCCGTCGTCATTGCGTGCCGCATACATGTGGTTGAGGTTGGCTCGGGCGCCGGTCGTGAGCACGAGAGTCACGTGCACGACGATGAACGCCACGAAAAAGATCAGCAGCGCACAGTGCAGCGTGCGCGCCACGGGCAGCGGAAAGACGTGGTCGAGCCGCCGAAACCGTGCGGACAGACCCGGTGACAGGCGCAGGCCGGTCACGAGCGCGATCGGTGCCGCTATGAAGACGACCACGAAGTAGCTGAGCAACTGCAGCGCGTTGTAGTACACCCAGCCGGTGTCGGTCGGCCAGTTGAGCGAGGCATACTGCAGGCCGGCCGACGCCGCATTGGGAAAAACATCCCAGCTGGTGGGTACGAGTCGTAGCCATTGACCGGTCGCGAACAGCAAAACGTAAAACACGACGCCGTTGACGACCCAGAGGGTGTCGAAAACGATGTGTTGCCACAGGTCGAGGGTGATGCGAATCGGGGGATTCCTGGTGCGGTACAGCCCGGCGTTCCTGCGCGTCCAGAAAATGGTCGGGCGTTTGGAGGTGCGCACCTGCCATCCGGTGCGAATGACAAACAGAATAAAGAAGGCGTTGAGCCCGTGTTGCCAGGCCAGCCAGGCCGGTATTCCGATCGGGGTGGCGGTCGGATGGGTCGAGACGCCGGGGTAACTACGACTGAAGGACTCGACCCAGGGAAGGGCGCGAATCCCGTTCGCCGCGAGAACAACGAGGGCCAGCGCAATGAGCAGGATCGGCACAATCCACACCGGCCGCAGCGTACGCAGCCAGAAGGCCCTGCGCCGAGAGGCACCCGTCGTCATCGTGATCCGTTCTCGCCCGGGCGAAGTCCCGCAGCGTCCACAAAAGGCTACTGGCCCGCCCCGCCCGGGTGTCGATCAAGGACGCGGTGGGTCACATTTCCCGCCCGGACCGCGCCTGTTCTCATCAATATAGGATTCGGTCATGAAGGTACTGGAGATAACCCAACCGGGAGGCGCCGATGTCGTTCGGTTCGCCGAGCGCGCTGAACCCACCCCCGGTCCCGGCCAACTCCTGATCGAGGTGGAGTACGCCGGACTCAACTTCACCGATGTGCTCGCGCGTCGCGGCGTGGCCGGGTATTCGACCGGGTGGCCCTTCGTGCCCGGCATGGAAGTCGCCGGTCGCGTCGTCAGACTCGGAGATGACGTCACTGCATTCGCGGTGGGTGACTCGGTTCTCAGTTTCACTCCCACTGGCGGCGGACTCGCCGAACGGGCCGTCGCCGACGCGGCGCTCACCGCGCTCGTGCCCGACGGCATTGACCTGGCCGCCGCAACGACGATTCCACTGACCTGGGCCACCGCGGTCGGTCTCGTTCAGCGATCCTGTGCGGCACCGGCCGAATCGATTCTGATCACAAGCGTTGCCGGTGGCGTGGGAGGAGCCCTCACGGTTGTGCTGTCCGGCCACGACCCGCGCATCATCGTGGGCGGCCTGGGTTCGACCGCCAAGAGCGTCGGTGCCGGTGTGGTTGCCGTGGAGCGCAGCATCCGGTTCTTTGACGAGGCGGCGGCCGTGGCCGGCGGCCCCTTCGATGTCATCTTTGAGTCAGTCGGCGGCGACGTCGCTGCGGAGGCACTGCTGCACCTGGCGCCGGGCGGGCGGCTCGTCACCTACGGGGCCGCAGCAGGTGACGCCGACCCGGCCTCCCCACCACTGAGCGCACTCCGATCACGGAACAACGCCATCATCGGCTTCAGCATCCTTAGCCTGAGCCGCTCCAACGCGGCCGCAACGCTGATGCTCATCACCAAGGCGCTCGACCTGACCGCGCACGGTCTGGTCATACCTCGACCGAACATTCTCCACTGGAACCAGGCGATCGAGGGCCACCTCCGGCAGAGCGAAGGCCGCGCCACCGGCAAGTCGGTCGTGCGAGTCAGTGCTCCGGGCTCGGCCCATGAGTGACACAGGGCCTCCGATTTCTCGAAGGCCCCAATTGTTCGCATGGATTGTGCGGCTAACCGCTTGCAATCCGCAGTGCGCGAGAGGGGACTTGAACCCCTACGTCCTTTCGAACACTGGCACCTGAAGCCAGCGCGTCTGCCAATTCCGCCACTCGCGCGAACTTAGGAATGCTAACACTGTGAGGGGGGTCAGCGCCATTCGACGAGGCGTCGGGCGGCCGGGCGGGCCGTATCCGGCGTGAGCGCGCCCGCTACCGGTGGCCGCGCCACCTATAACTGGCGCGTTCACCGGTAGTTGGCGCGCCGACAGCGGATGCCGCCCTCGGCCGGCGCGCGGGCAGTACTCATCCCAAAAAAGTCCCGTGGAATGCCCATAATGGGCGCCGAATTCGGTCTTTGACCCTCCGCGGGTAGTATGACTGTTCGTGCCGTTTGCGCCCTCAATGTGGGTTGTCACCCGAGACAAGTAACATGCTCATAGCCAAACGGACCGGATCGGGAGACCTGTGGGCATACTGGATAACTTTGAAAAGGGATTGGAGCGCGCCGTCAACGGAGCGTTCGCCAAGACCTTTCGATCAGGCTTGCAGCCGGTGGAAATCACCTCCGCGCTGCGTCGTGAGCTTGACACTAAGGCCGCTGTAGTAGCGCGGGATCGCATACTCGCGCCCAATCGCTTCACCGTGCGCATGTCCCACACCGACTACGTTCGCATGAGCGCGCTCGGCATCACCCTCATCGACGAGCTCACCGCCCTGGTGCAAAAACACGGCACCGAGCAGCGTTACCAGTTCACCGGCGGCATCACGATCACACTGAAAGACGACCGCAGCCTCAGTGAGGGCATGGTGCAGATCGACTCCAGCTCGGTCACAGGCGCCGTCGCCTGGACTCCGGTGCTCGACATCAACGGCACCCGGCACAAGCTCGTCAAGGCCCGCACCGTGATTGGTCGCGGCTCCGACGCCGACATCACCGTTGACGACACCGGCACCTCGCGCCGCCACGTTGAAATTCTCTGGGACGGCGCCCGCGCCCAGGTGCGCGACCTCGGCTCGACCAACGGCTCGCAGCTCAACGGCGCCCCGGTCACCCAGGCCATCCTCGAGCCAGACTCGGTTGTCACCATCGGCCGCACCCGCATCGTGTTCCACGTGCTCGCCCAGGCCTCACAGGACTCCCGCGCGGCCCCGCGTGCCGCGGCGCCGGTCGACCCGGCCACCGAACGCCACGACATGGGCGGATTCTGGGGGCCCAACGCATGAACGTCAGCGAATTGACCCTGCTGGTGCTGCGCATTGGCTTTCTCCTCCTGCTCTGGATGTTCATCTTCGGTATCGTCTACGCCCTGCGCAGCGACCTGTTCGGCCAACGCGTGCGCAAGATGAAAGCGGATGCCGCCGCCGCGCCCCTCCCCGCCGCCGCGTTCGCGGCCGCCCCGGCTCCCATCCCGGCGGCGGCCGCCGAGGCCTTCACGGCGCCGGTCGCGCGCGCCAGCCCGGCCGCCCACGCTGGAATGGCTACGAGCCAGAACACCACCCGCCTGGTCATCACGAGCGGCCCGAAGGCCGGCACCGAGTTTCCGCTCAGCACTGAAACCATCACGATCGGACGCTCGAGCGATTCCAGCCTGGTCATCCGCGATGATTACACCTCCACGCACCACGCTCGCCTCATGCTCTGGAACGACGAGTGGATGCTGCAGGACCTGGATTCCACCAACGGCACCTTTTTGGCCGGCTCCCGCGTCACCGTGCCGACGAAAATCCCCCTGAACGCCACCGTGAAGATCGGCGCCACCAGCTTCGAGCTTCGGCGGTAGGTGATGGCGACGGTCAGTCACAGCGCAGCCGCGTCTCACGTCGGCAAGATTCGCTCCAACAATCAGGACTCCGGTTACGCCGGGCGCACCCTGTTTGTCGTCGCCGACGGCATGGGCGGCCACGCCGGCGGCGACGTCGCGTCGTCGATCGCGACGAAACGCATCATCGAGGCCGACAAGCCCTATGCGAGCGCCCAGGACGCCGAATTCGCCCTGCAGGCCGCTCTCATCGGCGCCAACGCCCAGTTGGCCGAGACGGTGTTCGAACACGCCGAACTGACCGGCATGGGCACGACCGTCAGCGCCCTCGTCGTACTCGAGAACGAGGTCGCGATCGCCCATATCGGCGACTCGCGCATCTACCTGCTCCGCGACAGCGAACTCTCCCAGATCACCATCGACCACACCTTCGTGCAGCGTCTGGTCGACAGCGGGCGCATCACCGAGGCCGAAGCCATGGTGCACCCGCGCCGCTCGGTGCTCATGCGCGTGCTCGGCGACGTCGAGGCGAGCCCCGAAATCGACACCTCCATTCTGGCCACGATCGCCGGCGACCGCTGGTTGCTCTGCTCCGACGGTCTCACCGGCGTCGTCTCGCACACCGCCATGGCCTCCGCCCTCGCGAGCGGTGCGAGTGCGCAGGACGTCGCCGATCTGCTGGTCAAGGAAAGCCTCGACGGCGGCGCCCCCGACAACGTCACCGTGGTCATCGTTGACATCGGCGAAAATATCGCCCGCACCGACAGCCCGGTCATCGTTGGTTCCGCCGCGAATCCGCTCGCCTTCGGTGAGGAACCCGGCCGCAACCGCGCCCTGCGCATCCCGGCCCTGCGCCTGCACCCGGTGCGTGAAACCCACTTCGAGCCCGATTCCCAGGATTACCTCTCCGAACTGATCGAGGAGGATGCCCGCCGCGCGCGCCGCCGCAAGGCCACCTGGCTGGTCGGTGTCATTCTGCTGGTGCTGAGCATCGTCTCGACCACGATCCTGGGCTACCAGTGGACCCAGACCCGCTACTTCGTGGGTGTCGACGGTTCCACCGTCGCCATCTACCAGGGCGTTCAGCAGGACATCGGCCCGATCAAACTCTCCAGCGTCTACGAAGACACCGATCTCAACCTCTCTGATCTGCGCGTCTACGACCGCCAGCAGGTGGAACAGACGATCAGCGCCGGCTCCCTCGCAGACGCCATGGCTATTCTCGAGCGACTGAAGGGTGCGATCGTTGAGTAGGGCATCCGCTCAGAAGGCACGCCAGTCGCCGGCCACCGAGCCGGTGCGTCGCCTGCACCTGCCGCAGAAACTGCGTAACCTCGAACTGTTCCTGCTGCTGATCGCCTGCTTCATCAACGCGAGCGCGGTCGTACTCGTGCAACTGGGCGCCCTCGGCGAACTCGACCCGACCCTCGTGCTGCTCGGCACTGGGCTGTCGGTTCTGGTGATCAGCCTGCACGTCGTGCTGCGGTTCGTCGCCCGAGACGCCGACCCGTTCATTTTGCCCATCGCCACCGTACTCAACGGCGTCGGCATCGCCATGATCTACCGCATCGATATCGCAGACCAGCAGGGCGGGTGGGACAGCGCCGCCGTGCGCCAAACAGTGTGGAGCGCCCTGGCCATTTTCAGCGCCATCGTCGTGCTCGTGGTCATCCGTAACCACCGCGTGCTGTTTCGCTACACCTACATCGCCGGCCTCGTCGGTGTGATTTTGCTCTTTCTACCGCTCGTTCCCGGCCTGGGCCGGGAGATCAGCGGCGCCCGGGTCTGGATCGGGGTGGGTAGTTTCGGTACCTTCCAGCCCGGTGAGATCGCCAAAATCGCCCTCGCCGTGTTCTTCGCCGGCTACCTCGTGCGCAACCGCGACAGTCTCTCCATGGTCGGTAAGAAGTTCCTCGGCGCGCGCTTCCCCCGCTTTCGCGACCTGGGCCCGATCCTCGTGGTCTGGGCCCTGTCAATGTCGGTCATCATCTTTCAGCGCGACCTCGGCACCGCCCTGCTCTACTTCGGCCTGTTCCTGGTCATGCTCTACCTCGCCACCGGCCGCCTCAGCTGGGTCATCATGGGCATGGGCCTGTTCCTCGGCGGCGCCCTGCTGGCCAGCCAGACCCTCGACTACGTCAACGGCCGTTTCACCAACTGGCTCGACGCATTGAATCCGGATGTCTACGAAGCGCGCGGAGGCAGCTTCCAGTTGGTGCAGGGCCTGTTCGGGCTGGCCAAGGGCGGTCTGCTCGGCACCGGCTGGGGCCAGGGACGCCCGGAACTCACCCCGGTTCCGCAGAGCGACTACATCATCGCGAGCCTTGGCGAGGAGCTCGGGCTCGCCGGCATCTTCGCCATCCTGGCCCTGTACTTGTTGTTCGTGGCCCGCGGCTTCCGCATCGGCTTCGCCGGCCAGGATGACTTCGGCAAGCTCCTCGCCGTCGGCCTCGCCTTCGTCGTAGCCCTGCAGTGTTTCATCGTCATCGGCGGCGTCACCCGGGTCATCCCCCTCACCGGCCTGACCACCCCGTTCCTGGCCGCCGGCGGTTCCTCGCTCGTGGCCAACTGGATCATCGCGGCCCTGCTGCTGCGGCTCTCCGACACCGTGCGCAATCAACCCAGGCTGGTGGTCTAGTGAACCGCGAACTCAAGCGCGTCAGCATCGTCGTGATGCTGATGTTCGTCGCCCTGCTCAGCTCCACCTCGATCGTGCAGGCATTCCAGGCCGACAACCTGTCGGCCGACCCGCGCAACACCCGCACGCTGTTCGACAGCTACCAGGTCGAGCGTGGAGCCATCCTCGTCGCCGGCGAGCCGATCGCGCAGTCGATGCCGGCCGACGACGACTTCAAGTTTCTGCGCACCTACACCAACCCCGATCTCTATGCGCCGATCACCGGGTACTTCCCGAACAATGGTGAACCGACCGGCCTTGAATTCGCCCTCAATGCCGAGCTCACGGGCAACTCCAACTCGCAGTTCTTCGACAAGATCAGCGCCCTCGTCACCGGTCAGGACCCGAAGGGTGCCGCCGTCGAGGTGACCATCGACCCGGTCGCCCAGCAGGCCGCCTGGGATGCCCTCGGCGACTTCACCGGATCGGTGGTTGTCACCGAGCCGGCGACCGGGCGCATCCTGGCCATGGTGTCCAAGCCGAGCTTCAACCCGAATCTGCTCACGGTACACAACAACGCCGAGGTCACCGCGAGCTACGACGGCCTCCTGGCCGACCAGAACGACCCGTTGATCAACCGGGCGCTTAATGCGCTCAACCCTCCCGGATCGGTGTTCAAGCTCGTCGTCACCACGGCGGCACTCGAGTCGGGCAAGTACACCCCGGAGAGCTCTTTTCCCAACGTGGCCGTCTACACGGCACCCGGCACGACCAGCCAAATCGAAAACTCCAGCCGAGGAACCTGCGGCGCCGGCGAAACGGTCACCCTCGCCACCGCACTGCGACTGTCCTGCAACATCCCGTTCGCTGAACTCGGCGTCGAACTCGGCGACACGGCCATTCGGGAAACCGCCGAGAAATTCGGCTTCAACAGTAACTACGGCATTCCGATAAACGTCACCAAGAGCACGTACCCGCGCGGGCTCGACGATCCGCAGACCGCACAGTCGGCGTTCGGCCAGTTCGACGTTCGGGTGACTCCCCTGCAGATGGCCATGGTCAGCGGTGCCATCGCCAACGGCGGCGTCGTCATGGCGCCCAACCTGGTGCAGGAGATTCTCGCACCCAACCTCAGCGCCATCGAAACCTTCAAACCGGTCGAACTCGGGCGAGTGATGAGCGCGGAAACAGCCGCGACACTCACCGGGATGATGATCAACGGCGTTCAGGATGGCGCGGCAAGCAATGCAAGAATAGACGGGGTTGACGTGGCGGGAAAAACCGGCACGGCGCAGAACGGGTCAACCGATCCATTCACTTTGTGGTTCACCGGTTTCGCACCGGCGAACGATCCGCAGTATGCCATTACCGTTCTCGTGGAGAACGGCGGGGGAATGGGACAAACCGGGTTCGGCAACCTTCTTGCCGCACCTGTCGCACAGAAAGTACTAGAGGCGGTGCTGAACAAATGAGACCCACAGCAGGGCTCACCTTCGGGGGACGATACGAGCTGCAGTCGCGCATTGCGATTGGCGGCATGGGCGAGGTGTGGAAGTCCACCGACCTCGTCATCGGACGAAGCGTCGCCATCAAAATTTTGAAGGACGAGTACCTCGGCGACCCCGGCTTTCTCGAGCGTTTCCGCGCCGAAGCCCGTCATGCCGCACTCGTCAACCACGAGGGCATCGCGAATGTTTTCGACTACGGCGAAGAAGACGGCAGCGCCTTCCTGGTCATGGAACTCGTTCCCGGCGAAGCCCTGTCGACCATTCTCGAGCGCGAGCACGTGCTGCCGACCGACAAGGTGCTCGACATTGTCGCGCAGACCTCAGCCGCGCTGCACGCCGCCCACGCCGCCGGTCTCGTGCACCGCGACATCAAGCCCGGCAACCTGCTGATCACGCCCGAGGGCCGGGTCAAGATCACGGACTTCGGTATCGCCCGCATCGCCGACCAGGTGCCGCTCACCGCGACCGGCCAGGTCATGGGCACCGTGCAATACCTCTCGCCCGAACAGGCCAGCGGCCATCCGGCGTCACCGACCACCGACATCTATTCCATCGGCATCGTCGCGTACGAGTCCCTCGCCGGCCGCCGTCCGTTCACGGGCGAGTCGCAGGTCGCCATCGCGATGGCGCAGATCAACGAGATCGCGCCCGACCTGCCGGTGACCGTGTCTGAGCCGGTGCGCAACCTGGTCTTCGCCTGCCTGGCCAAGAACCCGGCCGACCGGCCGGCGTCGGCAGCCCACCTGGCGCGCGCGGCATCCGCCCTGCGTCGCGGTGACGTGGCCGCCGCTGCCGTGGCCGTGCCGTCGGTTCTGGGGGGTCTCACGGCCACCAGCGCCACCATGCTCATGCCCGGTGCGGGCTCTGACCAGGCCACGACCATCCTCCCGGCCACCGGCGCCCCGATCACACGGGCATCCGCTGCTGAGCGGGAGAGGGAGAAACGCAGCAAGTGGACCTGGCCGCTCATCGTGCTCGTCGCCCTGCTCGTGATCGGACTGACCGGCACGCTCATCGCCCTATTCGCCCGGAATAACGACACCCCGGCACCGGTACAGACCTCGGCGACCCCGTCGGCCACGCCGACTCCATCACCAACTTCAACGCCAACGCCAAGCCCGACACCGTCACCGACCCCCACCAACGCGTCAGTCAACCCCGCCGACTTCACCGGACGGCCCAGTGCCGAGGCGGCCGCAAAGCTCGTCGAGATGGGCTTTGTCTCTGACATTGTCACGGGCAATGCGGCCGAGACCAGCGACAACGTCGACAAGGTCTACCGGGTCAACCCCACCGGCCCGGTTCCGGCCGGTGCGACGGTGACCCTCACCGTTTATGGACCGGTTGCGACGCCGAGTACGCCAACGTCGGCGCCGACCGCGACGCCGGCCACGGTGGCTGAAGACGGCACGGTCACCGTTTCCTGGAGCGCGCAAACGTGTCCCACAGGCCAGACGCTGTCCGGCTACAAGGTCGTTGCGGAGGGTGGCGGCGCAACCGTGGCCGCCGATGGCCTCACCTCGGCGGCCGTCCTGAAGACGACCGTCACGGCCGGGAACGCTGACTTCACGGTGAAGTTCAGCTACTTCTGCGGCCAGGTCACCTCGGATTTCTCACCGTCGTCGGACACCGTCGTGGTTACGCCTGCCGCCGTTGTCGGGTAGCTCAACAATGCCGTGCGGTAATGTAGCTCTCACTGTGTCCAACCCGAACACGGTGTCTGATTGTGGGGGAGTGCGTTCGTGCCTGACTCTGGCCGTTTGATCGCGGGTCGCTATCGCGTCGGTGCCCTGCTCGGCCGTGGCGGCATGTCCGACGTGCACATCGGCACCGATTCCCGGCTCGGCCGGACGGTAGCGATCAAACTGCTGAAGTCGACCCTCGCGGCCGACCCGGCGTTTCGTACCCGCTTCCGCCAGGAGGCGCAGGCCGCCGCGCGCATGGCCCACCCGACGATCGTGCGGGTGTTCGATGCCGGCGAAGAGACCGCCACCGACGAGGCCGGCCACGACTCGCAGATTCCGTTCATCGTCATGGAACACGTCGACGGCCGGCTACTCAAGGACATTATTCGCGAAGGCCCGATCGAGGCCGCCGAGGCCGTGCGCATCATCGACGGGGTTCTGACCGCCCTTGAATATTCACACCGGGCCGGCGTCGTACACCGCGACATCAAGCCCGGCAATATCATGATCACGAAGTCCGGCCAAGTGAAGGTGATGGACTTCGGCATCGCCCGTGCCATCTCCGACTCGGCCACGACCGTCGCCCAGACCACGGCAATTCTGGGCACAGCCGCCTATTTCTCCCCCGAGCAGGCCAAGGGCGAATCCGTCGATGCGCGCACCGACCTGTACTCGACCGGTGTCGTCCTGTTCGAAATGCTCACCGGGCGCCCGCCGTTTCGCGGCGACACGCCCGTCGCCGTTGCCTACCAGCATGTCAGCGAAACGCCGGTCAAGCCATCCGCGCTCAACCCCAAAGTGTCGCCGGCCCTCGACTCCGTCGTGCTGCACGCCCTGGCCAAGGATCGGTTTGCCCGGTACCAGAGCGCCGTCGAGTTTCGAAATGATGTCGAGACCGCCGGATCCGGCCAGATGCCCATCCACCGAGCCGGCGAAGAAGTCGGAGCCGGCCTATTCGGAGCTGCGCCCACGGCCATAACCGGGTCGGCCCTCGCGCTCAAACAGCTCTCCGAGGATCAGACGATGGTGCGCACGCAGCGGCGCCCCCCGGTGATCTGGGTCTGGGCCGGCATCGTCTGCGTCGTCGTCATCGTGGTGGCGGTCATGATCTGGGTCGCGAACCTGCAACCCTCGGTGGAACTGCCCGACAGCTCCCGCCAGGTGCCCGCGCTCACCGGCCAGACCTATGACGAGGCCCAAAACACGCTCCTCGACCTGGATCTCGCGGCCACGCGTGCCGAAGAGTCGAGCACAACCGTGCCGGCTGACCAGGTCATTCGCACCGACCCTCCGGCCGAGACCATCGTCAATCCCTCCGACGTGATCAAGGTCTTCGTGTCGACCGGTCCGGTGCCCGTCGTGGTTCCCGATGTCACCAATCAGCCCATAGCGGATGCCCAGGCCGCGATCGAAACGCTCGGTTTCGTTTCCGGGTCGGTCACTGCCGAGAACTCTCCGACCGTGGCGGTCGATGTCGTCATGCGCACCGATCCGGCGGCAGCAGCCTCCGAGTTCACCGGAGTCACCGTCAACTACGTGGTGTCGAGCGGTCTCGTCACCCTGGGGGACCTCACCGGCCAATCCCTTATCGCCGCGATCGACCTGGTCAGCAGTGAGAGCCTCGCGCCCGTTTCCAAGGCGGACTACACCTGCGCCCAGAAGTCCGGTTCCCCGATCAGGGCCCAGTCGCTCGCGCCCGGCGACGTGCCGCAGCGCTCCGAGATCACCCTCACCTACTGCGCCGGCTCCTAGCCTTCCGTTCCACTTTCCGGGCCCGATGCGTGGAACGTCGGACCTGCGCCCGGAGGTGTTAGGTGAGCCGCAGCAGAGGGTGCAAGGTCTTCGCGGTCTCCTGTGCACCCGTCAGGCCAGTCAGGGCCAGCCAGTTGCCGAGCATGCGGTAGCCGCCCTCGGTCAGCACCGACTCCGGGTGAAACTGCACACCGAGAATGGGAGCGGATGCGTGCCGCAGCCCCATGATGACGCCGCCCTGCGTGCGCGACGTCACGATGAGGTCAGTTGGAACGGTCGACGCGACGACGGCGAGTGAGTGATATCGGGTGGCCGTGAACGGTTGCGGTACACCGTCGTAGAAGTCGCTGCCATCGTGGGTGATGAGCGACGTCTTGCCGTGCATGAGTTCTTCGGCATTGGTCACCGTGGCCCCAAAGGCCTCAGCGATGGCCTGGTGCCCCAGGCACACGCCGAACAGGGGTAGGTGGCCGGCGAGTGCCGCCTCGACAACGGCAATGGAGACACCGGCATCTGACGGCTTGCCCGGACCCGGGGAGACCAGGACGCCGTCGTAGTCCGCGATGCGGGCGGGCGCATCCGTTTTTTCGAACGAGTCATTGCGCACGACGTCGGTGTCCGCGCCGAGTTCCATCAGGTACCCGTTGAGGGTGTAGACAAAGCTGTCGTAGTTGTCGATAACGAGAATACGGGTCACGGGCCGCTGACCGTCGCTTCCTGGCTGTTGAGAATGCCATCGATCCACGGGTAGACCCAGCTGGCCAGTACGGCGAGTACGGCCGCCATCAGGATCAGCACGAGAATGATGCGCACCCAGATGGGTCCGGGGAGAACACGCCAGAGTGCTGCGTACATGGGAGCCTCCTAGCCCTGGGCTGCGATGATCGGTGCGAGCTCGGCGGGAGCGCCGGCCGCGAGTGGCTGCCACGATTCGAGTACACCGTAGGCGATGATGCGTTCCGCGGTGGAATAGAGCGGGTTGCAACTGGTCAGGGTGATGATGCGGTCGACCGCGGTTCCGTCTGGATTGTTCGGAACGGATGCCACCACCTGCACCTGCGACGGCGCCACATACTCGGTGTCGCGGTACCGGTAGGTGTAGTAGCCGTCGGCGGTTTGCACGTAGATGGCGTCGCCGAGCTGAAGTTCGTTGATCAGGTGCATACCCCCGCCGAACGCGCTGCGGTGGGCGGCGACGGCGAAGTTTCCGATCTCGCCGGGCATCTGGGTTCCAGAATAGTGCCCGATGCCGAGACGATTACTGTTCAGCACGTCATGGCCGGTGCCCTCGGCGATACTGCGATGGTAGTCGGCACCGAAACGGGGAACATACAACACGGCGAAGGCCGTGGCATTGGCGGGAACGACACCGACAACGGGCACACCGTAGTCGACGGGTGCCGGTGCGGCGCTCGGTTCGGTCTGATCAACGGTCGGCAAGGGTTCGGGCGACGACGTGTCCTGGGTGATCCGGTCTTGGCTGATCCAGTCTTGGCTGATCTGGCTCGCCGCACTGGATTGCGAGTTGGCCATGATCATGTCATTCCACCAGACCTGCCAGCCCAGAAAGAGCAACACGAGAGCACCCGCGGTAATCAGCAGTTCGCCCAGCACGCCGACGATGGTGACCTTGCCCGATTTCGCCCGGCGTGGGCGCTTGGAACCCACTCCGGTTGCCACAGGGTCTGCGAGCACAGCCTCGTTGGCAGCCGCGTCATTCAACGCCGCCTCCGCACTATCGTGCACGGACCCATAGGGCACCGGCACTGTGGGGTCGTCTGCCTGTGGACACATAGTCCGAGTCTACTGACCTGAGTGGCCGCCAGCCCCCGCGTAAAATCCACTAAAACAAGCGGAGACGCTAAGATCGCAGCATGGCACGTAAGAATCCCCGCACCCGGCCCGCCCGCACCGAAGTTGCCCGCTCGAACGAGGACACGCCCAACGCCGTCTGGTTCAAGCCGGTCATGTTCGGTTTCATGCTGCTCGGCCTGGCCTGGATCATCGTGTTCTACGTCAGTGGCAGCCAGTTGCCGATCGCCGGTCTTGGCGCCATGAACATTCTGGTCGGGTTCGGAATCGCCTTCATCGGCTTTCTGATGACCACGCGCTGGCGCTGAAACCGCGACCCCAAACTGGCACGAACGGGCCATCCAGAGATCATCGAGCCGTTACCGCCCGGTAACCAGCAGGCACTAACACGGGTAATGACACGGGTGTAATTATCCCCATGTGGATAGACCTGTGGATAACTCTTCCCGCTGGTCACTCACGCTGGTGGGTGCGAGCGCGCTGCATGTTGTTCCTCCACAGGTTGTGTGCGTGGCGTGCGTTATAAACTGGTTGTCTCCGGTCTCGATTGGGTTACTACACACAATCTGATGCCACGGAGGTTCACGTCTCGCGGTGCTCATTCCAACGCCTCTGACCCTCGCTTTCGGGCCGGTTAAGCTGGCCCAGTGCGTCATGGCTGGCGGCTGGAGGTAAACCCGCACCGCCGATCTCGCCCCAGACATTGCACACATGAACTGGAGTTCACTAATCTGGGGAGTGTTCTGCTCGTACCGCCACACTCGTCATCCAACTCGGAGAGTCAGTCGTGAGCACCGAAGGCACCACACCAACGGGTACCGTGGAGGCCCCAGCGCCTGCAGGCAGCATCGTGGTCGGCCACGACGGCTCGTCCGATGCGGACTACGCGCTCACCACAGCGCTCGGGCTAGCCGATCAGCTGCATATACCGGTGGTTGTCGTGCGAGCCTGGTCGATCGACACCGCCCCCAGGCCGGCGAACTGGGAGTTCGGCTACGTCTCGTCCTTCGCAGAATACTCGGATGCGGTTCGGGCCGCGCTGATCGAGGACACCGCTCTGTCGGGGCGTGCCTTCCCGACGGTGAGCGTCGACTACCGCGCCGTGCATTCCGGGCCCGCCCGGAGCCTGATCGAGGTCTCGCGGGAGGCGCGCATGCTCGTGGTGGGTTCCCGCGGTCGCGGCAGCCTGGCCGGCCTGCTGCTCGGCTCGGTCAGCGACCAGTGCGCCCGGCTCGCGGTCTGCCCGGTGCTCGTGACGCGCCGGCGACCGGGGCGCTGACCTGAACGGATGCCCACCCACCCACAGCCAACGCCAGCCACCGAGCACGCCGCCTGGCACACTCTGTCGGTCGCTGAAACCACGGCGGCGCAGGGCGTAGACTCCCGGACCGGGCTCGCGGCATCCGCCGTCGCTGACCGCAGGAGGCTCCACGGACCGAATCTGCTGGTCGAGCCAAACCGAGTGCCGACCTGGCGCAAGATCGCGCACCTTCTCACCGAGAAGATGACGATCGTGCTGCTGGTGGCCGCGATCGTGAGCGCCGTCGTCTCCCGGGAGCTGGAGACACCGATCGTGATCCTGGCCGTGATCATCCTGAACACCGTCCTGAACTATGTGCAGGAGCGGCGGGCTGAAAGCAGCCTGCAGGCGCTGCAGACGCTGTCGGAAGGCAAGGCCGTCGTGCGCCGCGACGGCACCGAGCTTGAGGTGCAGCGTTCCGACCTGGTGCCGGGTGACATCGTGCTCCTCGACGCCGGGGACTCCGTTCCGGCCGACGGCCGCCTCATCGACACTGCCGGCCTGCAGGTGGCCGAGGCGACCCTGACCGGGGAATCCGAGCCGGTGGGCAAGACGACACCGGCGCTGGATGATTCCGGATTGCCGCTCGCCGACCGCAACAACATGCTCTTCATGAACACCATGGTCACCCGTGGCCGGGCGACCATGGTGGTCACCGCCACCGGCATGGGCACGGCGGTCGGCGGCATCGCGGCCCTGCTGAGCGAGGTGAAGAACAACAAAACGCCGTTGCAGCGGAGGATCGACCAGCTGGCCCAGGTGCTCACCATCGCGGCGCTGGTCGTGGTCGCGATCGTTTTCGTACTGGGCCTCGTCCGCGGGGAGTCCTGGACCGAGCTCCTGATCACAGCCGTCTCGCTGGCCGTTGCGACCATCCCGGAGGGCCTCACCGCGGTCGTCGCGTTCACCCTGGCGATGGGCGCCTCGAGGCTGGCCGCCCAGGGCGCCATCATCAAGCAGCTCTCGGCGGTGGAAACGCTCGGCAGCGTCAGCCACATCGCCACCGACAAGACCGGCACGCTGACCATGAACGAGATGACGGCCCGCCGGTTGCACACCCATGGCCGAGATTTTCGCATCACCGGCGAGGGCTACTCCACCGATGGCAGGATCCTCACCGGCGACGACCGTGGGATGCCCGACCTCACCGAGGCGTTCCTGACCATGGCCCTGTGCAACGACGCCGTACTGAACGACGGCGTGCTGGTGGGTGATCCCACCGAAGGGGCACTGGCAGTGCTAGCCGAGAAGGGCGGCATCGACGTCGCCGGCGCGAGGCGGGCCCACCCACGAGTGGCCGAGGTCCCCTTCGATTCCGAGTACAAATTCATGGCCACGTTCCACCGGATGGCGGCGCCAACGTCCGGCGCGCGCCCGCCCGAACTGCGCTGCTTCGCCAAGGGCGCACCGGGCGCTCTGATGCCCCTGACCGACTCGGTGCTGGGCATCGACGGCATCCGCCTGCTGGACGACACGCTGCGGCAACGGATCCACGATGCGGTTCAGGAGCTCGCCGGCGACGGCCTTCGCACGATCATGATCGCCGGACGTTCCCTTGACCCCGGCAGCGTTCCCGACGAGGGCTCCGGTCGGTCGCTGGTCACTGGCCTGACCCTCTACGCCATCGTCGGAATTGTCGACCCACCCAGGGTCGAGGCGGCCGCGGCCATCGCGGTGGCGCTCGGCGCCGGCATCCGCGTGCACATGATCACAGGAGACCATCTCGTGACCGCCTCGGCCATCGCCCGCAATCTGGGCCTGCCCGGAGAGTCCGCTGCCGGTCCCACACTGGACGACCTCGACGACCACGATCTCGCTGCCCGCGCCGCCGACTACGGGGTTCTCGCCCGGGTCACCCCGGCCCACAAGATCCGGGTGGTCAGGGCCTTGCAGTCGGGCGGCAATGTCGTGGCCATGACCGGCGACGGCGTGAACGACGCACCGGCCCTGAAGCAGGCCGACATCGGCATCGCCATGGGCATCACGGGCACGGACGTCTCAAAAGGCGCCGCCAACATGATCCTCACCGACGACAACTTCGCAACGATTGTCGCCGCGGTGAGGGAGGGACGCGGCATCTATGCCAACATCCTGAAGTTTGTCAGGTTTCAGCTGACCACGGCGTGGGGGTTCGTGATCATCTTCCTGGTCGCGGGCATCACCGGGTGGGCCGCCGGTGCACCGTTCACGGCTCTGCAGATTCTCTGGGTCAACATCATCATGGACGGACCGCCCGCGCTGGCACTCGGTGTGGACCCGGCCGAACCCGGAACGATGAGCCGCCCGCCGCGCCCGCCGGACGAGCGGCTGCTCACCCGGGAACGACTGCTCCGGATTCTGGGGCTCGGCCTCATTATGGCCGCGGGAACGCTGACCGTGCTGGTCCAGGCACCGTCGCTCTTCCCGGACAGCGCCAGCCACCCGGACTTCGCCACCACCCTCGCGTTCACCACCTTCGTCTTCTACCAGGTGTTCAATCTGCTCAATGTGCGTTCGGATACGCATTCCGTCTTCTCGCCCCAGACCTTCACAAACCGCAGCATCTGGGTGGCCCTCGTTGCCGTGATCATCCTGCAGATTCTCGTGGTGCAGATCGACGTGTTACAAGGACTCTTCGACACCACGTCACTGTCGGCGACCCAATGGGGCCTGGCCGTGCTGGTCGGGTCGTCGGTGCTCTGGGTCGAGGAGATTCGGAAGGCCATCGTCCGGGCGGCTGGGCGTCGCCACGGCGCCGGCTGGTGAGGTTGGACGTTCCACAGCCACAGTCGCGCTTCTTCCCGGTCGTATGGGAAGCTCATTCGTTCCGGCTGGGGTCCGATGAGCTGGAACGGGTTGGTGGGGACTCGGGCGGAGTCTTTGCCGTCAGCGAGCCGGCGTGCGCGCGTGCGGTGGGGTCCAGCCGGGTCTTGATCAGGCTGGCGATCGTGGTCACGGTCAGCACGATTGCGATCACGATGAGGCTGAGGTTGGTACTGATCTCCGGCACGCGGTCATCAAGGCCGTGACCCCAATGCAGAACCAGTTTCGCGCCGATGAAGGCGAGGATGAGCGCCAGACCCGTGGACAGGTACACCAGTCTGTCCAGGAGCCCCTTGACGAGGAAGTAGAGCGCCCGCAGCCCCAGGAGAGCGAAGGCGTTGGCGGTGAAGACAATGTACGGTTCGTCGGTGATTCCAAAGATTGCCGGGATCGAGTCCAGTGCGAACAAAAGGTCGGTGCTGCCAATGGCCAGCAGCACGATGAACAGTGGTGTCACAGCGCGGCGCCCGCCGATGCGCGTGAACAGTCGCCCGCCGACGTAGTCCGGAGTCACCGTGAGAGCGCGGCGCGCCACCCGAACCAGCCGGTTGTCCTGAACGTTCGGGTCGACGTTGCGGTGCCGAAAGAGTTGCACGGCCGTCACGACGAGGATCAGTCCGAAGATCAGGAACATGAACGAGAACAGCTGGAGCAGGGCTGCTCCCACAGCGATGAAGACCGCCCGAAAGACCAGGGCGAGTGCGATACCGAAGATGAGAACCTTCTGCTGGTAGATCGCGGGAACGGCGAAGGTCGACATGATGATGACGAAGACGAAGAGGTTGTCGATGGACAGGCTTTTCTCGACGAGGTAGCCCGCGAAATACTGAGCACCGAGTTCGGTGCCGACCTGGGCCATGAACACCAGACCAAAGGCCACGGCCACGGCAATATATAGAACAGAGGACACCGCGGCTTCGCGAAATTTCACGGCGTGGGGCCGAGCGGCGGCGAGCCCGAGGTCCAGGGCGAGCAGACCAAGAATCAGTCCAATGGTCAGCGTCCAGCGCAGCACACTGACATCCAGCACGAGCGTCCCTCCCCTGTCTCCCGTAGCTTCCTCACCGGAACCGAGGCGATGAGCTGATTGGAACTTCGTATGACTCTCTGTTGGGAAGTCTAGATGGTGTTCCCACACAGGTTGGGAGCGTGGCGTGCGTTAGCTGACGAAGAAACGGGTGAAGCTCAGGAGCACCAGCACCGCCGCGAAGGCGCCGATCAGGCCGAGCTGTAATGACTTCTGCCGAATGCGTCGCGTTTGCACATAGATCAGACCGAGCACGGCGCCGCCGATGATTCCGCCGACGTGCGCCTGCCAGGCAATATTGAGCCCCGGGATGAAACCGATCACGAGGTTGATGCCCACCAGCACAAGCAGTTGCGTGGCATTCCCGCCGAGACGACGCTGAATCACGAGGAACGCGCCCATCAGGCCGAAGATGGCACCGGATGCCCCCACCACCGGGGTGAAGGGATCCGCAAGAAATAGCACCCCCAGTGAACCCGCCAGTCCGCTCAATACATACAGCGCCAGGTAACGCCCGCGCCCCAGCAGCTGTTCGAGGAGTTGGCCGAAGATCCACAGCGTGTACATATTCAGGAGAACATGAAAGATGGAACCGTGCACGAGCGCGGTCGATAGCATGCGCCACGGCTCAAAACTGCCCGGCTGGGAGTAGACACCGGCGTACAACAGCAGCTTCGTGATCTGGTTGGAGAAAACAAATTGCAGCAGGTACACGACCAGGGTTATTCCAATAATGGAATACGTCACCGTGGGCTGCCCACTGCCGGTCAGCCGGGTGAGAATCGCCGGTTTGGTGCGAGGCGCGTTCTTGCGCTGCTCACGCATACATTCGGGGCAGATGACCCCGACCGCGGCCTGGGTCTGGCACTCGGTGCAGATAGTGCGTGCACAACGCTGACACAGAATGAAACTCTGCCGCCCCGGATGGCGGTAACAATAATTCGCCGCCGAGGTCGGCAGATCACTCATTCTCTGTGGAGGGGTACGGGTTAGACGGGCTCGACGGAAACGCTGTGAATGATGACGTCCTCGAGGGGACGGTCGCGGCCATCGGTGGCGACCGTGGCGAGCTTGGCAACGATCGCGCGGCTGTCGTCGTCTTCAACGGCACCGAAGATGGTGTGCTTGCCCTGGAGCCAGGTGGTCGGCACAACGGTGATGAAGAACTGCGAACCGTTCGTGCCGTGGCCGCCCTGGATTCCCGCGTTCGCCATGGCGAGCACGTAGGGCTGGGTGAAGTCGAGGTCAGGGCTGATTTCGTCATCGAACTGATAGCCGGGGCCACCGGTGCCCTGGCCGAGCGGGTCGCCGGCCTGAATCATGAAGTCTTTGATGATGCGGTGAAAGACGGTGCCGTCGTAGAGCGGCGTGGTGGAGGCAACGCCCGTGGCGGGGTGCTTCCACTCGAGTTCGCCGGTAGCGAGGCCGACGAAGTTCTTGACCGTCTTCGGCGCGTGATTGCCGAAAAGATTGACCTTGATCGGTCCGAGGGTGGTGTTCAGGGTGGCGACAGCGGTGTGCTTAGACATAATCCGATTCTTGCACAGCAATCTCCACCGAATCTGATTGCGGAGCCACGCTCCCAGTGCATTCGCTGGCAACACGGCGATGTAGTGGCAAGATGGGGACTCAGTGGCAAGATAGATACACATTCGCCACACGACATCGATGGAGGGTCCAGATGAGCCTGTCACGCAAGCGCCGCAAGGAACTCACTCGGCTGCGCAAAAGCGCAGACGAACTATGGAGCCACCAACAAGAAGTATTGGAGCGAGCGAACATTCTCGCTCGCCAAGCAAGTCACCAGGCCGGCATACTCGCCCGCGAGGAAGTGGCTCCGCGCGTGCGCGAGGGCTATGACCACTACGTTCGCGCGAGCGTGAATGCCACACAGGAAGCCGCCGACGGTGTGCGCCGCCGCGTCGTCAACGACGTACTCCCCGGCATCGGTGCCGCCATCGGCACGGTCATGTCCGTCGGCGACGTTGCCCGCGACGCCCGTGTGCGAGCCGCACTGGGTCGCATCCGCTTGCAGAAGCCCGTTGTGGTCGAGCCCAAGGGCGCGGGAGCGGGAACCTACTTCGCCCTCGGCCTCGCCGTGGTCGCCGCTGCAGGCGTCGCCTACGCCGTCTGGCAGACGTTTCGCGCCGACGACGAACTCTGGGTCGCCGACGACGAGGTCGAATCGGCCACGCCGCAGGAAGACTAGGGCACCAACGCCCACCAGCGCGTGGCAGGGCCCGCATCCGATGGATGCGGGCCCTGCCACGTTAACGGAGGCTCGGTTCGACACCGGCCGATTGGCGCTGCACACAACGCCATATCAGCGGATGCCGCTCCCGCCACGCGTCACCTGCGCGCGGGTATACAAAAAAGGCCCGTCCAACAACGGGCCTGGTACATGAAGTGTGGAGCCACGGGGAATCGAACCCCGGACCTCCTGCTTGCAAAGCAGGCGCTCTACCAATTGAGCTATGGCCCCGATTTCTCAGGCCGATCCCTGAGGCCGACTTCTCAGCGCGAACGCTGAGATCGGAATGAAGCTGGTGCTGCGTGGGGATACCGGGATTTGAACCTGGGACCTCTTCATTATCAGTGAAGCGCTCTAACCAACTGAGCTATATCCCCCTCGTGGGCAGATTGAAGACTACCGGAATCTGGCCGGAACCTGAAATCGAGTCGCCCTCCGGTGGTGAAGATACTCGCATTCAGGCTGGGAGAGCTGTTTCCCGGGAGAAACAGCCCTCGATCGAGCACAGAGAACACCGGTTCTTCGGTTAGTCGTTGGTGAACCCGACAAGCAGGCCGCCGGTGATTTTGACGCTCAAGTTGTACAGCACGGCGTAAATGGCGCCGAGGGCGGTGATCACAACCATGTTCAGCACGGCCACAACGACCGCGAATCCCATGACGTTGCCGATGGAGAGAATGGTGGCCAGGTTGGCCGATTCACCCGCCACCGTGGCATACAGATCCTCGACCTTGGTCAGCACCTCGGTCTGCACGAGCACCGTGTAGGTGAGAAAGGTCGCCACGATCGTGACGATGGCGAGGCACACCGCCACCAGAAAAGACAATTTCACGCTCGACCAGAAGTCGACGTAGACCAGTTTGAGACGAACCTGCTTGCTCGCAGTTTTGCGAGTGGACTTCTTGGCGAGCTTTTCGGCAACGCTAGTCATTCGGTGACTCTACTTTCCTGAATCAGCGTTCGGAACAGCGCCCTCTGCAGCACTGGTGTCGGCGGCACCAACCGGTGCATCGATATCCGTTACACCCTCTTCGTCGGTGGCGACCAGATTACGTTCGATATTTTTCGCGATGGAAATGATTCTGTCTTCATCCGCAAACTTAGCGAACACAACGCCCATCGTGTCCCGACCCTTGGCCGGAACCTCAGAGACGTCAGAGCGTACCACCTTGCCGCTGGCAAGAACCACAAGGACCTCGTCCTCGGGGTTCACAATCAACGAGCCGACCAAATCGCCGCGGTCGTCGTTGAGTTTGGCTACTTTGATGCCCAGACCGCCCCGATTCTGCAGCCGGTACTGGTCAGCGGCGGTGCGCTTGGCGTAACCGCCCTCGGTGACCACGAACACAAATCCGTCGTCATTGATAACGGATGCGTCGAGCAGGGTGTCGTCGCCGCGGAAGTGCATTCCGATCACGCCGGAGGTGCTGCGACCCATCGGGCGTAAGGCTTCGTCGGTGGCGGTGAAGCGAATGGACATGCCCTTGCGGGAGACCAGCAGCAGATCGGAATCATCTTCGACCAGCAGTGCGGAGACGAGTTCGTCGCCCTCGCGCAGCTTGATGGCGATGATGCCACCGGTACGGTTGGTGTCGTATTCGCGGAGCGCGGTCTTCTTGATCAGGCCGTCGCGGGTGGCGAGGGTCAGATACTGGGCCACCTCGTAGTCGCGAATATCGAGAATCTGCGCGATTTCTTCACCCGGCTGCAGGGCGAGCAGGTTAGCGACGTGCTGGCCCTTCGCGTCACGGCCGGATTCCTGCGCCTCGTACGCCTTGGCCCGGTAGACCCGGCCGGTGTTGGTAAAGAACAGCAGCCAGTGGTGCGTCGTGGTCACGAAGAAGTGTTCGACCACGTCGTCTGCTCGCAGCTGGGCCCCCTTGACGCCCTTGCCGCCGCGGTGCTGGTTGCGGTAGTTGTCGCTGCGGGTGCGCTTGATGTAGCCGCCGCGAGTGACAGTGACCACCATCTCCTCTTCGGGAATAAGGTCTTCGATTGACATATCGCCGTCGAAACCGAACATGATCTCGGTGCGGCGGTCGTCGCCGAACTTCGCAGTGATCTCGGCGAGTTCGTCGCTGATGATCGTGCGCTGACGTTCGGGGCTGGCCAGAATCGACTTGAATTCCGCGATCTGCAGTTCCAGTTCGGCGGCCTGGTCGATGATCTTCTGACGCTCGAGTGCGGCGAGGCGACGCAGTTGCATGGTGAGAATGGCGTCGGCCTGCAGTTTGTCCACGTCGAGCAGGGCCATGAGGCCTTCGCGGGCGTCGTCGACGGTGTTGGACCGACGGATGAGCGCGATCACTTCATCGAGGGCGTCGAGCGCCTTGAGATAGCCGCGCAGAATGTGGGCATCCGCTTCGGCCTTGTTCAGTCGAAACTGGGTGCGCCGAACGATGACCTCGATCTGGTGCGCGACCCAGGCAGAGATGAAGCCGTCGAGGGCGAGCGTGCGGGGCACGCCGTCGACGATGGCGAGCATGTTCGCGCCAAAGTTCTCTTGCAGCTGGGTGTGCTTGTAGAGGTTGTTCAGCACGACCTTGGCGACGGCATCGCGCTTGAGCACGATCACGAGGCGCTGGCCGGTGCGACCACTGGTCTCATCGCGGATGTCCGCGATGCCGGCAATCTTGGCGTCCTTGACCAGGTCGGCGATCTTGATGGCGAGGTTGTCGGGGTTCACCTGGTAGGGGAGCTCGGTGATGACGAGACAGGTGCGGCCCTGAATCTCTTCGATGCTGACGACGGCCCGCATCGTGATGGAGCCTCGGCCGGTACGGTAGGCATCCTGAATGCCCTTGATGCCCAGAATTTGCGCTCCGGTGGGAAAGTCGGGTCCCTTGATGCGAACAATGAGCGCATCGAGCAGTTCGTCACGGGTCGCGTCGGGGTTTTCGAGGTACCACTGGGCGCCCGCAGCTACCTCACGCAGATTGTGCGGCGGAATATTGGTGGCCATGCCGACAGCGATACCAACCGAGCCGTTGACCAGTAAGTTCGGAAAACGGGCCGGCAGCACCGTCGGCTCGAGGGTGCGACCGTCATAGTTGTCCTGAAAATCGACGGTATCCTCGTCGATGTCGCGCACCATTTCGAGGGCGAGCGGGGCCATCTTCGTTTCGGTGTATCGCGGGGCGGCAGCACCGTCGTTGCCGGGAGAACCGAAGTTACCCTGGCCGAGGGCGAGCGGATACCGCAGGCTCCACGGCTGCACGAGACGCACGAGCGCGTCATAGATCGAGGAGTCACCGTGCGGGTGGAACTGACCCATCACGTCACCGACGACGCGGGCACACTTGGAGAATGCCTTGTCTGGCCGGTAGCCTCCGTCGAACATGGCGTAGATCACGCGACGGTGCACCGGCTTCATGCCGTCACGCACGTCGGGCAGCGCGCGACCGACAATCACGCTCATCGCGTAGTCGAGGTAGGAGCGTTGCATCTCCAGCTGCAGATCGACCTGGTCGATTTTGCCGTGCTGTACGAGGTGGGCTGCCGCAGCAGCCGCATTCTCGGCCGCCACTTCGGGGTTGACCCCGTCGGACTTGCCCGTGGTGTCGTCAGATGTCAAGGAAACGCACGTCCTTCGCGTTTTTCTGGATGAAGTTGCGTCGTGATTCGACGTCTTCACCCATCAGGGTGGAGAAGATTTCGTCGGCGGATGCCGCGTCGTCCAGGGTGACCTGCAGCAGGGTACGGGATTCGGGGGCCATGGTGGTTTCCCACAGCTCCTTGTAGTCCATCTCGCCGAGGCCCTTGTAGCGCTGGATCCCGTTGTCTTTCGGAATTCGTTTGCCAGCGGTGGCACCATCGGCGAGGAGCGCGTCCCGCTCGGCGTCGGAGTACACGTACTGGTGCGGCGAGTTGGTCCATTTAAGCCGGTACAGCGGCGGCTGGGCCAGGTACACATAGCCGAGATCGATCAGCGGGCGCATGTATCGGAACAGGAGGGTCAGCAACAGTGTCGTGATGTGCTGGCCGTCGACATCGGCGTCGGCCATCAAAACGATCTTGTGGTACCGAACCTTGTCGGGGTTGAACTCTTCGCCAATGCCAGCGCCGAAAGCCGTGATCATGGCCTGCACCTCGTTGTTACCGAGGGCACGGTCGAGCCGTGCTTTCTCGACATTGAGGATCTTGCCGCGTAGGGGCAGAATCGCCTGGGTTTCGGGGTTACGGCCCTGCACGGCAGAGCCGCCGGCCGAGTCGCCCTCTACGATGAAGATTTCGGAGATCGAGGGGTCTTTGCTCTGGCAATCCTTGAGTTTGCCGGGCATGCCGCCACCCTCGAGAAGTCCCTTGCGGCGCGCGGTTTCGCGGGCTTTACGGGCTGCCATGCGGGCGTTCGAGGCCTGCAGGGACTTGCGGATGATTTCGCGGGCCGGGTTCGGGTTGCGGTTGAACCAGTCGGTGAGCTGGTCGTTGGCGACCTTCTGCACGAATGACTTCGCTTCGGTGTTGCCGAGCTTGGTCTTGGTCTGGCCTTCGAACTGCGGTTCAGCGAGTTTGATCGATACGACCGCGGTCAGTCCCTCGCGCACGTCGTCGCCAGTGAGGTTGTCATCCTTCTCTTTCAGGATGCCTTTCTCGCGGGCATACTTGTTCACGAGCGTGGTCAGCGCGGCCCGAAAACCCTCTTCATGAGTGCCACCCTCGTGCGTATTGATCGTATTCGCGTAGGTGTGCACACTCTCGGTGTATGCTGTGGTCCACTGCATGGCGACTTCGAGCGCCATTTTGCGTTCGTTGTCTTCCCACTCGAACGAGATAATCTCATCGTTGACCAGGTCGGTCTTCTTGGCGCGGTTCAGGTATTCGACGTAGTCGACGAGCCCCTGGTCGTATTTGAAGGTGTTGCTGACGGCTTTGCCCTCGTCGGTGCGTTTGGCTTCACGCTCGTCGGTGAGGGTGAGGCGCAGTCCTTTATTGAGAAAACCCATCTGCTGAAAGCGCGCGCGCAGCGTTTCGTAGTCGAATTCGATCGTCTCGAACGTTTCCGCACTCGGCCAGAAGGTGATGGTCGTGCCGGTTTCATCGTTCGCTTCGCCCTGTTCCAGGGGGGCGTTTGGAACACCGTTGGCGAAACTCTGCCGCCAAATAGAACCCTGCCGGCGAACCTCGACCTCGAGGCGACTGGACAGGGCGTTGACGACGGAACTTCCCACGCCGTGGAGCCCACCGGAGACGGAATAGCCGCCACCGCCGAATTTACCGCCGGCGTGCAGCACGGTCAGGACTACCTCAACGGTCGACCGTCCCTCAGCCTTGTGAATGTCGACCGGAATTCCCCGGCCGTTGTCTTCGACGCGTATCGCGCCGTCGGCAAGAATACGAATGTCGATGGTGTCGCAGTGCCCCGCGAGAGCCTCGTCGACGGAGTTGTCGACGATCTCGTAGACGAGGTGATGCAGTCCGCGAGGTCCAGTGGACCCGATGTACATACCGGGTCGTTTGCGAACGGCTTCCAGGCCTTCAAGCACCTGGATATCGTCGGCACCGTACTCGTGCTCCGTCTCCCGCTCCGCCTCGTTTGAGGATATATCTGGTGACGTGCGCTCGGGCGTCGGTTCAACTGTCATCTGAAATTAGGCTCCTGACCATCGCACGGGCGACCCTTTAGTCTACCAAACGGGGGGAGACGAACCGGCCATAATCGCCGTTTGACGCGTTTTGTTCACGGGGTTGACCTAAATTGTTGGGTTACCCGTAGGTATCGCGTGGACCCCGCCCTGGGATTGATCTAGGACCCTTTTTCCAGGATGGAGCGTTGGGCCCTTGGAAACGAATCGATTGGATGCCCGCGTCTGGGTAGCGATTCGCGATGTGTTCCATGATGACGTTGCGCATTAGACGCAACTGGGTGGCCCAGGCGGTGGACTCACAGTGCACGGTGAGCACACCGTCATCGATGCCGGCCGGTGTTGAATGGTTGGCGGTTTCGTCTCCGGCTAACTCCGCCCAGGACGAGAGAAGTTCTGACTGGGCCAGTGGCGAATTCCAGCCGAGCTGCGTGGTGAGCGAGTTGATGGTGTCGCCGAGACGTCGCGGGTCGCGCCCGCTGCCGAACGGAACACTGGAGCCGGCGACCGGCGCAATCCGCTTGCGGCCGCGCGAACGTCGTGCGTTTGGATCGCCAAAAATGCTCTTAAACCGCAGGTAGACCCGGGCCGCTTCGCTGGTATTGGATTCCAGCGGATCATACGCCTCGGTTGTTTCACGTGGAACATTTTCGTCAGCCATCAACGACCGCTCCAGCGTGAATGTGAATCGTGTGCGCGACGAGCGCCCGCGGAACATCTTCGAGTACGGCGGCCGTAATTAAGACCTGCTCGAACGACCCAATCGCAGCGGCCAACCGGGTTCGACGGTCCAGATCCAGTTCGGCAAACACATCGTCAAGAATCAACACCGGGTCACCACTGGCCGAATCCTGCCGTAAAAGCTGAGCGGATGCGAGTTTCAGCGCCAGCGCGAATGACCAGGATTCCCCGTGGCTGGCATAGCCCTTGGCCGGTAAGGCATTGAGCATGAAGACCAGGTCATCCCGGTGCGGGCCGGCCAGGGTGATACCCCGTTCCAACTCACGTTTGCGCAGCCCGGCGAGGGCCGTGCGAAAAATCTCAGTGGTAGCTGACTCCACCGAGTCGGTCGCGACGGTGGCCGCGATGGCACCGTCCACGCCGAGATCGGTGTCCTCGTCGGCACCGAGAATGCTCAGGCTCGCCACCAGCACCGGTCCGTGATCCTCATTCACCACGGCCCGATAGGCCGCGCGGAGCGGTTCACCGAGCAACGAAACGAGCTTGGCGCGTTCGTCGATGATCTCCGAGCCGAACTCCACCAGTCGTTCGTCCCAGATATCGAGTGTTGAGAGCTGGTTGCCACGCGCTCCGGAGGCACGAGCTGACTTCAGCAGGGTATTGCGCTGTTTGAGCACCCGGTCATAATCGCTCAGAACGGCGGCGAGCCGCGGGCTGCGTAGGACCAGCAGTTGATCGAGAAACTTGCGGCGGCCCGAGGGATCGCCGCGCACCAGAGAAAGGTCCTCCGGCGCGAATACCACGCTGGAGAAATAACGGGGAAGATCGCGGGTTTTGATAACGGATCTATTGACCTGTGCCCGGTTCTGCCCGGTGCGGTTCAGCTGTACCTCGGTGAGGATGTCCCGGCCGTTGTACTCGAGCCGGGCTCGAATGATTCCGGCCCCCTGGCCGGCCCGAATCATGGCCTTGTCGTTGGAAACTCGATGCGAACCGAGCGTACTGAGAAAACCGAGCGCCTCGACCAGGTTGGTCTTGCCCTGACCATTACGTCCGACGATGAGGTTCGGACCCGGAACGAACCCGACTTCGGCGTTCGCATAGTTACGAAAGTCGGTCAGTGAGAGGTGGGTAACCCGCACCAGCGTTAGCGCAGCAGCAGGTTGGGCTGAAGCAGGTACTTGTAGCTGTCCACTCCGGCCTGCTCGCGCGACGTCTGGCTCGTGATCAAAACCGGCCCTGGCTTGTTCGGGTTTTCCGTTTTCGTGAACGAGATGCGCACGAATTCGGAGTGCACAGCGCTCAGCCCGTCGAGCAGAAATTGCGGCTTCAGTGAGACGACGGTCTCGGTGCCGGAGAGAATGGCATCGATGGTTTCCGAAGCCTGTGCCTGCTCGGAACCAACCGCTTCAAGGGTGACCCCGTCGGTGGTAAAGGTGAAACGGAGGGCAGCTTCTCGTTCCAGCACGAGCTGCACGCGCCGGGTGGCTTCGATCAGATCGGCTGTATTCATCACCGCGTAGTTGTCGACGGTGGCGGGGAACAAACGGCGAACCGGGGGAAAATTACCCTTAATCAGCAGCGAGGTGACGGTCTTTTTGTTGGCGGTGAACGCGATGAGTTCACGGTCCTCGCTGTTGGTGATCGACACGGAGATCGTTCCGCTGTGACCGAATGTCTTGCCGACTTCCTGCAGGGTACGAGCCGGCACGAGCGCTGTAATCGTGCCCTCGGCGGTGGTGCTCCCCGGATCCCAATCGATTTCCCGAACCGCGACGCGGTAGCGGTCAGTGGCGACCAGGCTCAGGCTGTTTTCCGTGACCGCAAGCTGTACGCCGGTAATGACGGGCGTGACGTCATCCCGCGACGCGGCGACGGCGACCTGAGCGACAGCGGCGGCGAATTCCTCGGCCGGCACGAGCCCGGATTGGGTGCTGACCTGGGGAATGCTTGGATATTCCTCAACCGGCATAGACAGCAGGGTGAAGCTCGCGGATCCACAGCTGACCTTGATTCGTGAATTTTCGGTGGAAAAACGTACCGGAGCGTTCGGCAGGCGGCTGGCAATTTCAGCGAGCAAACGGCCGGAGACCAGAACTCTGCCGACCTCTTCGACTTCCGCCACAATCTCGGTTTGAGCGGAGACCTCATAGTCGAATGACGACAGGATCAAGCCCGTGGCGGTGGCTTCTATGAGCACACCACTGAGGATCGGGAGGGTCGTGCGTTGGGGCAGAAGCTTGACCGCGAAGGAAACGGCTTCGCTGAAGACATCCCGATGTGCCTGAAATCTCACGATGTCATTCCTTAGCGTTTGCAGCGGATGGGTGGGCCTCAATGCTAGCTGTCTTCACCGGTCGGTTCGGTACCGGGCCGAGGTGAGGGCCCTGGCACTCGAGGTTGTCGGTTGGATCCAGTTAGAGAATTCTTGTTAATCTTCTTAACCGTTGTGGAATCTGTGGATAACTCTGTGAAAACCGCCCCTGCATTGGGAACTACACGTTTGTAAGTTGTGGGTGAGTTGTGCAAATTTGTCAATCGTCGGAGCGGGGCGAACCCGGTGCAATGGCACGTTTCTACAGGCGGGCGCCGAGTTTCTACAGAGACGGTGACGTTGTGTGAGTTAATTCCACAGGGTTATCCACAGGTGTGAAAACTGAAAAAATTTTGAACCCTCCGGATTGAACCACGGCAAATTGGCCCGAAAATTCCGCAGGAATCACGAATTCTGCTGCTGCCGTGCGTGCTGGGTCTTACTTGTAGCGGTGGTCCTGCTTGATGCGGTTGGTCAATTCGGTGACCTGGTTGTAGATGGAGCGTCGCTCCTTCATGAGCTCACTGATCTTCTTATTGGCATACATAACGGTCGTATGATCGCGGTTACCGAACAATTGGCCAATCTTGGGCAGAGACAGGTTGGTGAGTTCGCGGCACAGATACATGGCGATCTGCCTGGCCGTGGCGATTGCTTGTGAGCGACTGGAGCCGTAAAGATCATCGACGGACAGCTTGAAGTAATTGGCCGTGTTGGTGATGATATCGACGGGCGCGATGACATTGTCCTCATCGAGGGTGATGAGATCTTTGAGTACCGTCTGTACCAGGTCCATGTCGACGGGCGTCCGATTCAGGCTCGCGAACGCGGTGACCCGAATCAAGGTTCCCTCCAGCTCGCGAATGTTGGATGAGACCTTCGACGCCATGAACTCAAGAATGTCGTGCGGCACCTGCAGCTTTTCGCTCTGGGCCTTCTTGCGCAGAATCGCGATGCGAGTCTCGAGGTCGGGGGCCTGGACATCCGTGATCAGGCCCCACTCGAAGCGGCTGCGCATGCGGTCTTCGAAGCCGGTGAGGTGTTTGGGTGGCAGGTCACTCGTGATGACTACCTGCTTGTTGTGGTCGTGCAGTGTATTGAAGGTGTGAAAGAAGGCCTCCTGCGTTTCCGCTTTGTTCTGCAGAAACTGGATGTCGTCGATCATCAGAATGTCGATATTTCGATAGCGCGCCTGAAAGGCCGAGCCGCGGTTGTTCGCGATGGAGTTGATGAAGTCATTGGTGAACTCTTCGGAGCTGACATAACGTACCCGAATGCCCGGGTACAGGCTCATGGCGTAGTGACCGATCGCGTGCAGGAGGTGGGTTTTCCCCAGCCCCGAGGATCCATAGATGAACAGCGGGTTGTAAGCCTTGGCTGGCGCTTCGGCCACGGCCACGGCGGCCGCATGAGCGAATCGGTTGGACTGCCCGATCACGAAGTTATCAAAACTGTATTTGGGATTGAGCCGGGTTTCGTGGGGCTGAGCCGGAACTACCCCCTCGAACACCGATTGCGGTGGGGCCGGTGTGATCACGTCGGGTGGGGTCAGCGTTTGTTGCACCGGACGCAACGACTCCTGCTCAAGCTCGGGATTTACAACCACATAGAAGGTCGACACCGCGGTGGCCTCATCGAGCTGGCCCATCGCGGTGAGCAGGGGAACCCGCATCCGCTGATTGAGCATGCTGGCCGTGAACTCGTTGGGAACCTCGAGGTAGAAGGTGCCGGCGGCGATACCTTTCGGTTCGACCAGACTGAGAAACCCGTAGAGCATGGGCGTGATCGTGGCGTCGGATTCCAACGTGGTCAGAACGGACCGCCAGGTCTGGGCTATCGGCGCTTCAACGTCTGCCATGGTTCCTACACTCTCTGTATTTCAGATTCTCACTGTTCAACCGCAGTGGCCGGTCGCGCGGTACCGGTGTCGAACACCGACTCACTTTCATGCGTGGGCCCGCCCCGGGGGGGGCGAGTATCGAGGGTCATCGTTAAAGTTATCCACCGCTTGTGTATAAAATCGACCGAATTCTCAGGTTGATGACACCAACCTGTGGATAACTTGTCTTCACGGTAGTCAATCCCACTCAGCGGGGCGAATTCAGTCCTGGCGTCGCCTTCTCCGTTTGGTACCTGCGTTGGAGTCATTATTGTGGAGAATCACCCGATTCGGGGCCTGAGTTTGACCAGACGTGGCCAAGGCCGTAGTTTTAATCAGTTGACCCCATCCCGCGGGCTTCCATCTTCTATGCGCGCTGCTGTTCTGGCCGAGGGGAACTTGGCCAGCGGTGATTCAAATACGTGGAGATTGAACTATGAGCAAGAGAACCTTCCAGCCGAACAACCGTCGTCGCGCCAAGGTGCACGGCTTCCGTCTGCGCATGCGCACCCGTGCGGGCCGAGCCATCCTCGGTGCTCGTCGTCGCAAGGGTCGCACCGAACTCTCCGCGTAGGTTCTCGTGGTCGCCAGGTTCTCGTGCTCGCTCACGTAAATCGCATCACGAGCGGCAGTGATTATCAAGGCGTTGTTCGGCGCGGTGTGCGGATCGTTGGTCCGCATACCGTTCTTTATGTTCGAAAGAGCGAGGCCCGAACGAATGCTGATCTGACTGTGGACACCGTTGGTGCTCCGGTTCGTTTCGGCTTCATTGTCGCAAAGAATGTGGGTGACGCCGTGCGGCGCAATCTCGTTCGCCGCCGCCTGAAGGCGGTTACGTTCGAACTGCTTTCCCTGGTGCCACCAGGAACGGATGTCATCGTCCGCGCTTTGCCGGCGGCGCGCGATGCCGCGTGGCAGACACTGCGCGATGAAGTTCAACGTTCTCTCTCTCGCCCGCATTTGGTACGGAAGGGCAGTGCCGGCCGATGAACCCGATACTCGCGACGATTATCCTGGTACCCCGCAACGTGGGTGTGGTGATTCTTCGTGTGTACCGCGCCGTGATTTCTCCGCTGTACGGAGACGTGTGCCGGTTCTACCCGTCTTGTTCGGCCTATGCACTGGGGGCCGTTCAGGAACACGGACTAACGTGGGGCTGCGTCCTTGCTGCCCGCAGACTGAGTCATTGTCATCCGTGGTCTGAAGGCGGCATTGATGATGTACCTCTTGCAAGCAGGCGTCGCTACCTCGTGACGTCGTTCGGTTTTGTCGTCGCACCTAGCCACGGAAAGGGCTAACCCACAGTATGGACCTCATAGGTACGATCCTCTGGCCTCTGAAATGGGTGGTCGAGCTGCTGCTCGTGGCCTTCCACTGGCTCTTTTCCAACTTGGGAATGGGTTACAACGATGGACTCACCTGGGTTCTGTCGATCGTTGGTCTGGTCATTGTGGTGCGCGCCGCCCTGATTCCCATCTTCGTGCGGCAGATCAAGAGCCAACGCAGGATGCTGGAGGTTGCCCCGCAACTCAAAAAGATCCAGGACAAGTACAAGGGTAAGAAAGATCAGTTCTCGCGTGAGGCGATGTCCCGCGAGACCATGGCGATGTACAAGAAGACGGGTACCAACCCGCTGAGTTCATGCCTGCCACTGTTGCTGCAGATGCCCATCTTCTTCGCCCTGTTCTCGGTGCTCAACGACGCCCAGCGCTCCAAGGCCGGCGTGGGACCACTGAACAGCGACCTCGCGATCAGCTTCGGTAACGCCACCCTGTTTGGTGAGGCGCCGCTGCACGACACCTTCGCCTCACAGTGGTCGCTCTGGACCGCTGGTCAGCCATTCAACGTGACCGTCATGATCATCGCCGCCACCATGGTCGTGCTGATGACCGCGTCGCAGTTCATCACGCAGCTGCAGATCGTCTCCAAAAACATGTCGCCGGAGACCAAGGCGAGCCCTATGTTCAAGCAGCAGCGCATCATGCTCTACCTGCTCCCCCTCGTCTTCGCCTTCTCCGGGGTCGCGTTTCCGCTCGGCGTCATGTTCTACTGGCTCACGTCAAACTTCTGGACCATGATTCAGCAGTTCCTGGTGATTCGAAACATGCCAACGCCCGGCAGTGAGGCCGCCAAGGCTCGCGAGGAGCGCATGGCCCGTAAGGGCAAACTCATCGCCACTGATGGTGACATCATTGTGGTGGACGAGCCGGCCAAGCCTGCACAGCGTCAGCAGCCGGTCGGTAAGGCTCGCGCCAAGAAGCAGACCGGCCCGAAAAAGTAGTGGAGATCACCGTGACGGATAAGACCGGCCTCACCGAGGTAAGCACCGAGGTAAGCACCCAGGTAAGCACCGAGGTACCCACTGCAGTGCCGACCGTGCCACGCCCCGTCGACGCCGATACCGCGAGCACCACTGCTGTTCCGAGAACGGATGCCTCCCCCGCCGCCCCCGGGACGGGTCGCGTCGCCGAGGCTCCCCTCACGACCGACCAGCTCGAGCGTGAAGGCGACATCGCCGCGGACTACATCGAAGAATTTCTCGATATCTGCGACCTCGACGGCGATATCGACATCGATTCGCGCAACGGTCGCGCGTACCTCTCGGTCAAGGCATCGGACGCCGACAACCTGCGTGCACTCTCCAAGCCGGAAACGGTGAATGCCCTGCAGGAGCTGACGCGCCTCGCCGTGCAGAACAAGACGGGTTCATTCTCGCGCCTGATCCTCGATATCGGCGGATCGCGCGAGGCGCGCGAAGCGGAACTGGCCGCCCTCGTGGCGCGCGCGATTGAGCGGATAGCAGCCGGCGCCGCCGAAGCCGACCTGCCCGCCATGTCTTCCTACGAGCGCAAGCTCGTACACGACATCGTCGCTGCCAGCGACGGTTACCAGTCCGAGTCCTCCGGCGAGGGTCGCGACCGTCACACCGTCATCACCGCAGCGTAGTCTCGTCGGTTATGTCGCAATCCGGCGTACCCGCCTCGAACGTGCCTGAGCCCACGTCGGTCGAGATTGTCACGGAAGTCAAGGTCGCGACCGAGCCGGTCGAGCTAGAAATTGAGCCGGCCACCGCGGCCGTCCTTTTCGGTCCCCAGATCGCTGCCATTCGTACTTTTACCAACAATTTAGCTGATCAGGGCGAAATACTGGGCCTGATTGGCCCACTGGAACTCCCCCGGCTCTGGTCCCGTCATATTCTCAACTGCGCCATCGTGGCACCACTTCTACGTCCCGGCCTCGTTGGCGACGTTGGTTCTGGAGCCGGCCTGCCCGGCCTGGTGCTAGCCATTGCTCGGCCCGATGTGAACTTCGTGCTGATCGAACCCATGGAACGCCGGGTGGCCTGGTTGAACGACCAGGTTGTTGCGCTGAACCTCACCAACGTGAGCGTGGTGCGGGCGCGTGCTGAAGAGGCGCACCTCGCGCATCCGTTGGATCAGGTCACCGCCCGCGCGGTGAGTGCGTTCCGTAAGCTCATTCCTTTGACGGCGCCCCTGCTGCGCTCCGGCGGTGAGCTCATTCTAATGAAGGGTGAGGGTGCGCAGCGTGAGATCGAGGCCGCGGCCAAGCCCATTCGCAACTATCGCTTGCGCGATGTTGAGGTCATAACCCTCGGCGCGGGCGTGCTGAACGAGGTAACCCGAGTCATCCGGGCTACAGTGGAGTAGTCCCGAATGTCACCGGGTATGGTGTTCGGGGGTCCCTTTCGGGTGGCTCATCAACCGTCGATCGTAAAGGTTTCACGTGAAACATCCTGCTGAAAATCAGCGCGTAGGCAAGGCGGCAGGGTTTGACGGTACAACGCCGCTCGCCCGCGAAATCGCTGAGCTGACTCGTCGCCGCCAGGTTATAGCGGCCGGCGATTTACCCAAGCCCGAGAAGACCCGGGTCTTGACGATCTCCAACCAAAAGGGCGGGGTCGGTAAAACCACCACCGCCGTCAACCTTGCCGCTGCCCTCGCCCGTCAAGGAGCGCGCGTTCTGGTCATTGACCTCGACCCGCAGGGTAACGCCTCAACCGCCCTCGGTGTTGAGCACCGGGCTGAGACGCCGAGCGTCTACGACGTCATCATCAATGACATGCCCATGGATGAAGTCGTGCAGAAGAGCCCCGAATTCGGTGCCTTGTTCTGCGTACCGGCGACGATTCACCTGGCCGGTGCCGAGATTGAGCTCGTGTCGCTGGTGGCGCGCGAACAGCGCCTGCGCCGCGCCCTCGATCTCTATTTGGCCGAAATGGCCGAGCCCTACGATTACGTCTTCATTGATTGTCCGCCGTCGCTCGGACTGCTGACCATCAACGCCTTTGTCGCTGCGCGCGAGGTTCTCATTCCCATTCAGTGTGAGTACTACGCGCTGGAGGGGCTGAGTCAGCTGCTCAAGAACATCGCTCTAATCGAGAAACACCTCAATCCTGACCTCGTGGTGTCGACGATTCTGTTGACCATGTTTGACAGCCGTACCAATTTGGCGACCCAGGTTGCCAGGGAGGTTCGCGATCACTTTCCTCAAGAGGTCTTAAACACGGCGATTCCGCGTTCTGTGCGCGTTTCTGAGGCCCCCAGCTACGGTCAGAGCGTCGTTAGTTACGACCTCAACTCCGCAGGATCGCTCTCATACCTCGAAGCAGCCGCAGAAATGGCCCATCGTGGGGCACCCCGAACAGGAGAACAGCAGTAATGGCGAAAAGAACCGGTCTCGGCCGCGGTATCGGCGCACTCATTCCGGTGCAGGAGGACTCCTCGGCTCCCCGCCCGGTCGACGTCTTCTTTCCGCGCGGTGCGCCAATCGAAGCGGATGCCTCCCCCGACCTTGTGCCCGTACCCGGCGCCCGCCTGGCTCACCTGAATCCGCAGGACATCGTTCCCAACCGCGCACAGCCCCGCACTATTTTCGACGAGGATGATCTCGCCGAACTCGTGCACAGCATTCGTGAAGTTGGGGTGCTGCAACCCATTGTTGTACGGCCATTACTCGATGAGCCCGGCAAATTCGAACTCGTCATGGGCGAGCGTCGCCTGCGAGCGACCAGGGAGGTCGGGCTCGACACCATTCCGGCGGTAGTGCGCGAAACCGCCGACGTCGATATGCTGCGCGACGCTCTGCTGGAGAACCTGCATCGCGCCCAGTTGAACCCGCTCGAAGAAGCATCCGCTTATCAGCAGCTGCTCGCTGACTTCGGCATCACCCAAGAGGAACTCGCGACCCGGATCGGTCGGTCGCGTCCCCAGATCACCAACACGCTACGTCTGCTCAAACTGCCGGAACCGGTGCAGCTGCGCGTTGCGGCGGGCGTTCTTTCGGCCGGACACGCGCGCGCGATCCTGTCGGTGGGTGATTTGGCTGGCATGTTGCGCCTGGCAGATAAGATCGTGGACGAGGATCTGTCCGTGCGAGCGGCTGAGGCCGTGGCAACGGCGGTTCCCAAACCCGTTATGGCAAAGCCGCTTCCCGGACGACGCCAGGGGCATCTCGATGAGATCGCGGAACACCTCGGTGACCGTCTCGATACTCGTGTGAAAATTAGTCTTGGCGCTCGAAAAGGCCAGATCACAGTGGATTTTGCAACAATCGGCGACTTGAATCGTATCCTCGGTGTTCTTGGTGAACCGGGCTTCAGCGCGTCCTGACCGGCGCGTGTTGCGCCAGTGTTTCACGTGAAACATTACTTCGGTTGTTGATCTCGACGAAGCTTTCGTGCGTCTGCGGTCTCACTGAACCCCGACAATGTCGCGTTGCCGCATGTTTCACGTGAAACGTCACTTGGTTGGTCCCGAATCTCGCGACCGCACTGTCTATTTCGTAGCTGTAACTGTAGCTGCAGCGGTCGTCTCGTTCGCCGTGATCAGCGGTGTGCGTGCACGTGTTTCACGTGAAACATTGCCTGGTTGGAGGTAATCGTCGAGATCGTCGTGCGAGTGTGATCTTGATACGCTCAACCAGCGGCGTGAGACCGGATGTTTCACGTGAAACGGTACCGGTGAGACTACTGGGTGGTGCGGGCGTGGGCAGCCAGGGCGGAATAGGTAGCACCGAGGGTCTGGTCGGCGGCCTCGATGGCCTGGGGTACGAGGGATGTCTCGGTGAGCCCGGGAAGTACATTGGCTTCAAGGAACCAGGGGGTGCCGGCGGTGTCAACGATGAGGTCAATACGGCTCAGGTGGCGCAGGTCGAGGAGGGTGTGAATGGCGACCGCGGTGCTGGAGACGGCCTCTGAGACGTCCTGGTCGAGGCGCGCGGGCGTGTAAAAGTCGGTTTCTCCGGCGTTGTAACGCGCCTCGAAGCTGTAGACGCCATCGACGGGCACGATTTCAACAATGGGCAGGGCGGTCGCACCAGCGCCGATGTCAATGACGGCGACCGTGACCTCGGTGCCATCGATGTGGGCCTCCACGAGGGCGGTAGTGGCGTAGGTGTAAGCGTCAACCATGGCGCGTGGCAGGTCGGCGGGGGTGCGCACGATCGTGACGCCCTGCGAGGAGCCGCCCTGGGCCGGTTTAACGACGAGGGGCAGCCCAATCGCGTTGATCAGGTGTTCGAGCACGCTCGTGGCGCCGAGGTCCCGAAATGTCTCGGTGGAGAGGGCAATGGCGGGGGGAGTGGCGTAGCCCGCCCGGAATGCGAGCTCTTTGGCGGTGGCTTTGTTCCAGGCCAGCGCGGCGGCGGGACCGCGTGAGCCAAGAAATGGGATGCCGGTCGTCTCGAGCAGGGACAGCAGTGCGCCATCTTCTCCGGTGGCACCGTGCAGTGTAGGCCAGATCAGGTCGGGGGCCCGCTCGGTCAGGGTCGTGAGGAGGTTTGCGCCGGGATCGAGCACGGTGACGGTGTGGCCCTCGTTGGTGAGGGCATCCGCCACCCGACGCCCTGAGCGCAGCGAAACATCGCGTTCATGGGAGATTCCGCCGGCAAGAATAACAATGTTGAGGGGGGTGAATTTGCTCATGATCAGGTTTTTTCCTAAGTGGTGGTGGATTAGGAGGCGAGTCTAGGAGATATTGGCCGGTGGGCCAGCGTAACGCTGGTTCTTGGCGCCAAGGCGGTCCGGTGCGGCGCCGAGTGAGCCCGTACCGGCGAAGGTGTCGAGCAAATCGAGTTCACCCTGAATCACCGTGGCAAGACGACGGATACCGACTCGAATGTTGTCGGGGTTGGGGTAGCAGAAGGCGAGGCGCATGTTCTGGCGCCCGCCACCATCGGCGTAGAACGCCGTTCCCGGCGTATACGCGACGAGCTCCTTCACCGCACGGGGAAGCATGGCCTTGGAATCGAGCCGTTCGGGCAGTGTTACCCAGAGGTAGAATCCGCCGGTGGGATTGGTCTTGGTGAGGCCCGGCAGGTATTCATCCAGTGCGGCGAGCATGGCGTTCTTACGCTCGTGATAGACGCCGCGGAAGGTGTTGATCTGTCCCTTCCAGTCGGCGGTAGAGAGGTATTCCGAAATGACCATCTGGGTGAAGGAGCTGGGGGAGAGCACAGCAGCCTCGTTGGCCAGCACGAGTTTCTCACGGATGGCATGGGGGGCAAGCGCCCAGCCGACCCGAAAACCAGGGGCGAGGGTTTTGGAAAACGTGCCGAGGTAGACGACGCCGCCCGCCTCGAGCGAGCGGATGGCATCCGGTGCCGGCGTGTCGAAGTAGAGCAGGCCGTAGGGATTGTCCTCGAGAACGAGAATATTGTTCGAGCGGCAGATTTCGAGAATCTCCAGGCGGCGTTCCCAGCTGAGAGTGACGCCAGCGGGGTTATGAAAACTTGGGATCGTGTAGAGAAATTTAATGGTGCGACCGGCGGCTTTGAGGGCAGCGATGTGCTCGATCAGTGCGGTTGGGATCAGGCCGTTCTCGTCCATCGGCACATGGTCGACCTCGGCCTGGTACGACTTGAAGATCACCATGGCGGTGACGTAGCTCGGGCCTTCGGATATCACGACGTCGCCAGGGTTCAGGAAAAGTTTGCTCACCAGGTCGAGGGCGTGCTGGGAGCCGGTTGTGACGACGATGTCGTCGGCATTGGCTTTGATTCCCTCCAACGCCATAACGTCGAGAATCTGCTCACGCAGCACGGGAAACCCCTGACCAGAGCCATATTGTAGGGCAGTTGTGCCTTTTTCGCGCATGACGCGATCCATGGCGTTGATGACGAGGTCCTGCGGCAGGGCGGCGACGTACGGCATGCCGCCGGCGAGGGAGACCACTTCGGGGCGTGAGGCCACGGCGAAGAGCGCGCGCACCTCAGAGGCCTTGAGTCCCGCGGCTCGTTCGGCGTAGTGGTGGTACCACGGGTCGAGGTTGTTACCAGCCTGAGTGGAACCAGCCTGAGTGGAACCCTGAATTGTCACGTCGCGTCCGTTCTACTGTCGTCTTCATCGTATGGGGTGTGGAACCGGGTACGAGAAAACCCGCCCGGTCGGTGACGGGCGGGTTTTCTCGGGTGAGAGCTGGTCAGACCAGGTAGTCGGCCAGGTCTTTTTCGAGCTGCGGCTTTGGCTTGGCGCCGATGACGGTCTTGACGACCTCGCCCTTCTGGAAGACCTTCATCGCGGGGATGGAGGTGATCTGGTACTTGGCGGCCAGAGCGGGGTGCTCATCGACGTTGAGCTTGACGATGTCGAGCTTGTCGGCGTTCTCGGCCGCGATCTGGTCGAGAATCGGGCTGACGGCGCGGCAGGGGCCGCACCACTCGGCCCAGAAGTCCACCAGTACGGTCTTCTCGTTGTTGATGACTTCCTGATCGAAGTTGGCTTCCGTAACGGATCGTGCGGTCATGTGGTGCTCCTTAGTTGACTGGTACGAGTTCGGTGTCGCCGGCCTGGGCCAGCAAGGCGGAGGGAAGGATACTGAGGAAATGCTCGGCGTCGAGTGCGGCCGCGCAGCCGGAGCCGGCCGCGGTGATGGCCTGACGGTAGCTCGAGTCGATCACGTCGCCGGCGGCGAAGACACCCGCCTGGCTGGTGAGGCTTGACCTTCCCGCCACGGCGATTGTGCCCTCGGGGGTGAGGTCGAGCTGGTGGTGCACGAGGTGGGTGCGCGGGTCGTTGCCGATCGCCACAAACACGCCGCCGACAGCAAGGCTGCTCTCGGTACCCGAGACGGTGTCGCGCAGGGTGAGACCATCGACAGCGTCGGCGCCGGTAATGCCGACGACCTCGGAGTTCCAGATGAAGTCGATCTTGTCGTTCGCGAAGGCACGTTCCTGCATGATCTTGGAGGCGCGCAGCTCGCCCTTGCGGTGGATGACGTGCACCTTGGACGCAAACCGGGTGAGGAACGTGGCTTCTTCCATCGCGGAGTCGCCGCCGCCGATGACGGCGATTTCCTTGCCCTTGAAGAAGAAACCGTCGCAGGTGGCACACCAGGAGACACCACGACCGGACAAGCGTTCTTCGTCGCTGAGACCGAGTTTGCGGTACGCCGAACCGGCGGCGAAGATCACAGTGAGGGCCTGCTCCACGTCACCGTTGCCGAGGGTCACCGTCTTGATGGGGCCCGACAGGTCCACCGACTCGACATCGTCGTAGACCACCTCGGTGCCGAAGCGCTCGGCCTGCTCCTGCATCTTGGTCATCAAATCGGGTCCCTGAACGCCCTCCGGAAAACCGGGAAAGTTTTCGACGTCGGTCGTATTCATCAATTCACCGCCGGCCTCTACCGAACTGGCGATAACCAACGGCTTGAGGTTGGCTCGGGCGGCATAGATCGCCGCGGTGTAGCCAGCCGGTCCGGAACCGATGATGATGATCTGACGCACGCGCACACTCCTTGCAGTGGTGGGCAAGACGGGCAGAATCCCGACTCACTTTTCGATACAACACATCCTAATCGGATGCTATTCCGGTCCCTCCCAGCTTACGCAGCCCGCACCCAGCTAGGCAGAACCAACCTGCGGCGCTCACGGGTTCCTGCAGCCGCGCGGCAGGCCGGGGGCACCTTAGCGGCCGAAGCGTCGGTGCAGAGGCGCCAAAAAGGCCGTGAGCTCGGCGCTGCGCAGGACCAGGAGTAGTCCGAAGTAGGCCGCAGACATCACGAGACCGATCATGAGCATCGAGGCGATGGCGGTCAGGCGCGAGTCGACGGCAAAACCGCCCTCAACGGTTCCCCCCAGAATCAACAGCAGGGTCACGCCCAAGCCGATCGGAATGATCGCTGCGGCGAGGTATTTCCCGAGGCTGCGCACGATGCGGCGGCCGTCGATGCCACCGAGTCGGCGGCGCAGCAGCAGCGCCGCCAGCACGCACTGCAGCACGCCGGAGACAGTGATGACCAGGGCGATACCGACGGCAATCCACTGCACCGACAGTAGGGCGCAGCCGAGCACCCCGAGCACGATGAGCACGACCTGGAACAGGGTGAAGAAAAATGGTGTTCGGGTGTCCCCGAGGGCGTAGAAGGTGCGTTGCAGCACAAACAGGATACAGAATGCGACAAGTCCGAGCATGAAGGCGATTATCACGTTGCCGATGCCCTGGATCTGATCGAACGGCGCCACGAACACGGCGGCGAACGGATACGCGCAGACGGCGATCACGGCGGTGGCGATCACGATGATGAGCGTGGTGCCTCGTATCGCGGAGGAGGCATCCGATCGCACCAAATCGAACTTCGCGAGTGCCGCATGCTCACTCATGCGAGTGAAGTAGGCGGTAGCCACCGAGACGGTGATGACCGAGTGCGGCAGCATGAAGATCAGCCAGGCGGTGGCGAGCACCGCAATGGACGCCTCACCGGTCGCGAGCGATACGACCTGCGTCTCGACGACCCCGGCAATGGTGGTCAGAATCAGCATGCCGAAGGTCCAGGTGGCCATCTTGCCGGCGGCGCCGAGGCCTACACCACGAAAGTGAAAGTCGGGACGAAAGCGCAGGCCGATGCGCTTCCAGAAGTAGAACAACACCACGGCCTGCACGATCACACCGAGGCTGGCGCTGCCAGCCAGCAGCGCGATCATGGCCGGGGTGAATTCGCCAGCCGCCCGCTCGCCGGTGGCATCGGCCCCAAACAGTGCGCCGAAAATGAGCAGGCCAACGATGGCCACGACGTTGTTGAGCACCGGTACCCAGGTGAATGGGCCGAACATGCGGCGGGCATTGAGCACCTCACCGAGCAGCGTGTACAGCCCGTAGAAGAACATCTGTGGCAGGCACCAGTAGGCGAACGCGACCGCGAGACTCTTCTGGTCGGCTGGCAGGTTGATGCCGATAAACCCAGTGATGGCCGGCGCGAGCAGGGTGCCGACAACCGTTGTCACGGCGAGAATCGACAGCGCCAGGGTCAGTAGCTTGTTGATATAGGCGGTGCCGCCGTCGAGGTGCGCACTGGCCCGCACGATCTGCGGCACCAGCACGGCCGTGAGAATGCCACCGGCGACAATGACGTAGACGGTGTTCGGCAGCTGGTTTGCCAGAGCGAACGCGTCGGCACTGTCGCCGAGCTGGCCGATCATGCCGGCCAGCACGATGAGCTTTATGAAGCCGAGAATGCGCGACACAATCGTGCCGGAAGCCAGAAAAGCGCTGGCCCGCCCGATACCGCCGTTAGTGGTGCTGGTATCAGACATCGGGTTCCACCGCGGCCAGCTTCTGTTGTGCGGCAGAAGCGGATGCCTCACTGGCGCGTTCCCGGCGCCGACGCGCGATATTGCGCCAGATGCCGAAACCGAAGAAGCCGACCACGAGGATCGCAAAGATACTTGCGCCCACTCCTTCCCAGTCGGCGCGCACGCTGACGTCAATGGGCGCTGGTTGGCCGAGCGGGGTGCCGTTCAGGGTGAACAGGGTGACCCGCAAGACGACGTCGCCGTTACCGACGGCCGCGCTGAGCGGCACCGAGACCGCCTGCGCGGAGTTGGGCTGAATGGTGGTCTCCAGGGTCTCACCGACAACGAGTCGTCCGTTGGACGGCACGATCTCGGCGCGCACGGTGACGGCTTGGTCCAGAGCGTTGTTGAGCGTGATGCGCAGGTCGACCTTGCTGCCCACGACGATGATCGGCCCACGAGTGGTCACGGTTACGGCGTGCATGAGGTCGAAGGAGGCGGCGAGGCTCGCCCGGACCTGGTCTTCCCAGCCTGACTCCGGTGAGGTCCAGGAGGTGTCCAGAAGGGCCAGTAGGTCGAGTCGCGCCGGAGCGGTGACCACCACGGGGTCGGCCAGGATGGTGGAAAATTCGGCGATCGCACCCTCGCGGTCCAACACTGAACGTGCGAGCGTGACCCGCTTGCTATCGATCGCTTCGTCCTGAAAGCTCACCGTGGTTGCCGGTGTGGAATCCAGAGCCGACTGCAGCGGGGCCGCGTTCGACCACGCGGTCGTGTCGAGGGCCGCGAGCGTTTGACCGACCCGGGTCGCGCTCGTCGCACTGCTGCGGTCGAACGTGACCAGCAGCGTGCGCACCGAATTGGGGTTCTCCGCGGACACGATGGCCAGCAGCGCGGCCGCCTCGGAGACGTTCACCCGCCAGTCGTCCTCGGTCGTGGCTTCGGCGGCGGCCCGGATCGCCGCCGAGAGCACGGTGTCGCTCACCAGGCCCAGTCCGGTCGGGAGGGTGACGGCGGTGTTCGGGGTGAAGAAGTCGGACTGCTCCACATTGCCGCTGGAGAGGATGGTGGTGGTCAGGCCGCTCGCGGCAAAGACGTTGAGATCGGTGCGGGCGACCTGCCCGGCGGCCGGCCAGCCGATCGCGGTGCTCGTATAGTTCCAGGCCAAGAGGTCACTGGTCGTGGGAATGACCGTTGCGCCCGGCTCCACCGTTGGCGATGGTGTCGGTGTCGGTGTCGGTGTTGGCGACGGCGACGGCGACGGCGACGGCGACGGCGACGGCGACGGTGTGGTTTCAGTCTGGGTGCGCGAGCTGACTGTGGGCACATCGGTTGGCTCGGTGGTAACTTCAGGGCTCGGCGTGGCGGTGGGTATCACGAACCGGCTCGGATCGATCGCCGGGTCGAATGAGGTGGGCGCGAGTAGCGTCGCTGCACCGGCCTGAGCTTGCAGCGCGATGTCGGCATCCGCGTAGCTGAGCGGGAAAATATCATTGCTCGCACCGGCCAGGCGGTCGAGCCAGGCCACGGCCGACGCGGGAGCGGCGGTGCCGAGCACGCGAATGGAGGCGATGATCTGCGGATCGATCGCGATCGTTGTCGTCGGCGCATCGATTGCGGCATCCAGTTGGCGGGAGAGCAGGCCAACCGAGCTTGTGTACGACTCGAGTGCCTTGGATGTGATCAGGCCGGTCGTGCTTTCCGGGGTCGTGATCGGCAGGATGGACGCGAGCCCGACCGGGGTGATCGCGCTGCTCTGCGACCAGACGAACGTGCCCCGGCCCTCGGCGTGAACCACGTCATCCGCGATGAGAATCGCGGCGATTCCACGCGCTCCCCATGCGTTCTGGTCGGTCAATCCGACGGAATCAGCCGGAACCGTGATGGAGAGGCTCGTGCTGGTACCGGTCGGAATGATTCCTGCCGTCCGCACGCTGACCAGCTGCTCGCCGGAATTTGCGTCCTCATCGGGCCGGAGCCAGGAATCGAGCGCCGCTCGGGTGGTGAGCGCGAGATCCGCGAGGTACACATCGACTCGACCGAGCGGAATGGCCGCGTCGGTGTTGTTGTGAACGGTCACCGTCAGGAGAAGGTCCTGACCGGGGGACAGCTCCGGCGCATTGGTCGGTGAAACGGTGACCTCGACGGCGTCAGTAGCGGTGGCGACACCGTCAACGGTGCTGTTCTTGGTGTCAGCCTGGGCCGAGGTGAGGGCGAGTGTTGGCGCGAAAACCAGCGACGCCAGGGTCAGGAATCCGACCAGAAACGCCGTGATCGGCCGCAACCGTCGACGGCTCTGCGTGCGCAGGGTTGGGGGCACGGCAGTGCACGCGGCGGCCGTGAGCGCGGGCCGATGCGCGGAATCTGACTCGGCCACCATAGGGGGATTCTACGGCGTGCCAGCCCAGAGCCGCCTGCACCGGGACTGCGCGCCCCGCATTGGCAACTAATATGGGGCATATGCAGAGCGTCGCGGCAGCCCTCGCACGACTGGGCGACCTGGCTGCCACTCCCACGGTGTCCCATCTGGCGAACGCATTTGCGGCGGCCGGCCACGAGCTGGCCCTGGTCGGTGGTCCGGTGCGCGATGCGTTCCTGGACCGGCCGCTGCACGACCTGGATTTCACCACGGATGCGACACCGGATCAGATTCTCGCGCTCGTCAAGCCACTTTCAAAAGCGCAGTGGGATATCGGCCGGGCCTACGGCACGATCGGCGCCAGCCTTGCCGGCGAGACCGTGGAGATCACCACCTATCGCGCCGACAGCTACGACGGCACCACCCGCAAGCCCGATGTGGTGTTCGGCACCAGCCTGGAACCGGATCTGCTGCGCCGGGACTTCACCGTCAACGCAATGGCCCTGCGACTGCCCCAGCTGACGTTGGTCGATCCGGCCGGCGGTATTGATGACCTGCTGGCGCAGCGCCTGCGCACGCCGAGCACTCCGGAGGTTTCTTTCGGAGACGACCCGCTGCGGATGCTGCGCGCGGCCCGGTTTACCGGCCAGCTCGGTTTCACCCTGGATCTGGACACCGCACTGGCCATGGAAAAGATGCGGGAGAGCATCCGTATCGTGTCGGCCGAACGCATCGGTGACGAACTGTCGAAACTGTTGGTCTCGATGGACCCGCGCGCCGGCATCGAGGTGCTGATGGAATCGGGTCTGGCCGAGATCGTGCTGCCCGAGATTCCCGGCCTACGGCTGGAGATCGACGAACATCACCACCACAAGGACGTCTACCAGCACACCCTCACGGTGCTCGAGCAGGCCATGGGCTACGAGACATCACGCGGCAACCTTCAGGCTCCCGACCTGATCGTGCGCCTCGCGGCCCTGCTGCACGACATTGGCAAGCCGGCCACCCGCAAACTCGAACCGGGCGGAATCGTGAGCTTCTACCACCACGACGTGGTCGGGGCGAAGCTGGCGAAGAAACGACTGCGCGCCCTGCGTTTCGACAATGACACCATCAACGCCGTTGCTCGCCTGATCGAGCTGCACCTGCGATTCTTCGGCTACACCGAGGGTGCCTGGACCGACTCCGCCGTGCGCCGGTACGTGCGCGACGCCGGGGAACAGCTGGAACGGCTGCATATTCTGACCCGTGCCGACGTCACGACCCGCAACCGGCGCAAGGCGGACCGGCTTGGTTTCGCATACGACGACCTCGAACAGCGCATTGCCATCCTGGCTGAGCAGGAAGAGCTCGGCGCTGTGCGCCCCGACCTTGACGGTGACCAGATCATGGCCGTGCTCGGGATGAAACCGGGGCGCGAGGTTGGCGAGGCCTACCGTTATCTGCTTGAGCAGCGGCTCGATGACGGTCCGCTCGGCGAGGAAGAAGCCACCCGCCGGTTGGTGGAGTGGCGGGCGAAGCGAGTTCAGTAGAGTCGGCCGGCGTCTTCGCCCGGACAGATTTTCCCGGCCTTCGAGCGCTGTTTTGAGGTATCTCTCGACCCTGATGATTCCGCCGGTCGTAAGTGTTGTGCCGCTGTCACGGCCGATTATTGTCACCCTGACCCTCATCACGATCGTGAGTCACTGGAACAGTGTCAGGTGGCCATTCGTGGTTACGACGGGCACCGAATGGCGGGTTGTGACCTTGGCCATTGCGAGCCTGCACAGCCAGTTCAACGGCAATTGAACCCTCGTGATGGCGGCCACCACGCTCGCCCTGGTTCCGCTCCTTGTGTTGTTTCTCATCTTCCAGCGCAGCTTCGTGCGGTGGATCACCATCGCGGGATCTGCGTAGGCTGGTTCACTGGGGAAGGTTCGATCCGTCAATAAAGGACATCATGGCCAAGCGTTCCACCATCATTGCCGCCGGCGCCGCCGCCGCACTGCTCGTTATCACCGGGGCCGTTGCCGCCCTGAACTTTTCCGAATCGGAATCCTCCCGTGATGCCACCACCGTGACCGTGCGGCTCTGGGATGAACAGGTTGCCGCCGCCTATGAGAAGTCTTTTGCTGACTTCGAACAGGGTAACCCCGACATTCACGTCGACGTTGAGATCGTGCCGTGGGGCGACCACTTCGAAAAGCTCCGCACCGATGTGGCCGGTGAGGGCGCCCCTGACGTTTTTTGGGTTGATGGTGGCAGCTACCCGGCTTACGCCGACGCGGGCGCGCTGCTCGACATCACAACCGCCACTTCAGCGGATGCCCAAGCTGGCTGGGATCCGGCCGTGGTCGCGCAATACACCCGAGATGACACGCTCTGGGGCGTGCCGCAGCTGGCCGACCCCGGCATCGCGGTCTACTACAACGCCGACCTGCTCCGTGACGCCGGTCTGACCCCCGAGGACGTGTCTGCACTCACCTGGGATCCCACCGGGGAGAATGACACCCTCATTGCGGTGCTGCAGAAGCTGACCAAGGATTACAACGGCAATACGGCCGACAGCGCCGAGTTTGACGGTTCCAATCTGAGCCAATACGGCTACAACGCTGGCTATGACCTGCAAGCGATGGTCCTGAATTATCTCGCCTCCGGCGGTGCCCAGTTTCAGGATGAGTCCAACCAGTACGCTTTCGCATCCGATGCGGGCGTCGCCTCCTTCCAGTATCTCGTCGACCTCATGAACAAGTGGCACGTCTCCCCGTCGGCCGCCGACACGAACACCAATGGCGACTTCAGCCGGGAGCAGTTTCTGCAGGGCAAAATGGCTTTGTTTCAGAGCGGTGTGTACAACCTCGTCAATGTGAGCGCCGGAGCGAACTTCGATTGGGGCGTGGTGCGACTGCCCAGCGGTCCCGCCGGTGCGATCAGCGGTGTCGATGGCATCGCCGCCGCCGGCAATGCCGCGTCGGAGCATCCGGCCCAGACTCAGCGGGTGCTGGACTGGTTGGGAAGCGCCGCCGGATCCGAGTTCATCGGAGCCTCCGGTGCGGCAGCCCCGGCCGTGCTGGCCGCGCAGCCCGCCTACGCGCAGTACTGGGCCGCCAAGACGGTGGATATCAGCCCGTTCTACGACGTGTTGGCCGCCGGAACAGCTCCGGCGCCGCGGGGAGCCGGGTGGCCGGCCGCCGAGAACGCCATGCGGCCACTTCTCGACGAGGTCTTCCTCGGTCGCACCGTTGTGGATCATGGTGTGCGGGACGCGCAGAATGCCGCCAATGCGACTCTGACCCAGTAGTCCCACTCCTCCACAGGTCAGGATCGCCGGACTCGTGCACGGATGACGCCGACCCCGCCCTCGACGCCGGAATTTCACGACACACTGGTGCTGTTCGGCTTGATCCGCGTGAGTTGCTCGGTCCTGAGGGTGCCGGGCGCATCGACTGGCGCACAGCCTCGGCATCCGGTAGTCTGGTCAGGTTGCCCGCGTGCCGGATTCCCGGCCTCCGCGTTCAGCACATGCACAACCCTCCTGTTGCAGAAAGTCTGCAGCCGTTTTAGTCCGAAGGAGGTGGGTTAGTCATGCATCAGTACGAACTTATGGTTATCCTCGATCCCGAGATCGATGAGCGCACCGTAGCTCCCAGCCTTGACAAGTTCCTCAACGTTGTTCGCAACGATGGTGGCACCATTGACAAGGTTGATGTTTGGGGTCGTCGTCGTCTCGCATACGAGATCAACAAGAAGACCGAAGGCATTTATGCCGTCGTTGACTTCACCGCAAGCGCCTCAGCCACGGTCGAGCTCGACCGCCAGCTGAAGCTCTCCGAGGCCGTCATGCGCACCAAGGTACTCCGCGCCGAAGAGGGCATCGCCCAGGTCGTCGTGGCAACCAAGTTGGCCGCAGAGAAGGCCGCCCGCAAGGCTGCCAACCCGAAGGTCATCGCTGCCAAGGCCGACGCTGCTGCTGCAGCGGCTGCCGCTCCGGCTGCCAAGGTTGCCGCTGCCGCGAAGCCCGTCGTTGCCGTGACCGAGGCGGTCGAGGCTCCGGCCGCTGCTGCTCCGGTTGCTGCCAAGGTCGATGCTTCCCCGCTGGTTACCGCCGCCTCCACCGCGGTTCCGGCCGCGAAGGTTGCTGCCGCCAAGCCTGCTGCTGCCAAGGCCACTCCGGCTCCGGCCGCTGTCGCCGACAAGGCAAGCGACAAGTAGCCCATGGCTGGCGAGACCGTAATCACCGTGGTGGGCAACCTCACCAGCGATCCGGAACTGCGTTACACGCAGAACGGGCTGGCGGTTGCCAACTTCACCATCGCTTCCACTCCGCGCACGTTCGATCGTGCGGCCAACGAGTGGAAAGATGGCGACGCGCTGTTCTTGCGTGCGAGCGTTTGGCGTGAATTCGCCGAACACGTGGCAGGTTCATTGACCAAGGGGTCGCGGGTCATCGCTTCCGGGCGTCTCAAGCAGCGTTCGTATGAGACGAAGGAGGGTGAAAAGCGCACGAGCATGGAGCTCGAGATCGACGAAATTGGTCCTTCACTGCGCTATGCCACCGCGTCCCTCACTCGCGCGCAGTCGTCCGGCCCTCGCAGCGGCGCTCCCGCTGCCGGTGGCCCGGGCAATGATGAGCCGTGGGCACCCAGCGCCCCCGCCAAGTCTGCTGCACCCGCAGCATCCGGCGGAGACGTCTGGAACAGTCCCGGTAACTTCAGCGACGAGACCCCCTTCTAAGCCACGCCGCGTGCGTAGCTCACACCTTTTAAGAAAGTAAGGAAATCATGGCTGGAAAGTCGAGCGGCGACCGCCGCAAGCCGCTTCGCGGCGCTAAGGGTGGCAAGAACGCCGCTCCTGCGAAGTCGATTCGGGTTGGTGTCATCGATTACAAAGATGTCCCCACCCTGCGCAAGTTCATCTCCGAGCGCGGAAAGATCCGCGCCCGTCGCATCACAGGCGTTTCCGTGCAGGAACAGCGCCTCATCGCCCGTGCCGTCAAGAACGCCCGCGAAATGGCTTTGCTGCCCTACGCAGGCTCAGGCCGGTAAGGAAACCAAATGTCGAAATTGATTCTGACGCACGAGGTCTCCGGCCTCGGTGCACCCGGCGACGTCGTAGACGTCAAGAACGGGTTTGCTCGTAATTATCTCGTTCCCAAGGGCTTCGCTGTTGCGTGGACCCGCGGTGGCGAGAAGCAGATCGAGCAGATCAAGGCAGCCCGCGCAGCGCGCGAGCATGCCACCTTTGAAGAGGCCGAGGCGCTCAAGGTCAAGCTTGAGAACACCAAGGTCACCCTGGTCGTCAAGGCCGGTGCTGGCGGTCGCCTGTTCGGTTCGGTCAAGACCACGGATGTGGCCAACGCCGTGGCAGCCGCCGGTCTCGGCACGGTCGACAAGCGCAAGATTGAGCTCACTGCGATCAAGCTGACCGGTGAGCACACGGCCACGGTTCGTCTTCGCGACGAGCTCAGTGCCACGATCACCCTCGTGGTCGTCGCTGCCAAGTAGCATCGCACCTCAGTAGGTCCGGCGCCACAGGGCTCGCCGGCTTGCTACTCCCATAGCGGGGGGTTCCGAAAGGAACCCTCCGCTATTGGAGGTTAAGAGCCGTTTTTTGGGCCTTGACCCCCTGGTTTTGTGCACAGGTGAGCATTCGTATCGACAAGGTTCAAGGGTTGATTGAAGTTACTTTATACACACCCGTGTGAAGAACTTAAATAGCTGATCAAACACATTTTATTTGCACAGTTTTAAAGTTTGTCCACAGGCGAGTCCACAGGTTCTGCACAATCTCTACGGCGTTTCGCGCAGATTATCCACAGAGTTATCCACAGGGGTGTTTGTGGAGGGTGCTAGTGGCTCCTTAGGGTGATCCAGTGCCGGCATCTCGTTCAGGCTGGTGCGTCACGTCCCGTGTCGGTGGGTCCTGATACACCTATATTCACAACAGAGAAAGAGGTGCGGAGTGTCGATCGCTCACCTGGGCCTAGCCAACCAGCCAGCGTCAAATGAGTACGGTTCGCCCGCGCGCGGCGGCGCGCTCGACCAGAAACGCGGCGAACGGCCCGCTGAAGCCTGGAAGTCGGAGCGAGCCCTGCCCCACGACCTCCTGGCCGAACAGAGCGCCCTCGGTGGAATGATGCTCAGCAAAGACGCTGTCGCCGACGTCGTCGAAACCGTGCGCGGCGGCGACTTCTACATCCCCAAGCACGAGATCATCTTTGACGCGATTCTCTCGCTCTACGCCCAGGGCGAGCCGACCGACGTCATCACTGTCACCGATGAGCTCACCAAGGTCGGCGAGCTCTCCCGAGCCGGCGGTGCCGATTATCTGCACACCCTGACGAGCCTGGTGCCCACCGCCGCCAACGCGGGCTTCTACTCGACCATTGTGGCCGAACGCGCGCTGCTACGCCGTCTGGTCGAGGCCGGCACGCGCATCGCCCAGTTGGGCTACGCCGGCGAGGGCGAGGTGCTCGATCTCGTGAACACGGCCCAGGCCGAGATCTACTCCGTCACTGGTGGCACCGAAACCGAGGATTACGTTCCGCTCACCGATGCCGTAACGGCGGCCATCGAAGAAATTGAGGCCGCCAAGCTCAAAGACGGCCAGATGAGCGGTGTCCCGACGGGCTTTGCTGACCTCGACGAACTCACCAACGGGTTTCACGGCGGCCAGCTCATCATCGTTGCGGCTCGCCCGGCGCTGGGTAAATCCACGCTCGCCCTCGACTTCGCGCGCTCGGCATCCATCCATCACAACCTGCCGAGCATCTTCTTCTCGCTCGAAATGGGGCGGAGTGAAATTGCGATGCGCCTGCTCGCGGCGGAGGCATCCGTTCCTTTGCAGAGCATGCGCAAGGGCACCGTTGAGGCCCGCGACTGGACCACGATTGCCGCCACGCGCGGGCGCATCAACGATGCACCGCTGTACATCGACGACAGTCCGAATATGACCCTGGTGGAGATTCGCGCCAAGTGTCGTCGGCTCAAGCAGCGCGTCGGGCTCAAAATGGTCATCATCGACTATCTACAGCTCATGACCAGCGGCAAGAAGGTCGAGTCGCGCCAGCAGGAGGTCAGTGAGTTTTCGCGGGCGCTCAAACTGCTGGCCAAGGAGCTGCAGGTTCCGGTCATCGCGCTCTCCCAGCTCAACCGTGGTCCCGAGCAGCGCGCCGACAAGATGCCGGCCATCTCTGACCTTCGCGAGTCGGGCTCGCTCGAGCAGGACGCCGACATGGTCATTCTGCTGCACCGTGAGAGCGCCTACGAGAAGGACAACCCGCGCGCCGGCGAGGCCGACCTCATCGTGGCCAAGCACCGTAACGGCCCGACCCGCACCGTCACGGTCGCCTTCCACGGCCACTATTCCCGCTTTGCCGACATGGTGGCCGTCGGGTAGTTCGCTCAGCGAGGGAGCGAGCGCGTGCAGCCGGCTCGCAGATGCGCCGTCGAGTCGCCGCGTAGACTGGGGCTGACAAATTTTGCAACGAAAGAGGTCGTGCGTGGCGAACGCCCGGGCACCATCAAGCGTCGGGCCCCGCTATTGGTCCGTACCCGTCGGGCGCGCCCTGATCGCCGTGGTTCCCGCGGTCATCATCACGTTCAATCGGGATCACTCCGCCCAGCTGGGTTTGCTCGTGTTCGGCGCATTCTCCCTCGCGAGCGGCCTGCTGCTCGTGCTGGCCGGCCCGCGTACACTGACCGTGACCACCGACCGCAGCCTGTTCCTCATCCAGGGCATCGTGAGCGTGATCATCGGTGCAATAGCCCTCGGTTTTCACGCCGGTGGCCATGGTTTCTTCCTGTTCGTGGTGAGCGTCTGGGGTGCCGTTACCGGTGTTCTTGAAATCTATGCCGGCATCCGGGTGCGCAAACGCCCCCTGCCGGCCAAAGACTGGCTATTCACCGGCATTGGCGGTGCGGTACTCTCCCTGCTCTTTCTGCTGCTTCCGCCCAACCCGGTTGTCTCGGTCGGGTTGTTCGGCGCCTATCTGGTCTTTCTCGTCGTTTTTCTGCCCATCGCCGGGCTCTCCCTCAAGTGGGACGCACCCCGACAGCGCCGCAGCACACCCGCGAACGTCGCACCCAATGATTCGGACTCCCTGTGACCAAAAAGACTCCTGATACCCCCGACCCGGCGCACCAGCCCAGCCGATCCGATCGTTTGAAGCCAGCGGAATTACTCGCAATCTCCGGAGGGATGGCCCTGTTCGTTGGGGTGACCATTCTGCTCACCACGCGCGAACCGATGCTGTCGGTCATCGGGCTCGGCGTGACGTTCATCGTGGCGCTCGTGGTGATCGCGATGCTCGTGCTCGGCATGAAACCCAACGCGTCGGAGCAGACCGACCTGGACGAGCAGAACGGTCACTAACACGTCCTCAACCCGCACCGCCACGGTGTCTCACGCCGTGATAACTGCCGGCGACGCAAGCCCTGCTGGAGGGCGCCCAATCTTGAGGTCCAGGCTTGGGGTTTGTTCCATTGGCCGTTCGGCAGTGTCCAGCCGTCGATATCGGACTCCGCCCACTCGATTCCCGATAGCATCTCCGATGAAGCGGCGGCGCTCGTCGGACCTCTCTCGGTCAGTATTGGGGCCTGCAAGCGCGCGTACCTTCGCCCGGGGAGCTTAGTGCTCATTGCCGGCGCAGGCCCGATCGGGGTCATCATGGCGCAGACTGCGCGCGCTTTCGGTGCGACCAAGATCTACATCGCCGATGTGGACGCTGACCGTCGGGCCTTCGCCCTCGAACACGGGTCGACGATCGCACTCGACCCGCTCGTCGACCCGCTCGTCGACGCGGTCGATGGCCTGGACGTGGATGCGTTCATCGATGCGTTCATCGATGCATCGGCGGTGGCGTGGCAGTACAGGCCGGAATACTCGCGGTGCGGCCGGGTGGCCGGGCAATTCTCGTTGGGATGAGCAAGGACACGGTCGAGCTTCCCGTCTCGTGGATTCAGAACCGTGAGATCTCGCACAGCGGAGTGCTCCGCTACGCAAACACGTGGCCGCTCGGAATCCAGCTTGTAGAGAGTGGTGCCGTCGACCTCGATGCACTGGTCACGGGCACTGAACCCCCTCACAGAGTGGACCGGCACTAGGGCAGGTAGTCGACCAAGGGGTCGGCGAGGCCGACATAGCCTGCCGGGGTCAGTGCCAGGAGCCGGGTCTTGGCGGCGGCGCCGATGTCAAGGGCAGAGACGAAAGCTGCCAGGTCGGCGCTCGTGATGCGCTTACCGCGGGTCAGCTCCTTCAGGAGCGCGTAGGGATCTTCGATCGACGAGCGTCCAGCCGAGACCTCAGCGCGAATCACGGTCTGAATCGCCTCACCCAGAATCTCCCAGTTGGAGTCGAGGTCGCTCGCGAGAAGTGCACGATCAATGTCGATCTCGCCGAGGCCGCGGAGAATATTGTCGAGCGCGAGCAGGGAATGCCCAAAGCCAACCCCGATGTTGCGCTGCGTGGTGGAGTCGGTGAGGTCGCGCTGCAGCCGACTGGTCACGAGAGTGGCAGCGAGCGAGTCCAGGATGGCGCAGGACAGCTCGAGGTTCGCCTCGGCGTTCTCGAATCGAATCGGGTTGATCTTGTGCGGCATGGTCGAGGAGCCGGTGGCGCCAACCTGCGGAATCTGGCGGAAGTAGCCGATGGAAATGTAGGTCCAGATATCGGTGGCCAGGTTGTGCAGAATACGATTCGCGTGCGAGGCACGCGAATACAGCTCAGCCTGCCAGTCGTGCGATTCGATCTGGGTCGTCAGTGGGTTCCAGCCGAGACCGAGACCCTCGACGAACTCGCGTGAGACGGCTGGCCAATCGACGGACGGTTCGGCGGCCACGTGGGCGGCGAAAGTGCCGGTGGCGCCGCTGAACTTGCCCAGGTATTCGCCGGTGTCGATCTGAGCCACGATACGCTCCAGGCGGTAGACGAACACGGCGAGTTCTTTACCCATGGTGGTCGGCGTCGCGGGCTGCCCGTGGGTGCGGGCCAGCATCGAATCCGCTCGAAATTCCAGCGCATTGCTGCGCAGAGCCTCGATGACCAGGCGCAGCTTGGGCAGCCAGACGGTCTGTACGGCGTCACGCACGGTCAGGGCGTACGAGAGGTTGTTGATGTCTTCGCTGGTCGCGGCGAAGTGGGTGAGTTCGCTGATGTGGTCGAGGCCGAGCGTGCCGAGGCGTCGACGCACGAGGTATTCGACGGCCTTCACGTCGTGGCGGGTCGTGGCCTCAAGCTCGGCCAGTTCGTCGATCTCGGCCTGGCCGAAGTCGGTCACCAGGGCGCGCAGGGCGAGCTTCTGCTCGGCAGCGAGGGGCGCGGAACCAAATAGACTGCGGTCCGTGAGGGTAATCAGCCACTCCACCTCCACGCGCACACGGGCACGGTTGAGACCGGCCTCGGACAGGAATTCACCCAGATCGGAAACGGCGGCTCGGTAGCGGCCATCTAGCGGGCTCAGAACCTGTACGGGTAGGTGACTCATCGGACTCCCTGTCGAATTGCGGGTGCAAGTTGTTTCACAAGTGCATGGCTTGCCCTTTCAATCATGCCTAATACGGCGTCAAACAACGCATCGTCGGAATAGTAGGGGTCGGGCACGTCGAACAGGGCGGCCTGTTCGGCGTCAAAGCTCAGCAGTAGGCGCACCTTGGCGCGATCGCGATCCTTGAGCGCCCAGTTGCGCAAAATTCGTTCCTGGCTGCGGTCGAGCACGACCACGAGGTCGTGCTCGGCGAACCAGAGCGGGTCAAACTGGCGGGCCCGATGGTGGCTGCCGTCGTAGCCGCGCTTGGCCAGGGCCGTGATCGTGCGCCCATCGGCCTGCTCACCCACATGCCAGTCTCCGGTGCCGGCCGAGCTGGTCGCGATGAGACGCCCGAGTCCGAGCTTCGTGACGAGGTCACGCAGCACCACCTCGGCCATGGGCGATCGACAGATGTTTCCGGTGCAGACGAAAATAATACGAAACGGCGTCAACTCGTCGGGGGTGAGTGACGCGAAGGGCATGCCTCCCATTCTGGAGCAGTTTCGTCTTCTCCACACGCCCAGTATTCGGCGTCTGTGCACAGATTGCGCGCAAAGCGGCCGGGCGAGCCGTTGGTTCTGCGACGATCGGCGCTGACCAGGAGGTGTCATGGACGGTGTGGAGGTGCTGCAGTACGGTCGGGATCGCGCTGACCGCCTGGCAATGCTGCGGAGCCAGCGCAACCTGTTGTTCACCCTGTGCGCCGAGATCACCGCGATGCGTCGACACCTGATCGCCCTCGACCCGAGTGAGTTCTGGAGCTCGAAGTCTCAGCGCGCCTATTCCCGCTGCGTCGCCGAGATGGTGCAAGATCTCGGCGTCGTGCTGCACGACCTGCAGGAGGCCCTGGCGAGCGTACGCGGTCAGATTCAGCTGGAGGAACACCTGTGTCAAGCGTGAGCGACGGGCTGGCCGACGGCGATTTGGTCGTCTCTCTGGGCGGCACCACAATCGTGGCAACGGATGCTGTGTTGGCGCAGTCACAGTTCTTGAATTCCCTGCGTCTCGAGCTGGCCAACTGGACTGGTCGCGCGAATCAGATCCGTACTGTGGATTTGCTGCGGCCAGCGAACTGGCTTGGCCAGGACCCCTGGCCCGATCTGCTCCATGCAGCAGTTCGGCTGCGTCAGCTTGAGCAGCAGTGTGGTGAGCTGGCTGACAATCTCGTGGCGGTTGCCAGGGGCTACGGTTACGTCGAGCGTGTCGCACAGCAGAGTGCAGTGTTCAACGGCGCGGAGGTCGCCCATTCTTTCGGCCAGTTCCTCAGATCTGCGTTTTTCATCGCGGTCGGCACTCCACTGGGCGTGGGATTGCCCGGCCTGTTCCTCACGGGACTGCTCTGGAAATCGACCGGTGGTTCAGTCGGCGGGTTTGAGATTGACCCCCGCCTGCTCACAAACCCGTCTGTGGTCGCCCTCGTGCGGGTTGCGGCCTCGTCGTTCGACGACGTAGCTGCCGGTCTGGCTGGGACGCCGCGGCCTGTCGGCGTGGCGCTCGGCGACGAGGGCCTGGGGCTGATCGGCGTCTCGAGCGCAGCCCTCGGTGTGTTGGCCGCGGCGCGCAGCCGAGGGCTGTTCAAGGAAGGCCCGGTGAACGTGGCGGCGGTGGGAACACCAACGCGAGCCACACCACCCACAGGTGTCGGCGATGTGGCGGCCAGAATCCCGAAAGGTGTCGCGGGGCAGCCGCAGGTGCGCATCGAGAATTACGGTGACACCGAGCATCCATCATGGGCGGTGTATATCGGTGGCACGGTTGACTGGAGCGCCGCCGCCACGACCGAACCCTGGGACCTCACCGCCAACGTGACGGCGATCGCCATGCAAAACTCTGGCTCTTTCTCGGCCGTCATCGACGCCATGAAAGCGGCTGGAATTGCACCGTCCGACCCGGTTGTCGTTGCCGGACACTCTCAGGGTGGTCTGGTTGCCACCCAAGTCGCCGCCTACAGTTGGTTCAACGTGCAGGCGGTGGCCACCTTCGGGGCGCCCGAATCGAAGGTGCCCGTGCCGCCCGGCGTCGCCACCCTGACCGTTGAACACACCGACGATGTGGTGACTGCGCTCGGCGGGGCGAGCTTGATCGACTCCGACGATCGCGTGACCGTGCGCCGCGAGGCCTTCGCCTCGGAGCCGCTGCCGGCTGGGGACGCCCTGCCGGCACACCATCTGGACCGCTACCGCGAGACGGCGCTCCTCATCGATGCGTCACCGGAAGGAAACCTGCAGGACTTTCGGGACACCGTGACCGGCATTGTCGGAATCGAGCCGGGCGAGGCCGTCTTGTGGCGGGGCATCCGCTTGCCGGAAGGACCCTCGCCGCAGTAGGTACCGGCCGGCTCAGTCGCGCGCGGTGACCGGGCGCAAGATCAGGCCGAGCAGCCAGGAGATGATGCCCAGCACCAGTGCGCCGAGCACGCCCCACCAGAAGCTGTCGATGACGAGGCCAAAGCCCAAAAATCCGGAGAGCCAACCCACGAGCAAGAGCAACAGGCCATTGACGATCAGCGCGAACAGGCCGAGCGTCAAAACGTAGAGCGGAAAAGCGACGACGCGCAGCACGCCGCCGACGACGGTGTTCACGAACCCGAAGATGAGCGCGATGAGGAGGTATGTGATGACGCTGGCACCCGCGTCCGGCGCGTAGGCGGTGACGTGCACCCCGGTCACGAGCAGGGCGGTGAACCACAGGGCTACCGCGTTGACGATGAGCTTGATCAGGAATCTGGCCATGCCCTACTATCTCACCAGGTCGTGGCGGGCGAAAGTCAAGCGAACATTCATTCGCCATTGCGAATATATCCGGGCGTAGACTCACCGAGTGAGCCTCTCAGACCGACCCTCCGTCCGCCTGCGCCCGGAGATCATTGCCCTCCCGGCCTATAAGCAGGGCAAACCGGCTGACGCCAGTGCCTTCAAACTCTCGAGCAATGAGAACCCGTTCGACCCACTGCCCGGGGTCATCGAGGCGGTCACGGCCGAAACGGCCTACAACCGCTACCCGGATGCCTCGGCGCTGGTTCTGCGGGAACGCCTCGCCGCCAAGTACAGCCTCGACGTCGACCAAGTGCACATCGGCTCCGGCTCGGTAGCCCTGCTGGCCCAGCTCATTCTCGCTGCGGCTGGCCCGGACGATGAAGTGCTCTACTCCTGGCGCTCATTCGAGGCCTACCCCTCACTCGTGACCGTTGCCGGGGCCACGAGCGTGCGCGTGCCCAATCGCACCGATCACGGCCATGACCTGCCGGAAATGGCCGCCCTCATTGGCGACAAGACCCGGGTCGTCATCATCTGCTCGCCGAACAACCCCACCGGCACGATCGTGACCAAGGACGAATTCGAGGCCTTCATGGCCGTCGTCCCGACCGATCTGCTGGTCATTCTCGATGAGGCATATATCGAGTTCGTCACCGAAGCGGATACCGTGAGCGGCCCGCCCCTGCTGGCCCGCTACCCCAATCTGGTGGTCCTGCGCACCTTCTCCAAGGCCTACGGCCTCGCCGGACTGCGTGTGGGCTACGCGCTCGGTCCGGTGGATATTCTCAATGCCGCCCGATCGACCGCGATCCCGCTCTCGGTGACCGCGCAGGCCGCCGCCGCCGCGATCGCGTCACTCGATGCCGAGAAGGAGTTGCTCGCTCGGGTTCGGATCATTGCCGCCCGTCGCGATGCGACCTGGCTAGCGTTGACCCGCCAGGGCTGGAACATTCCTGCGCCTCAGGGCAACTTTCTCTGGCTGCCCACGGGGGCCGAAACGACCAGCGTGGCCCAGGTACTCGGCGAGGCCGGCCTCATCGTGCGTCCCTTCGCGACCGAAGGTATTCGGGTCTCTATCGGTGAGGAGCAGGCTGTGGCGACACTCCTACTAATAAGCGCGAATATTGTCGACGGCCTTCCGGCCGACCACCCGGCTCGGCAGATAGGTTAGTACGGTGTCAGCCACCCGAAACGACGCGACTGCACCCGTGACTGCAGCGCCCACAACCGAAGCACCCACAACAAAAGCACCCACAACTTTTGGCCTGGTCGGAGCCGAGACCTGCGTGCGCATGATTTCCCCGGCCGGGGTGTTCGCACCGAACGCCGCCGCCGAAGAGTTTTTGCCCTACCTCGACCGGCTCACCGAGGCGGACCACCGACGTTTCTACCGCGACATGGTCGTGGTGCGCAAATTCGACACCGAGGCGGCCAACCTGCAGCGCCAGGGCCAGCTTGCCCTCTGGGTGCCGAGCCATGGCCAAGAAGCCGCCCAGGTCGGGTCGGCCTACGCCACCCGGCCGCAGGACCACGTGTTTCCCTCCTACCGGGAGCACGTCGTCGGCATGATCCGCGGCCTGGACGTCGTGGACATTCTGCGCATGCTGCGCGGCGTCACTCTTGGCGGCTGGGTACCTGGCGAGCACGGAAACTTTCACCTTTATACCCTTGTGCTCGCCTCGCAGACCCTGCACTCCACCGGCTACGCCATGGGCATGCAGCTCGATGGGTCGACCGCGACCGGCAACCCACAGACCGACCAGGCCGTCATCGTGTACTACGGCGACGGCGCCTCCTCGCAGGGCGACGCCAATGAGGCGCTCGTGTTCGCGGCGAGCTACCAGACGCCGCAGGTGTTCTTTCTGCAGAACAACCACTGGGCCATCTCGGTGCCGGTCGCCCGGCAGTCCCGAACGCCGCTGTACCTGCGCGCCGGCGGCTTCGGTATGCCCGGCACCCAGATCGACGGCAACGATGTGCTCGCGAGCTTTGCCGTCACGGCGAAGTCGATGGATGACGCCCGCGCCGGTCACGGCCCGTCGTTGATTGAGGCGCTCACCTACCGTGTCGGCGCACACACCACCGCCGACGACCCCACCAAGTACCGTAATCCCGACGAACTCGCCTACTGGGTGGCCCGCGACCCGATCGTGCGCTTTCGCAGCTACCTGCAGGGGCGCGGAATCGAGCAGGAATTCCTCGACGCCGTCGATGAAGAAGCCGCTGATTTCGCCGCCGACACCCGCCGTCGTGCTCTGGAGATCACCGGCCCGGAACAATCGGTGATATTTGACCATGTCTATGCGGAACCGCATCCGCTCGTGACCGAGCAAAAGGACTGGCTGGAACGCTACGAAGCGTCTTTTGACGAGGGTGAGAACCAATGACCGCTGCCACGGACACGAGCGTCGCATCCGCGTCGCTGCCGATGACGAAAGCCCTGAACGCGGGGCTGCGTCGAGCGATGCTCGATGACCCCAAGGTGCTGCTGATGGGTGAGGACATCGGCCCGCTCGGCGGAGTTTTTCGGGTCACCGAGGGCCTCATCGCCGAGTTCGGTGACAAGCGGGTGCTTGACACGCCGCTCGCCGAGTCCGGCATCATCGGCACGGCCATCGGCCTCGCCATGCGCGGGTTTCGACCGGTCTGCGAGATTCAGTTCGACGGATTCGTCTTTCCCGGATTTGACCAGATCACCAGCCAGCTGGCCCGCATGCGTAACCGCCACGAGGGCGGCCTCATCATGCCCGTCGTCATTCGCATTCCCTACGGCGGACACATCGGCTCGATCGAGCACCACCAGGAGAGCCCGGAGGCTTATTTCGCGCACACCCCCGGCCTGCGTGTGGTCAGTCCCTCCAACCCGCACGACGCCTACTGGATGATGCAGGAAGCCATAGCCAGCGACGACCCGGTGATCTTCTTCGAGCCGAAGAGCCGCTATTGGCCCAAGGGCGAGGTGCGCTTCGGCGAAAGCGGAACGCCGCTGCACGCCAGCCGCGTGGTGCGGGTCGGTACCGACGTCACCGTCGTCGGGCACGGTGCCATGGTGAGTGTACTTCTGCAGGCCGCCGACCTCGCCGCTGCCGAGGGGATCAGCCTCGAGGTCGTCGACCTGCGCTCGATCTCCCCCATCGACTACGGACCGATCCTCGGTTCGGTTCAGAAAACCGGCCGCCTCGTCGTCACCCAGGAAGCCTCCGGCTTCGTCAGCGTCGGCAGCGAGATCGCCGCCACGGTTGCCGAGCGGGCGTTCTACACGCTCGAAGCGCCCGTGCTGCGGGTCTCCGGCTTTGACACGCCGTTTCCGCCGGCCGCCGTCGAGACGCACTTTCTGCCCAGCCCTGACCGGGTGCTGGAAGCCGTCGACCGCGTTCTCGCCTACTGATCATTTTCACCTCCACCAGCAGCAGGAAAGGCACAGAATGAGCGTGTCGAAGTTCACTCTCCCCGACGTCGGCGAAGGCCTGACCGAGGCCGAAATCGTCGAGTGGAAGGTCGCGCCCGGCGACACCGTCACGATCAACCAAGTGCTGGTTGAGATTGAAACAGCCAAATCCCTGGTCGAGCTGCCGTCGCCGTTCGTCGGCGTGGTCAGTGAAATCCTGGTCGCGGCGGGCACGACCGTCGACGTCGGCACGCTGATCATCACGATCAACTCCGATGCCAGCGCGAGTGCAGATCGGCCGGCGGCAGCCCCGACAACGGATGCCGCCGCCGTTGCGCAGGCCGACACCCTGGCCGTGGATACCAGCAGCAGCATCAGCGACGAAGCCCCCGAACCGGTGCTGGTCGGCCGCGCCGCCGCCGCCACCATGCCCACCCGTCGGCGTCGACACACCGGCGTGAGTGTCGCCCACGAGACGCTGGCCCCCGAACCCCAGGCGCGAACGCGAGCGGAGCCGCTGGAACCAACCCGGCGGGCGGCATCCGTTGGACCGGTTATGGCGAAGCCGCCGATTCGCAAGCTCGCCAAAGACCTCGGCGTCGACCTGTCCCTCGTTGAGGCAACCGGGCCGGTCGGAGATGTGACCCGTGAAGACGTGCTGCGCGGTGCGACCCAGGCCAGCGTGTTCCGCAATATTCAGACCCCGGCGTGGCCGGTCGATCGCGACGAACACATTCCGGTGAAGGGCGTGCGCAAGGCCATCGCGCAGGCCATGGTCAAGAGCGCTTTCACGGCGCCGCACGTGAGCCTATTCGTCGACGTCGATGCCACCCGCACCATGGAGTTCGTCAAACGGCTCAAGGCCTCCACCGACTTCGCCGGAATCCGCGTGTCGCCCCTGCTGATCATGGCCAAGGCCATGATCTGGGCGGTGCGGCGCAACCCCACGGTGAACTCGACGTTCACCGATGAGGAGATCATCGTGCGGCACTACGTGAACCTCGGCATCGCCGCGGCCACCCCGCGCGGGCTGATCGTGCCAAACATCAAGGAAGCGCAGGACATGAGCCTGCTCGAGCTCGCTGCGGCCCTCGAGAAGCTGACGATGACCGCGCGTGACGGCAAGACCGGTCCGGCTGAGATGAGCAACGGCACGATCACGATCACCAATATTGGCGTGTTCGGCATGGACACCGGCACACCCATACTCAACTCGGGCGAGGCCGGAATCGTGGCCCTCGGCACGATCAAACAGAAGCCGTGGGTCGTCGACGGCGAGGTTCGGGCCCGGTTCGTGACCACCATCGGTGCGAGCTTCGACCATCGGGTCGTCGATGGCGATGTCGCGAGCCGTTTTCTCGCCGACGTCGCCAGCATCATCGAGGAGCCGGCCCTGCTGCTGGAGTAGGCCCGGCCACACACCCTGTTAATGGTTTTGACAATCATTATCAACAGAGCTATTCTCGGGGAATGCGCAGAAGATATTTCGTTGTTCCCGCGCTCCTCGCGTCAACCGCCCTCGCCCTGTCGGGATGCTCGGCTGGAACGAACGCTGACAGCGCGGCCGCAGACCTCAAGGTCGTCGCCACGACCACCCAGGTCGCCGACTTCACCCGCAACGTCATTCGCGGCGCCCGCGGCGTCGATCTCACCCAGCTCATTCAGCCGAACCAGAGCGCCCACAGCTACGACCCCTCCGCGGCCGACCTGACGGCGCTCGGTGCAGCCGATGTGCTCGTCATCAACGGCGTCGGACTCGAGGAGTGGCTCGACGACGCCATTGCCGCGTCCGGCTTCGACGGCGTCACGATTGATGCCGACAAGGGAATCACTATCTCAAAGGTCGGCGCCGGTGAGGACCACTCCGCCGACGAGCAGGCCGACACGCACGCCCATGACGGCGGCGACCCGCACATCTGGACCGACGTGCACAATGCCGAGACCATCGTGCGAACGATCACCGGCGGCCTCACCGCTGCCGACAGTGACAACGCGCCCACCTTCACCAGCAATGCAGTCGCGTACACCGCTCGGCTCAGCGCCCTCGACGAGTGGATCCGCACCAATGTTGCCACCGTGCCGGAGAGCGACCGTTTGCTCGTGAGTAACCATGACGCACTCGGATACTTCACCGCGGCGTACCACATCGACTATGTCGGCTCGGTAATTCCGAGCTTCGACGACAACGCCGAACCGAGCGCCGCCGAAATCGATACCCTCGTCGCGGCCGTCAAGGCCACCGGTGTCACGGCCATCTTCTCCGAGGCGTCGCTCAGCCCCAAAACCGCCGAGACGATCGCGACCGAAGCCGGTGTCACCGTCTACTCCGGCGACGATGCTCTCTACGTCGACTCGCTGGGCCCTGACGGAAGCGCCGGCGACACGTACATCAAGGCGCAGCTGCACAATGCAACGCTCATGCTCCAATCGTGGGGCGTCACACCCTCTGCGCTGCCCGCCGACCTGCAATAGTTGACACGTGATCGAGAACACTTCTCAAGAGACACCACCAGCGAACGCTGCCGTCGCTCTTCGTGTGACAGCGGCGTCGTTTGCGTACGGCGCGCAGCCCGCGCTCACTGGGATCGACTTCGCGGTGTTGCCCGGCCAGGCTGTCGCCCTGATCGGCCCCAACGGCTCGGGCAAGTCCACCCTTCTCAAGGGCATTCTCGGGCTTATCACCCGCACATCCGGCGCGGTCGACGTGCTCGGACAGTGGCCGGCCCCGGCCGGCTACATCGGTTATGTGCCGCAGACCGACCAGCTCGACCCGCACTTTCCGGTCTCGCTCGAGCAGGTCGTCATGATGGGCCGCTACCGGTCGCTCGGTTGGTGGCGCAGGCCCGCCACGGCCGATCGTCGGGCGGTCGCCGAGGCTTTGGACACTGTCGGCCTGGGCTCCCGCGCCAAGTCACGCTTCGGTAAATTGTCGGGCGGACAGCAGCAACGCGGTCTGCTCGCGCGCGCCGTGGCATCCGCCCCGCGTCTGTTGTTGCTTGATGAGCCCTTCAACGGTCTCGATCAGGTCAATCGGGACGCCCTCATTGACACCGTGAAACGCCTCAAGCAGCAGGGCGTGGCGGTGCTCGTGTCGACCCACGACCTCGACCTCGCTCGGGCCGTGTGTGAGAGTGTGCTGCTGCTGAACGGGGCCCAGGTGGCTTTCGGCCCGCGCGACGACGTATTGACCCTGGCCAACGTGCAGCGGGCATTCGGCTCGGTCGGTGTGGAGATGGACGAGCACACGATCGTGGTTCCCGGCCACGGAGGTCACTGAGTGGATGTCTTCACCCCGCTGATCACCGCGTTCGACCTGCCGTTCATGGCCCGAGCGCTGCTCGTGCTCGTCGTGCTCAGTCTCGTCGCCGGGCTCGTGGGCGTTCTCGTCAATCTGCGCGGGCTTGAGTTCATCAGTGATGGACTCACCCACGCGGTCTTTCCCGGGGTGGCCATCGGATTCGTCTGGGGTGGCCGCGACGGCCTGTTCGTGGGAGCCATGGCGGCGGCCCTCATCGCCGCCGTCGTGCTCACAGTGATCGTCAAACGCGCGGTCACATCGGATGCCGCGATCGCCATCGTGTTCACGGCCATGTTCAGCGTGGGAATCATCGTGGTTTCACGGGAAACAAATTACGTTGGCCAGCTGGACGCGCTGCTGTTCGGACGCCTGTTGACCGTCAGTCCAGCCGAGGTCAATCAGGCCGTCGTGGTCTGTCTCCTGGCACTGATCATTGTGGGGTTCACACTCAAGGAGCAGGTTTTTCGGGCCTTCGACGTCGAGGGCACGGCGGCGGCCGGATACCGGCCGCTCGTAATCGACAGTGTGCTCAACATCGCCATCGCCCTCGTTGTGGTGGCCGCGAGCAGTGCCGTGGGCAACCTGCTCGTGCTCGCCGTGCTGATTGTGCCGGGCGCCGTCGCCCGCCTGGTGACCAATCGCCTGTGGCTGCTCTTTCCCGTGGCCGCCGGCTTTGCTATCCTGGCCGCCTGGGTCGGGCTCACGCTCGGCTACGAAGCATCGGTGAACGGCGGGGTCGACCTGCCGAGCGGCGCAACCGTGGTGCTCGTGCTCGTCGCCGGCTACGTGGTGGCCCTGGTGGCGCGCCTCGGAGTGGACCGGATCGGCGGTCCGCGACGAGCACGGGTCTCGACTGAGCCGGTGGCCCGCTGATGGGCTACTTTGAGCAGGCCCTGCTGGCGGCGCTGCTGATCGGAGCGCTCAGCGGATTCGTGGGCACCCTCGTGGTGCTTCGGCAGCGTACCTTCTTCGCCCAAGCCCTCACCCACGCAACTTTTCCTGGAGCGGTGGGTGCGGCAATACTGGGAGTGAGCATCCCGCTCGGGGCCGCCGTGGCGAGCGTGGTCATCGTGGGGGTCATGACAATGATCGGTCGGGTCAAGCGGCAGGGAAATCAGGTCGCATCGGGCATTCTACTCACCGCCGGATTCGCACTCGGGGTTCTGCTGCAGGGGCTCAACCCGGCTCTTCCGGTGAAGGTCGACTCCTACTTGGTCGGTTCCATCCTCACGGTGACCGACCGCGATGTGACTCTCGTGGCCGTCGTACTCGGGCTCGCAGTGCTGGCCACTGTCGTGTTCGGCAAACAGATCATGTTCTCGACCTTCGATGTGAACGGCTTTCGCGCCGCCGGCTTTCGCGAATGGCCGATCGAAGTGCTGACCCTGGTGCTCATCACGGCCACGGTCGTGACCGCGATGCCCGCCGTCGGCGCCATCCTGGCCATAGCTCTGATTGCCGCCCCCGCCGCCGCGGCCCGCCTCGTCTCGCGCACGACCACTCAAATGTTTGTCATCGCCCCCGTGCTCGGCGCAGTCTCGGGCCTGGTCGGCGTGCTGCTGTCGCGTTCACTCGACGTTGCAGCCGGGCCGGCGATCGCACTGACAGCGGCCGCACTGTTCGTGCTTTCCCTGGTTCTTCGGCGGCTGGTGGGTGCAGCACGGGTGCCCCGCGAGGCGGATGCGCGCCGACCGACGCGAACATCGCTACGGTTGAAGTCATGAAGCGAAACACCTGGCAGCGTGAGGCCGTGCGGGGCGCCCTCGACGCGAACGACGGCTTCGTCAGCGCCCAGGCGCTGCACTCCGCGCTGCACGCGACCGGATCTCCCATTGGTCTCGCCACGGTCTACCGTGCTCTTGCCGACCTCGCGGTCAAGGGTGACGCCGACTCGCTGCAATCCCCCGACGGCGAGAGCCTGTACCGCGCCTGCAGCACCAACGAGCACCACCACCACTTGATCTGTCGCAATTGCGGACTCACCGTGGAGATCGAAGCGGATGCCGTCGAGCGGTGGGCCAAAGACGTGGCCGCCCAGAACGGGTTCACCCAGGCAGCCCACGTCGTGGACGTTTTCGGCCTGTGCGCAACCTGCACCGCCGCACCCGCTGCCTAGCTGGTTCGCTCAAGCGGGTGCACGGGTGCTTCGCGCTGGCCGAAGCACCCCTGCACCCGCTCTGGTGGCACCCGCTCTCGGGGGAGTGGGGATTTGCAGGACCCCCGGCGATCGAGTAGCGTGTAGATCTGCTACGCCTGTGTGCGTACATTGCGGGCTTTTCCTCCCCAACCATTCGGTTGATGCGGGGTTGTGCCCGTCGACAAGGGATCTTGGGAAGGGCATTCGCCCTTCGGTATTGGAGGAAACCATGGCATCTGTGTGCCAGGTGACCGGAGCTGTTCCCGGCTTCGGACACAACATTTCGCACTCGCACCGACGCACCAAGCGTCGTTTCGACCCGAACGTTCAGAAGAAGACGTACTACGTGCCGTCGCTTCGTCGCAAGGTCACATTGACCCTGTCCGCAAAGGGCATCAAGGTCATTGATGCTCGTGGTATCGAGAGCGTCGTCAAGGACGTTCTCGCTCGTGGGGTGAAGATCTAATGGCTAAGGCTCATGATGTACGTCCGATCATCAAGCTTCGTTCCACGGCTGGAACCGGTTATACCTACGTAACCAAGAAGAACCGCCGTAACGACCCCGACCGTCTTGTACTCAAGAAGTACGACCCGGTTATCCGCAAGCACGTTGACTTCCGTGAGGAGCGCTAAACATGGCGAAGAAGAGCATGATTGCCAAGAACAACCAGCGCAAGGTCATCGTCGAGCGTTACGCCGTCAAGCGCCTTGAGCTCAAGAAGGCCCTGGTTGACCCTGCCGGCACCGACGAGTCGCGTGAAGCCGCTCGCAAGGGCCTGCAGAAGCTGCCGCGCAACGCGAGCCCGGTGCGCCTGCGCAACCGTGACGCCGTTGACGGTCGTCCCCGTGGCCACCTCTCCAAGTTCGGTATCTCGCGTGTTCGTTTTCGCGACATGGCGCACCGCGGCGAACTACCCGGCATCACCAAGTCCAGCTGGTAACTCCTCCTGGCAGCCGATGAAGCTCAGCTTCGACGGTCTCTGAGTCACCCGAACGGGATGTCGACTTCCAGTCGGCATCCCGTTTGCGTTGGGCCCGGCGGGTACGCAGGTTGTGCGCGCACAGCGAAAAGTTGGCGACTCGCCGGGTAAAAGTGTAAAAACCGACCCGAAATCCGCGGAATCTAGCGGATGTCTGCTAGATTTCATCTCGGTCGAACCGACCAACGGAGCGGCAGAACGTGCCGCGCCCGCATCACGAATATCGCTGTTAACACAGACGAAGGTCCGAGGAGGACACTCAATGGCTGACAAGTCGCTGAACAAGACCGAGCTCGTTGCCAAGGTTGCCGCTGACTCCGGACAGAGCCAGGCCGCCGTCGATGGCGTTCTGAACGCTTTCTTCGCAACCCTGGCCGACACCGTTGCCAACGACGGTAAGGTCACCATCCCGGGATGGCTGGGAGTCGAGCGCACCGCTACGGCCGCCCGCACCGGCCGCAACCCGCAGACCGGCGAGGAAATCGCCATCGCTGCCGGCCACCGCGTCAAGCTGACCGCGGGAAGCAAGCTCAAGGCTGCCGCCAAGTAGCTTCCGCAGTAAGTAGGGGCGTCGACTGCGGTCGGCGCCCCTGTTTCGTCCCCCGGGGCATCCGTCTGCCATCGAACCGTGAGTTTCAGGGCCTTGAAACGGTTCAATTGGGCGAAAACTCACGGGTCGGCGGGAGTTCTCGCGCGCGCGCGACGGATGCCCAGGGATGGGCGAATAAGCTGGGTGGGTGCCCCGTTTCGTCCGCGTTCTCGGACCGGCAGCCCTGCTGCTGGTCGCTGTGTTGTCCACCCTTGTCGCCCTGGCCTATGGCGGTGGCGCCTCGGCCCAGCTGCTCGCCGACCCGGGACCAGTGGTGCGCTGGGGACTGCCCATCGCCAAGCTCGTGGTCAACCTCGCGGCGGCGGGAACGATCGGCGCTCTCGTGCTCACGTTGTTCGCGCTCAGCCCCAAGGAACGCGAGTTCAGTACCGCCCTGGACTTCGCCGCAGCGTCGGCGGCACTGTTCGCCGTCGCGTCCGCTGTCACGGGTTTTCTGACCTTTCTGCAGGTCACGAACGTGCCATTGGGCATCAGCGATCAATTCAGTGCCACGGTCGGGCAGTTCTTCAGTCAGATCGAACTGGGGCAGGCCTGGCTCGCGACGACGTTGATCGCCGCCGGCGTCACCGTGCTGTGCTTCGCCGTGCGCAACCAGACCGCACTGGTCTTCGTGACCGTGCTGGCCCTGACCGCCCTGCTGCCCATGGCCCAGCAAGGCCACGCGGCGGGCGCTGCCGGGCACGACGCCGCGATCACCGCCCTCGGCCTGCACCTCGTCTTCGCGGCGATCTGGCTGGGCGGACTGCTCACCATCATCGTGCTGCGCACCCAGCTGGACGGCGAACGCATCCGCCAGGTGATCGGCCGGTATTCCTCGCTCGCGTTGATCTCCTTCATCGTGGTGGCCGCCTCCGGCTATGCCAGCGCTGAACTGCGTATCGGCAGCTGGGACAACCTGTTCAGCCCCTATGGCATTCTCGTGCTGGTCAAGCTCACCGCCCTCGTGGCCCTCGGCGGCTTCGGCATTCTGCATCGCCAATTCTTCATCAAGCGGATGCAGCAAAGCGAGCCCGCGCGCGGGCGCTGGTTCTGGTGGCTCGTCGTGACCGAGCTCGGCTTCATGGGCCTCGCCTCCGGTGTGGCTGCCGCGCTCGCCCGCACGGCGACACCCGTCGCCCAGGTGGTCGCGACCGAGATTCCGCAGTCCACGCCCGCGCAGATCCTCACCGGTGAGCTGCTCCCGCCCGCGCTGACTTTCTCGCGCTATTTCACCGAGTGGAACTTCGACCTCGCCTGGATTCTGTTCTGCGCGTTCGGCACCTTCTTTTACCTCGCCGGTGTCTGGCGGCTGCACCGCCGCGGCGACGCCTGGCCGATCTACCGCAGCGTGCTCTGGATTCTCGGCATGCTCACCCTGTTCTACATCACCAACGGTGGTGTGAACGTGTACGAGAAGTACCTGTTCTCCACCCACATGCTCATGCACATGATGCTGACCATGCTCGTGCCGTTGATGCTCGTGCCGGGCGCTCCGGTGACGCTGGCCGCACGCGCCATCGCCAAGCGGCAGGACGGCAGCCGCGGGGCGCGCGAGTGGATACTCACCGCGGTGCATTCGCGCTTTGCCGGCGTCGTCGCCAACCCGATCGTCGCCGCCCTACTGTTCGGCGTCTCGCTCTGGGTGTTCTACTACACCTCGATCTTCAGCTGGGCGACGACAGACCACATCGGCCACCTGTGGATGATCGTGCATTTTCTGATCACCGGCTACCTGTTCGTGCAGTCCCTGATCGGCATCGACCCGGTGCCGTTCCGGCTGCCGTACGCCTTCCGCCTGCTGCTGCTGCTCGTGACCATGGCGTTCCACGCGTTCTTCGGCCTCGCCCTGATGAGCGGCACCGGACTGCTCTTGGCTGACTGGTATGGCGCGATGGGCCGCACCTGGGGCCTCTCGGCCATCGCCGACCAGCAGATGGGTGGCGGCGTCGCCTGGGGAATCGGCGAACTGCCAACCTTTGTGCTGGCCGTTGTCGTGGCGATTCAGTGGAGCCGCGACGACACCAAGGTCACGAGAAGGCTGGATCGCAAGGCCGACCGCAACGAGGACGCCGAGTTGGTTGCCTACAATGCCCGGCTTACCCGCCTCGCCAAACACGATGTGGAGAGCTCGAACTAAGCCGGGGGTCAGTGTAGCTGGATGGCCAGGGCGCCGCTGGGCTGCACGATGACGCTGAGCCCCATCGTGAATGGCACGTCTTCGTCGCGAGTGCTGATGTCGCCGTCGAACAGTGACTGCACGTCGACCACGATATGGGCCTGCCCGGGTGTGGCGACCATCTCGAACGACAGCTCGCCGGCGGTCAGCGCGACGGGCGGGTACGCGGTGATCGACCAGGCCGGAATGCTTTCAATGCGATCGTCGATCGTGATGCCCCAGGGGCAGTTGGTCGGTTGCAGTACCGTTTGGGTGGCGCACTCGTCGAGAAACTTGTTGAGCTCCGACTGCACCTGGGCCACCATGGCCTCGTTCGGCAGGGCGTCGACCTCGATCTCGGCGGGCCCCGACGCCGTGACGCGGGAGGCGAATTTTTTGGCCGTCAACATGGCCGACTCGTGCTCAAACGTGTACCGATTCGGTGCGAAGGCAAGATACGCGGCAGTGCTCGAAAACGTGGCCGGGGCATCCGCTGCGATATGGGCGCGCGTGTCCAGGGTGAGGCCGTTGACCGTGAACGATCGCTCGTGCAACACCGAGACCTGCAGCACCGCAAGCGGGCTGACGGTGAATTTCCAGGCATTAAATACGCCGGCGAAGGTGCCGGCTCGCTCGACGGTGAACACCATGCTCGACGCGGTGCCGTTCAAATCGAAGTCGAACACGACGGTCTGTGCTGTTCCGTCGTCCGTGGCCGGCGTGGCGCTCGCGCTCGCAAGTTCGATATTGCGCAGGCCGCCGAGAACGGATGCCCGCAGCAGCGTCTCCGGCAGATCTGCCGCGACCTCGTCGCTGAGCCCCCAGGCGGCCAGTTCGGCCTTGTCGGGCATGACTCCGCCGAGCGCGAGGGCTCCGACGATGTCGCCGCGGGCGAGGGCGTCGAGGTACTGCTGCACAAAGCCGCCGGCGCTGTACACCGTGCGATTGAGGGCGCCAATGGTGCCGATGAGTCCGGCGGCGAAGAGCGCAGCGACCACCACAATGGCGAGTACGGCCCGGAGCATACTGCCGCGGCGCCCGCCCGCCCGATGTTGTTCGGCCGCAATGGTCACCCTAATATTGTATGGGGGGCCCATCGGCCGGGCGGCCAGTGCCCGGTGCGAGTGCCCGCCCGGGACCCAGCGCGGCTAGTGTGGGAGGTCCCCCGCGCAGTATCCAGACTGCCGGAGAAAGTGTGCCGTGTCCGAGATTCCGCTCAGCCGTGAACAGGCGCTGGTCTTTTCGGCAATCGAGGGCACGAAACAGAACGTCTTTGTCACCGGCCGGGCCGGAACCGGTAAATCCACCCTGCTGAACCACCTCTCCTGGAACACAGGCAAGCAGATCGTGATTGCCGCGCCCACCGGGGTCGCGGCGTTGAACGTGGGCGGCCAGACTATTCACTCGCTCTTTCGCCTGCCGATCGGCGTCATCGCCGACAGCCCGATCGACCAGAACGACCAGGTGCGCAAGCTCCTCAACACCATCGACACCCTCGTCATCGACGAGGTCTCGATGGTCAACGCTGACCTGATGGACGCGATAGACCGCAGCCTGCGGCAGGCCCGGCAGCGACCGTTCGAGGTATTCGGCGGGGTGCAGATCGTGCTGTTCGGCGACCCGTACCAGCTGGCCCCGGTGCCCGGCGGTTCCGATGAGCGTGCCTATTTCGCCGACCACTACCGGTCGATGTGGTTCTTCGATGCGAAGGTCTGGCGTGACGCCGAGCTGCGCATCTTCGAGCTGACCGAGATTCATCGCCAGCACGACAACGCCTTCAAACTCATGCTCAACGCTGTGCGCCACGGTCAGGTCACCGCTGAGATCGGCGGTGCGCTCAACGGCGCCGGGGCACGTACTCCACCGAGTGAGGGCGTGATCACCCTCGCGACGCGTAATGACGCGGTGAACCGTATCAACGCATCCGCTTTGAAGAAGCTGTCGGGCAAATCGCTCACCGCTAAGGCCGATATCACCGGGGATTTCGGAGGCAAGCAGTTTCCGGCTGACGAGGTACTCGAACTCAAGGTGGGCGCGCAGGTGATGTTCCTGCGCAACGATTCACCGCTGGATGGTGGCCCGCGCTGGGTGAATGGCAGCATCGGCACCGTGACCAAGGTAACCTCGACCGTGTTCGTCGATATCGACGGTGAGGTGCACGAGGTCGAGCCGACCGTGTGGGAAAAGTACAAGTACACCTACAACGCTGCGACTAAGAAGCTGAGTCGGGATGTCGTGGCGGAATTCACGCAGTTCCCGCTGCGGTTGGCGTGGGCAGTCACCATTCACAAATCGCAGGGTGCCACCTACGAGCGGGCCGTTGTCGACCTTGGTGCACGGGTGTTCAGCCCCGGCCAGACCTATGTGGCGTTGAGCCGACTGACCAGCCTGGACGGGCTGTACCTGACCCGCCCGCTGCGGCCGAGCGACATCATCGTCGACGAGAACGTCAGGCGGTTCATGAACATTGAGGTCGTGCCACCCGTGGCCGGTCTGGCCGGGCTGGACGAGGCGGAGCTGGACGAGGCGGGGCTGGCGCCTGCCGATCAGACTGATCCGGAAACCGGACTACCCGCCTGACAGCGTTGTCGACGGGACCCGTTTCACGCTCTGCGAGGGACCTAGTGTGACCCGTGGCCGCCCGGGTCCGGTACGATCAACTCGGGCACTCCGTGCGAGCCGTGGGGTACCGCGTGAGAGCCGACCTCGGTGGCGGCGAGGGCCGGGGTGGTGAGCGCCGAGAGCAGAAAGCCTCCGACGACGAGGCCGACGAGAAAGCGCCAGCCACCGGGAGTGGCGGCACCGGGTCTGGCAGCACCGGACCCGGCGGCACCGGACGCGGCGGCACCGCCGGTTGTAGGGAGCGCTTTCGGTGCGCGCCGCAGCACGATGGCCACGGTGACGGTCAAGAATATGTTGAATACTGATGCCACGGCCATCGGGTACGGGGGGAAACCGGTCTCGGCGCTTGTGACGCCGAGGCCGCTGCCGAGGGCGGCGGTTGCTCCCCAGGTCAAGACCGGGATGAGGGCCGCACCTACAACGATTCGGGCTGCAAGTACGCGGCCAGTGGCGAGGGTGGCGATTCCCCAGCCGAGTTCAGCAATGCCGAACCCGACCAAGAGAACCGACAGGGGAAACGGAGCGGTCACACCCACAGCCAGGTGAATCAGCGCGGTGCCGAGAGCGGCGAAGCCGAGCCAGATGCGAATGACCGGGGGCATGATGCTCCTTGGGTGAATCTGCTGCTGCGAAGGGATGGAGTGGGGTGCTGGTAGCCGGTCGTTAGACCGTGGCGTGGCTGCGAACCGTCTTATCAGCGGTGAGGCCAACCCCGAGCAGCACGATCGCGCTGGCGAGGTGCAAGAAGTGGTCAGCGGTGTTCAGCGCCAGGATGTTCAGCGAGGTGCTCGCGATAAAGAACCCGACAATACCGAGCAGTAGGTACACGGCGCCGATGGTGCTGTTGGTGGCCTTGGCCGCCATCGCGTTGGAGAGGCCGGCGATGAGCAGAGCGGCACCGATTAAAAGGTGTGCAACGTTGTGCAACGGGTTGACTTCGAAGATGCCCAGAAGTAACTCGCCCTGGCTGGCGATGAAACCGACGCTGCCGGTGACGGCAAAGCCGAGTAGCCCAACAAGAACGTAGACTGCGCCGAAGACGGTGGCGATCAGGCGATTGGGTGATGTGCGCATTTCAGGTGCCTCCTATGTGATTCACGGCTTACCCGTGGTTGCTATGTGTTCGGAGCTCCATCAACTTCGGATTGGTACAGATTATGGCCCTGACCTGCTTAAGTGGGTGGCGACGCGTACCCCAAAGTGGCCACAAAAAGCGCGGCACCCCGAATCGGGGTGCCGCGAGTGGGTCGGGCGAGTGGGTCGGGCGAGTGGTCAGGCCGTGCGGCGGTTCGTGATCGCGCCGTAAATAAGCAGCACGATGAGCGATCCCACGATGGCGAGAATCCATGTTGCGAGGGAGAAGAATTCGCCCAGGTTCACATTGAACAGGAGTCCGCCGAGGAAGCCGCCGAGGAAGGCGCCGACGACACCGAGCAGCAGGGTGATTAACCAGCCCCCGCCCTGACGGCCCGGCAAGATTGCCTTCGCGATCGCGCCGGCGATGAGACCGAGCAGGAGGAATCCAAGGAAACTCATGAGACTGCCTTTCAGTTAGTCGTGAAGTCAGTGAGTCGGCACTACGTTACGTATTCCGTTCGCGTGAACGTACTCGCGTGCGTGCTCGCCGTCAATGGCATCTGGTGTTGGGTTCGAATGCATTCTCGAACAGCGGATGTCGGTGGCGCCCCTGCTGCGGCAGCTCGACTGGAACGCTTTAATCCAGCCCGTAATCATCGTCGAGATACGACAGCCCCAAGGTCGGTGTGGACTCGATCAGGTCGGGAAGGTCTTCGGTGAAGATTGCTTCAAACTTGACGACGGAATGGCTCGTGATGAGCAGGGAGATCTGCGAGCGCACAGAACTGAGGATGTCGACGAAGCCGCCGCCGTTGTGCACGGCCGCCGCCAGCGCGGCCTTGAGGGCCAGAATGTTGTGCTCGCCGGAGAGGTAGAACCAATCCTCGTTGATCGTCAACCTGTATCTCTGCATTGCATGGTCCATTTCGTTGAGGCAGGTGTTACGGCGCATGCGATGCGACGCTGAGCGTGTGGTTCGGCAGCATAATGAAACCCGCGACTGCCGAGCTGGCGCACCAGTGTGAGGCTCAATATACGGGAAATAATTCAAAGTACAAACTATCCGTTCTGCAAGAAACTTTTGCATTGTCCTACCCGCTACGCCGGCAGTACAGAACAGCCCGAGGGGGGCGCTGCTACGCGCCTGCAGGTGGGCGAACCAGACAGACCAGAGGTCGGGAGAACGCCTCGAGGGACTCGATAGCGCGGGACGCAGCCTGGATAGCCTGTCGGCATCCGCTCTGTCATTCCAGCGCGCTATGGAACACAATCGCAACCGGGTGGGCACGAAGGTCAACCTGTCCGGGAGCGAACTGCGCGCCCTGGCCCGGGTCGCTGAGGCCGGCAGCATCACACCGAAGCTGCTCGCGGAGACGATGGATGTGACGACGAGCGCCGTGACCGCGATTTCGAATCGTCTGGTGGCGTTCGCGCTTCTCACCCGGGTGGCCCACCCGCATGATCGACGCAGCCTGCTGCTCGTTCTCACACCGGCCGCCGAGCAGATGACCCAGACGATCTACGACGACTTTCCGGCGCTCCTTGCCCAGGTAGCGCGCGACGTGAGCCCGAAGGAGCAGGCACGGCTTGGGGCCCTCCTCGCCTCGATGGCGCTCACGCTCGAACGGATGCCGACCTGAGTCCGGTTGGGCCGCCGCAGTAGGTCTTCAGGGGTGGCGGGTTCCGGCTCCGGCCAGGAGCGCTCGGTAGCCCTCCCGGTAGGTGGGGTAGCTGAAGGTGAAGCCGGTCTGCCGCAGAAGCCGATTGCTGAGGAGCTTGTCTCCGCCGCGCTGGCTTTCGCGGGTGGGTTCGGGGTTTCCCGCCGGCTTCGGGCTCGACGTCAGGGTCGGTTCGGGCAGGCCCAGCTCGGCGGCGAGAAAGGTCAGCACTTCGTTGCTTTGCACCGGGGCATTGTCGACGCCGAGATAGAGCGGCGCTGGCTGTTCCGGGCGCAGCAGCAGGTGAACGATCGCGGCGGCTGCGTCGTCACGGTGTATGCGGTTGGTGTGGCGCGACTGGGCGGACAGTGTTGCACCGGCTTGCACCTGTTTGATCAGTCGTTCACGACCGGGGCCGTAGACGCCGGCCAGTCGCAGCACGGTGGCGGTGGGAAGGCGCCCGTGGAGCATCCGTTCGGCATCGAGCACGATGGAATCGGTGCCCGGTTTGGGGTTCGCCGGGGTTCGCTCGTCGACCCGACTGCCGTCAGAGACGTCGTAGACGGCCGTCGATGACACCAGCAGCACGCGGCGCGGCGTGACGCGGGCGTCATCGACGGCGTCGAGTAGGTTGCGCAGGCCGTCGACGTAGGCGGCGCGGTAGGCCGTGATGGTGGGGCTGCCGGCGGAGATGGCGACGACGACGAACTCGGTGTCGGCCGGAATGACGGGCTTCTCAACGCTCAGGTCGATCGATTGGCCCGAGATTTCGGCGGGGAGCAGGCTCGCGTTGCGACGCAGGCCGACCACCGTGTGCCCCAGCCGCGCGAACCGTAGGCCCACCTCGGTGCCGAGGTCGCCGCATCCTGCAATGAGTACAGTCATCGCTCTCCTTCTTCGCTTCCACGCTACCGGTCGCAACATGACACTTGGCCCGGAGCCTCGTGGAGCCTCGAATACGCGGCCCGTGTACGCGATGTCTGTCGCCTCCGAAACGAGCGCCTGCACGTCATGATCGACGAAGACGACCCGCTGCTGGAGAACTGGGACTACGAGGCCACGGCGATCGCATGTCCTGTGTGAGAGATGTCTCGCTACCTAGGATTTCTCGGCAATTCGACACCAATGAATTGCTGGAGGCGCCCGGTTGCGGCGAGACCGAGATTTCCAAGTGATTCGATACTCCTGAACACCTGTCATCCAGGTCTTCTGAGGGCACGCAAAAGGGCGGACAGCGTCTGCTGTCCGCCCTTTCCGTGGGAGGTTAATTCTGGGGGGCCTGACCGATTCGATCCTTGGTGGGGCAGTCCGGGCAACCGCCGGAATTGACTCGATGAGGGATGCTCTGTCGGACGTTGTGTTTGGTAGCGAGGCAGCGCCACCAGTAGAGCGTGATTCCGCGGAGGATCCGGTCGGGTCCGGTGAAGCCGTTCAAATGGGGGTGCCACTCTGAACAGATCAGCGGGTAGCGTGTGGCGGCGTCGTTGACGTTTCGCTCAAGGCGTCGGTTGGAACAGAGTGGGCAGCCGGCTCCGGCGACCCGGCGCTCGATGCGTTGCGGGTAGTCGTGGTTCTGGGGGCAGGTCCACACCATCAGGTTTTGTGACCCGATGGTGAAGTCGTTCGGAGTGGAGGGAAGGTTCGCGGTTTTGTGCCATTCGTTGGTGAGGTCCGGGCGGGCGTTGCCGAGGAGCCGTTCAGGTGTGCGTTCAGCGCGTTTGCAGTCTCGGCACGCTCCGCAGCGCGTCATATCGCCAATGGATTCCCGGTAGCTGTGTTTGGACGGGCAGCGCCACCAGACGACAGTGTTCGAGCCGACGGACAACTTGAAAATGTCCTGAGAGTTCAGTTCGTAGTCCCAAAGCGTGGCGGCAATTGGGCATCGCGTGGCAATGTCGTTGATTCCGATGATGATGCGGTTCAGGCAAAAGGGGCAGCCGGAGCCCGCGGCGATGCGGTTGGAGCCTGTCGCTTCCCACTCGCCGCCCTCGTCGCATCTCCACCAGTACTTCTTGCTGGTTTTCGCGAAGATGTCCGACGCGGTGACGTCACCGTTTCGGGTGGGGTGGAACTGTCTCGCTTCCTGGGGGTGAGTGGTTGCGAGGTCGTTCACTCCCGGGACGAGGATCCAGTGTTCGCACACGCCGCAGTTTTCTGGCTCGATGTTATGCAGACGTCTGCATAAGATTGAGCAGGTCAACACGACTTGAAAAACAGCGTTCTCACTCACCTGCCTCCGGCGTGTTCAGCGCCAACGTCGCTTGGCTCGTCCTGGCCGTGATGGCATTCACCCTCACCCTCGCCCACGCCGCCGCAAGGACTGCCGACACCAGTCTGGCGAAGGCCACCACGGCCACCATCCGCCGGAAACTCGTCACCGTCCCGGCACGGATCGCGTCCTCGGCAAGGCGCCTCACCCTTCACTTACCTGAGAGCTGGCCGTGGGAAGTCGCCTGCACAGCCTTGGCCGATCTCGCCTGCGGCCCACCACCGGCGGCCACCACGCGATCACCCAGCCGAATCGGCACCAACCAGACACCAGTGGACCCCGCGGGCAGCGAGGCCCGCCGCTCAAACCCGACCTCAGACACAAAGACCAAGTAGACCGAAATCAGGCGCTCACCCCGGACGACTCAGTGGATTCAGGACTCAGTGGAATCAGGTTGAGGCGCACGAGAGACCAGCAAGGCCACCGATACCGCCCAATCGACAACACCGCGATCCTCCGCGGTTGTCAGTAACCGCGCGAGGACACGATCCCAGGTGCCATCACCGACATGCCGGCGGTGTCGTTTCCACAGGGTCTGCCATGGTCCAAGCTCCGTTGACATATCCCGCCACGCGATCCCGCACCGATACCGGTAGGTGATGCCTTCGACCACGCGACGGTCGTCAACGAACGGGCGTCCCGCCCGCCCCGCCGACGAGGGCAACAAAGGCAATAATCCGAATTGGATGGGCGCTTTTCGCCGTTTGCGGATGAGGGGACCTATCGCGTTGCGGGACCGCGGTGCCCCTGATTGAGAAGGGCGAGTGGTCAGTGGCATCCGTATCTTCTATTGGACAGGTGGGCGTAGGGCGAGGAGCGTAGAAGAATGGAATACACACATCTGGGCCGCTCGGGCCTCACGGTCTCCCGCCTGTGCCTCGGCACCATGAACTTCGGTCCGCAGACCACGGAGTCCGATTCGTTCGCGATCATGGACGCTGCCCGGGACCGCGGCATCAACTTTTTCGACACCGCCAATGTGTACGGAGGCGATCTCGGCAGGGGTACGACCGAGACGATCCTCGGCAACTGGCTCGCGCAGGGCGAGGGTCGCCGCGAGCACACCGTACTCGCGACGAAGCTGTACGGCGACATGACCGACTGGCCGAACGCGGGCAAGCTGTCCGCGCTCAACATCCGCCGCGCGCTCGACGCGAGCCTTTCGCGACTCCAGACCGACTACATCGACCTTTACCAGTTTCACCACATCGACCGCGACACCCCGTGGGACGAGATCTGGCAGGCCATGGAGACTGCCGTGGCACAGGGCAAGATCCTGTACGCCGGCAGCAGTAACTTCGCCGGATGGCACATCGCCACAGCCCAGGCCGAAGCGCGCCGACGCAACTCCACCGGGCTCGTGAGCGAGCAATCCATCTACAACCTGCTCACGCGTGACATCGAGCTAGAGGTGATCCCCTCGGCGGTGGGCAACGGCCTCGGGATCATCCCGTGGTCGCCGCTCCAGGGCGGCCTCCTCGGCGGAGTGGTCCGCAAGGAGCGGGACGGCAAGCGCCGGCTCGAGGGGCGCGCCGCCGAGATGCTCGCCACCCACCGCGGCGCGATCGAGCAGTATGAGGACCTCGCCGACGAACTCGGCCATGAGCCGGGTGACGTCGGCCTTGCCTGGCTGTTGCACCAGCCGGCGGTCACGGCACCGATCATCGGGCCGCGCACGATGGAACAGTTGGATGCAGCAGTCCGCGCACTCGATGTCACCCTCGACGCCGACGCCCTCGCCCGACTGGACGAGATCTTCCCCGGTCGCAACACCGCGCCGGAAGACTACGCCTGGTAATCCGTTCACCCCTCCAGAAAGAGAACCGAAACATATGAAGTCACGAACCATTGGCGACGTCCAGGTCAGCGCGATCGGCCTCGGCGGGATGCCCATGTCGATCGAAGGTCGCCCGGACGAGGCCCGCTCCATCGCCACCATCCACGCCGCTCTCGACCTCGGGGTGACCCTCTTCGACACGGCGGATGCCTACCATCTGACGGCCACGGACGTCGGGCACAACGAGTCGCTCTTGGCGCGGGCGATCGCCTCCTGGGGAGGGGACACGTCGAGTGTGCTCGTTGCCACCAAGGGCGGCCACCTCCGCCCCGGAGACGGCTCATGGACCGTGAACGGCCGACCCCCGTATCTGAAGCAGGCGGTGGAGGCGTCGCTCAGGCGCTTGGGCGGCGACGCGATCGGCCTCTACCAGTTGCACCGTCCGGACCCGGAAGTGCCCTACGCGGACTCCGTCGGCGCGATCCGCGATCTGCTCGATGCCGGCACGATCCGGCAGGCCGGCATCTCAAACGCGAATCCGGAACAGATCCGACTCGCCCAGAAGATCCTCGGCGGTCGACTCGCGTCGGTGCAGAACCAATTCTCACCCGCCTTCCGCAGCAGCGAGACCGAACTCGAACTGTGCGACGAACTCGGTATCGCGTTCCTGCCGTGGAGCCCCCTCGGCGGCATCTCCTCGGCGAGTGCGCTCGGCGACCGGTTCACGGTGTTCGGGAGGGTGGCGGCCAACCGCGGGATCACCCCGCAAATCGTGTGCCTCGCGTGGGAGATGGCGAAGTCGCCGCGCGTGATCCCCATCCCCGGCGCATCCCGGCCGGAGAGCATCACCAATTCGGTTCAGGCCGCCGAGGTCACCCTGACCGGCGCCGAGCTCTCGATACTCGACGTCGCCTGAGAGGACTCCTTGAACAGCTGATCGAGGAACGCGGTGGCGGCCGGACTCGGTTCATCCGCCACCGCGACGGCGACCGTCCATTGCGGCACATTCTCGGGGAGCGCAACGGCGCATAGCGTGTCCGGCCGCTTCCCGGCGAAGCTCGCCGGCACGATCGCCACCCCGAGGTTATAGCCGACGAGGTCGAGCAGCGGATGCACGTCGTTGACCTCCATCGAGGCGCGGTAGTCGAATCCGGCCGCCGCAAACGCCCGGCACGCGAGCACGTGCGCGCCCCACCCGGGTTGGAAGCCGATCATCGGCTGGTGATGGAGCGACTCGATGTCGACTTCGCCTCGTGCGGCGAACGGATGATCCGGGTGGCACAGCACCACGAGTTTCTGTGAACTCACTCTCCGCAGCCGCACGCCCTGCGGGGCGGGACCGGTCGCCACGACCAGGGCCACATCCCGCAGCCCGCTCGCGACGCTTTCGAGCTGTTCGATCGAGCCCTCATAGCGAAGACGCACCTCCACCCCGGGATTCGCGATTCTAAATCGTCCGAGTTCGGCCGGAAGGTCGATCGCACCGATGCACGGTTCGGCTCCCACAGTGAGACGACCGCGCACGACGCCGCGTACCGCGGCGACCGCATTCTGCGCCGCGGCGGCGCTGGCAAGGGTACGAATGGAGTCGGCGAGCATCGCCTGGCCGGCCGCGGTGAGTTCGACGCGTCGAGTGCTGCGCACGAAGAGCGAGATGCCGAGCTCCGTTTCGAGCGCTCGGATGGAGGCGGAGAGCCCCGATTGCGAGATCTGCAGCAACTCAGCGGCTCGGGTGAAGTGCCTCTCGTCGGCGACGGTGACGAAGTGTTCGAGTTGACGCAATTCCATTCAGCAACTCTAGCTCTGAATGGACCACCGGCCAGAAGTTCATACGCGCAGTCGCGGCGACGGCGGCCCGCCCCGTCCTGTCGAGGCGGGTGATGACGAGTTGATAACCGGCACGGCTACCCGACGGCGGCGAATGCGCGAGTAGCGGCCAGCACTCGTGGGCCAACTTCATCCGGATTGCCTTCGCGAATAAGTCGTGCCGGCGCGATGTCTTTGAGCGGGGGGTTCATTCCTTAAAACCAGGCCTGAACTCCCCTCGGTTGGTCCCGCTCGGTATGTAGACCGGCGACCTGGTACGCAGGTCCTTGCCTCGATCCACCGGTCCAGTCAAGGGCTAAGGGCGCATCAAGCAGAGAGTACTGGCGGGTTCGTCCGGTGGTTCAGCCCATCCGACGCTCCAGCCAAGCCGCCTGGCGCACCCCGTGGCGCGGCGAGCCTCGGCGAGCGTGTAACGCCAGAACTCGTCGAAGTCGGCCGGTTCGGCAACCTGGGGGTGATAGTCCCGGAGTTCGAGGAGGCTGAGGTCGAAACGGGGCATTGCGGGGCCTTTCTTTGGTTCGGGGGAGCGTCAAGTGGTCTGGCGGGGACGATGTGGGGTCAGCGGATGCCGAGGGCCATCAGCTCGTTGTGGTTGCCGAGCTCGACGATTAGGCGCTTCTCGATGTAGGCGATCTTGTCGGCCTCCCGGATGGTCGAGAGCCGGTGTGCGGCGATCAGGGTGGTGCGGGCGCTGAACCGGGTGGCGAGGGCATGCTTCACCATGCCCTCCGAATCGGTATCGAGTGCGCTGGTCGGGACGGATTGTCCATGGCACACCTCTTCGACGGCCGCGGTCGGCGCAGCGATAACGGTTCGCCCGCCCGGTCTGAAAGACGGGCCGGCAGTCGAATACGTTGACGGGGTTCGTCCTTTGCCTCAGCGCGTTCGGCACGCCCGGGTTGTCGCGGTTCGAGGTCGCTGTCACCGTTACGGGTTTCAGCGATCAGCCGAGCGCGGAGGAAGGCACACCGGCGAAACGACGCGATGACGGCCCGCGTCCGCCTGGATCTCGACGGCGATTGGGTAGCCGATGGCTGGGGCTTAATCAATGCCGATCGGTATCGCGACTCAGAATCTGGATTGCATCCGGACCGACCTGGAAGCAGACCTCGCCGGTGTAGACGTCCACGGACGCTTTGGTCGTCACTCGGTGACGCGCGCCGATGCGCTTTCCGACTGAGAGTTCAGCGGGCCTGACGCAAGTCGGCGTACATCAGGGATTCCTGCGGTGGCACATTACGGCTCACCGGTGACTCCCGTGGTGTTCGATGGTGCAGCCTCGGCCCGGCCGCAATCGTGGTGACGGCAAACACCGATGCGGTACAAAGTGGTTCAGACCAGTTTGCAAAATTTCTTGACACATCTCTCAAAGCGGGGCCATGATTGCCAAAGAGGTACGAACCAGTGGCGGAGCGCACCTGAAACTATAGAGATTACGGGAGTACTGTCAATGAAGAAGCTACCCATGATTGCCCTGGCCCTCGCCGGAGTAGTGACCGTCGGCCTGACCGGCTGCGGACTCGGTTCGGGATCGACCGGCAACGGAGATTCCGGGTCTACCGGCGGTGAGATCAAGGGCGAGATCACCTTCTCCACCCTCCAGCTCAAGCCCACTTTCACGGACTACATTGAGGGCGTTATTGCCGACTTCGAGAAGGCCAACCCGAACACCACCGTGAAATGGATCGACGTGCCCTTCCAGGGTGCGCAGGAAAAGATCTCCACCGATGCGCAGGCGGGGACCCTCCCTGACGTCATCAACCTCAACCCGAACTTTGCCCAGCCCCTTGAGGTGCAGGGCGCCTTCGTCAACCTGGACAAGGCCGTGCCCAAGCTACGCGAGAGCTACGTGGCTGGAGCCTGGGATGCCTTCCAGGTTCCCGGCGAAGACGGCTCGTTCGGATTCCCCTGGTATCTCTCCTCTGAGGTGACGATGTACAACGGCTCGATGTTCGAACAGGCAGGACTCGACCCAGCCGCGCCGCCGACCACCTACGCTGAACTGTTCGACGACGCCCGCACCCTGGCCAAGGCCGGCGCCGGCTTCACCGGAATGCATCCCGCGCTGGAGAACCGCTTCATCACCGACCTCGGCCGAATGGGCGTCCCGCTCCTGAACGAGGCCGGCACCGAGTGGACCTTCAACACTCCCGACGCCGAAGCCTATGTCGCCGAACTTGCCGAGCTCTACCAGACCGGGGTCTTCCCTCCCGATTCACTCACCCAGGACCACGCCAAGGAGACCGAGGCCTACCAGGCCGGCCAGATCGCCCTGTTCCCGTCCGGCGCGAACTTCCTCACGATCATCGAGGAGAATGCGCCCGACATCGCCAAGGTAACGGATGTCGGACCTCAGATCACCAGCGAGGGCGGACCGACGAACGTGTCGGTCATGGGACTCCTCGTTCCGGAAAGCAGCAAGAACAAAGCCACCGCACTCAAGTTCGCTGAGTTCATGACCAATGCGAAAAATCAGCTCGCCTTCTCGAAGATCGTCACGATCTTCCCGTCCGTGACCGAAGCCCTGGCCGACCCGTACTTCATGGACGACTCGGACGGCACCGTCGAGTCCAAGGCCCGCCGGATCGCGGCGGAACAGCTGAAGGACGCGCGGAACATCGTGCCCGTGCAGTTCGACGACCGGATCAAGGCCATCGTCATCGGCAAGGTACAGCTCGCTATGAAGGGCGACCTGACCCCGGCCGAGGCCCTGGACCAGGCGGTCGCCGAGGCGAACGCCATCACCGGCAAGTAACCCGGAGCCTGTCAGGCCGGGGCGGCCCATCCCCCAGGCCGCGCCCCGGCCTGACATCTCTCCCGCATCATCAGAAGTCATAGCAAATGAAAGCCCAAAGCACATGAAAGCACAGTACAAATGGCTGCCGTGGCTGTTCTTGGCGCCGGCGCTCGTCGTGGCCGGCATCTTCACCATCGGCCCCTTCCTGAACACCGTCGTGCTGTCGTTCACCAACGCGACCACCCTCGGCGGTGGATCCTTCAACGGGGTCGACAACTACATTGCCCTGGCCAACAGCCCGCAGTTCTGGATTTCCGCCCGCAATACCCTGCTCTATGTGGCCGTGGTCGTTCCGCTCCTGATGGTGCTCCCCTTGCTGCTAGCCGTGCTCGTCGAGCGCAACATCCCGGGAATCGGATTCTTTCGCTCGGTCTTCTATTCGCCCGTCGTGGCATCCATGGTCGTTGTCGGGCTGATCTGGACCACGCTGCTTTCCTCTGATGGCGCCGTGAACGGCCTGCTCCGGGGACTGCACCTTATCCAGAAGCCGCTGCCCTTCCTCACCGACACGACTTTACTGCTGCTCAGCTGCATGATGGTCACCGTGTGGAAGGGGCTTGGCTACTACATGGTGATCTACCTCGCAGCCCTCGGCAATGTGTCCAAAGAGCTGCACGAGGCTGCCCAGGTCGACGGCGCCGGAGGAGGCCGCCGGTTCTGGTCGATCACGATGCCGGGCGTGCGTCCGACCATGCTGCTGGTGGGCCTGCTCGGTTCCATTGCCGCCATGAAGGTGTTCGCCGAGATTTTCGTGATCAGCAACGGCACGGCCGGACCCGGAGGCCAGGCCAGAAGCCTGGTCTACACGATCAGGGAGGTCGGCCTCGGGCTCAGCGGGGAGATCGGTTACGCCTCCGCGATGAGCCTGGCACTGTTCGTGCTCACCATCGGCTTTTCTATTCTCTATCTGCGCTCCCAACGAACGGACCAACTGCGATGAGCACCACCCGCTCGCGCCGGGAAGCGGCACGGACCTCCACCGCCGGGCGTCGCCGCGGCGGCACCCGCCGCAAGGCGATCGACTACACGATCCGCTACACGCTGCTGGCATTCGTGTTCATCCTGCTGGTGGGGCCATTCATCTGGCAGTTTGGCACCTCGCTCAAAGGCTCCGGCGAATCGATTTACACCGCCAATCCCTTCCCAGCGTCGCCGACCTTCGAGAACTACGGCATGGTCGCTGACACGATCCCCGTGTTCCGCTACATGGGCAACTCACTCGTCGTGGCGACCTCCTCCGCCCTCCTCAACTGTGTGCTCGCCTCCTTGGCCGGCTACGTGCTGGCACGGATGCGTTTCCGCGGCCGCACTGTCGCCGACCTGATCTTCTTGGCCACGATCATCATCCCGTTCGAGGTGATCATGGTGTCGGTGTTCCTCACCGCGCGCTCGTTCGGTCTGGTCGACAGCCTGCTCGGCGTGATCCTGCCCACGGCAGCAACCGGCCTGTCGATTCTGATCATGCGCACCGCGTTTCTGGCACTGCCGCGGGAGATCGAGGAGGCCGCCATGATCGACGGCGCCTCCGACTGGCAGCGGTTCACCCGGGTGGCCCTCCCCTCGGTACAGGGTTCCCTCGTGGTCGTTGCGATTTTCGCCTTCGTCTTCGCCTGGGACGACTTCCTCTGGCCGCTGGTGATCCTCAAGGACCCCGCCAATTACACTCTGACCGTCGGCATCCAATACCTCTCAGGTACCTTCACCAGTAACCAGCGGGTCGTCGCGGCCGGCACCATGATCGCCGTCATCCCCCTGCTCGTGCTCTTCTTCTCACTGCAGCGATGGTTCTTCCGCGGCGTCGGCGAAGGAGGACTCAAGGGATGAACGTTCCCAAATATGCGCAGCTCCGTTCGGAGCTCGAGCAGCTGATCCTCGCCGGAATGTCCGCGCACACCGCACTGCCCAGCGAACGCGATCTGATGACCACCTACCGTGTGTCCCGGATGACCGTTCGCGAGGCCCTCACCCGACTGGTCGACGACGGCCTGATCTACCGGGTGCACGGCGCGGGAACCTTCGTGGCCGACCAGGCGAAGATCACCAAGTCGCTCACCCTCACCTCGTTCAGCGAGGACATCCGGTCGCGGCGGATGGAGCCGGGGTCGATCTCGGCCAGCCTGAAGCGGGTCGAGGCCGACGCGAACATCGCCAGCATCCTTGGGATCTCCCCCGGCGGGGCCGTGGTTCACCTGGAACGTGTGCGCACCGCCGACGGTGTGCCGATGTGCCTGGAAAGCGTCTGGATTCCCGGCGACGTGCTGCCGGAGAATTTCTCGCTCGATACCGCACCATCCGTCTACGAGTACCTCGACAGCGTCGGCCGGGCGCCGGAGAGCGCCACGCAGACCATTCAGGCCACCGTGCTCGACTCAGTGCAGGCCGCGTTGCTCGACGTTCCGCCACAGTCGCCGGCGATGTCGGTGACCCGGGTGGCCGTGGACAGTGAGGGCCGCGAGGTGGAATTCGCCATCAGCCTCTACCGGGCCGACCGCTACGACTACCGGATCACGGTGAAACGGGAACGACGCCGATGACCGGCGTATGGGCCCCGGCCTACGCCCTCGGCGTGGACATCGGGGGTACGAAGACCCTCGCGGTGCTGGTGGACGACTCGGGCCGCACCACCGGGTTGTTCGAGGCGCCGACCCCCGCAGCCAACGGCCCCGCAGCGATTCTGGAATCAGCGATCCGGCTTGCCGGGCGCGCACTCGACGCCCTGCCCTCGGGCGCCCGGCCGGTCGACGCCATCGGGATCGGCTCAGCCGGGGTGATCGATTCGGCCACGGGAACCGTACTCTCTTCCACCTCGTCCCTGGTGGGATGGGCGGGCACCGACATTCGCCGGGCAGTCCGAAACGCCTTACCCGGCCTGGCTGTCAGCGTGGCCAACGATGTGCAGGCGTTCACCTGGGCCGAATCTGTGCACGGGGCCGCGGCGGGGAACGCCCAGGTGGTCGGCGTGATGGTCGGCACCGGAATCGGCGGCGGACTTGTCGTCGACGGACGACCCCACTCCGGCTCGCACTCCGCGGCCGGCCACCTCGGCCACGTCATCGTCGCCGGTGCCGCAGGCCTGCCCTGTCCCTGCGGGCGTGACGGTCACCTCGAGTCGATCGCGTCCGGTCCAGCCATGACCCGTGCTTACCGCCTCGCCGGTGGCTCGGCCGACGACCTCCGCGCGGTCGCCGCGGCCGCGACGGGCGGTGACGGTGCGGCCCGCGGCATCCTCGAGGCAGGGGCGGACGCCATCGGCTCCGCACTCGGCTCCGTAGCTAACCTGCTCGACCCCGAGCTGATCGTGATCGGCGGAGGCGTGACCGGCCTGGGCGCCGATTGGCTGGACCGCGTGCGCAGTGCGGCCGCCCGCACGACCATCCCCTTGATCGGCGCGCTCCGGATTGAAACCGGCCTGCTCGGTAGAGCCGCGGTCGCGATCGGGGCCGCGCGGCTCGCTCGGCCCATTCCCGGGCGGCTGGATTCCACTGCACTCTTCCCCGCACACGCCGGGCCCTCCAACGGAAGCGACACCCCATGAGCGGGATCGTACTCGTGCCGCTGGACGAGCGTCCGGTCTGTACCAGCCTGCCCGCAGGAATCGCCCGGATCGCCGGACTCGACTGCGCATTGCCGCCGTCCGGGCTGCTGCCGCGCATCCGCCGGCCCGGTGACACGGCCGGTCTCACGGACTGGCTCAGTGCCGCCCGGCAGACTGCCTCGTTCGCGATCGTCTCACTCGAAGGCCTCGGTTTCGGTGGGCTGATCCCGTCACGGATCGGACATGAGTCCCAGGCGGAGGTCGCCGTGCGCTGGAGCGTGTTGAGGCAAACCGGTTGTCCGGTCTTCGCGTCGACGCTGGTGCCGCGCACCCCTGATTCCTCGGACCCCATGGAGGAGCCGGATTACTGGGATCCGCACGGCCCGGCGCTGCACAGCCTGTCGGCGGCGCTCGCCAAGCGCGCCGGGGTGGCCCAGGCTCAGGCCGCGGTGCCCAGAGAAGTCAGGCTCGACTGGATCGGCCGGCGGCTGCGCCAGCACGCTCTCGCCCTTCAGGCTGTCGAACTCGCAGCCGATAACACCGTCGGGCGGCTGGTCATCGGGATCGACGACGCCGCGGAGGAATCCCTCTCGGCGGCAGATCAGCGTGCCCTCGGCGACTGGGTCGACCGGTGCGAACTCGGCGACCGCGTCTTCGTTCAACCCGGCGCGGATGAGATCGGCGCTGTGCTCGTGGCCCGGGCCTGCCTCGCGGTGCGCGGGGTGCGCGCGCCGATCATCGGCATCATGTGCTCCGACCCGGAGGCCTTGAACCGGGTCGCTCCCTACGAATCGTCGCGGGTGCGGGAGACGATCCGCCGACAGATCGAGGCGGCGGGCGCCCATGCGGTGTTCCTCGGCTCCGGAATCGGCGACAGCAGCAGTGGCTCCGTCTCAGGGATTGATTCGCGGGCAGCGGGATGCGACGTCATCCTGGTCGTGCACCCGCCGGAGGAGCCTCGCGTCCCTGCCGCCGACTGGGCCGTCGCTCCCGACCATCACCTCGACCCACACCAGGCCGCTTTGACTGCCGACCTCGTCACCCGCGCCCTCACCACCACCACACTCGTCGGCCTCGCCGACGTGGCCCGGCCCAACGGAGCAGACCCGGCCCTCGTCGCCGCGCTCGACGCGGCCGACGTCTGGCGGGCGCTCGGCGGTTTTGCGGCCTGGAACACGGCCGGCAACACCGTGGGAACGGTGGCGGCCCAGCTTGTGGCCGGGTGGGCGGCCCGCGAGTCCGGCACCCTCGACGCTGGTGCCGTGCGGCTCTCCGTTGCCCGCCGAGTCGTCGAGGACTACGGCTGGATGTCACTCGAGCGAGAACGCGTGCGCACCATTCTCGGGTCGCCCCGCACCAGGCACGACAACATCGCCGAGCCGGACACCGGAAACCCCGTTCTGCGGGACGCCGAGACCCGTCTTTCCGCCGTTCTCGCCGCCCGACCTGGCCTCGAGCGGGTGCGGATCGAACCAGGCAGCCTCACTCTGCCCTGGCAGCGCACTTTCGAGATCGACCTGAACCTCATCGAGGCAGGCTGATGTCGAGCGGCGAGAAGTGCGTGCGACCCGATTCCGAGGCCGACCTTTCGACCGAACGCGAGCAGGCTACTGAGTGCGCGATGGAGCTTACGGGTGACGTCGCGGTGATCGGTGGGGGGCTCGGCGGCATCGCCGCGGCCCTCTCCGCGGCCAACGCCGGGGCATCCGTGATCCTGACTGTGGCCGAGCCGATGATCGGCGGCCAAGTCACTGCCCAGCTGACTTCCCCGCTTGACGAACATCCGCTGGTCGAGTCGGCCGGGGTGACGGCGCGCTACCGTCAGTTCCGCGAATTGGTGCGAACCGCGAGCGGCGGGGCCCGAAACCCGGGAGACGGCTGGGTCAGCCGACTCTGCTTTGAACCGCTGGTCGGCCTCCGTGTGCTGGAGGGGATGCTTTGCACGCACATCGACGCCGGCCGCATCCGCGTCCTTCGGAACGCCTGGCCTGTCGCCGCCACCGACGTAGCCGGCCGCGCCGCACATTCCGGAGCCTCGATCGACGCGGTGCGCCTTCGGTATCCGACCGGCACGGACGCTCTCGTTCGCGCCCGTGTCTTCGTCGACGCGACCGAGCTCGGCGACCTGCTGCCACTCACCGGCACCCGGTGGGTGATCGGTTCGGAGGGCAGCGACGCCTTCGGCGAAACGGATGCCGTGCCCGGCGCGGCAGATCTTTTTGCGGAACAGTCCTGCACCTGGGCCGCGCTGCTCGTGCGGGAGGCAGAACCGCAACCGGTCGGCGAGGCCCCACTCGGGTACGCCGCCCTGCGAGACGCGCAACCATTTTCGCTCAACCTGGCCAGCCCCCAAAGTGAGATCGAGACCGGCACCGGCGCCTTCGCTTGCTATCGCTTCTTCACCACCGGCCCGACCGGACTGCCTCCTTTCTGGGCCTACCGGCGCATCCGTACTGCCAAATCGGGAGCGACCGAGGCCGCCGTCATCAACTGGGCCGGTAACGACTACCGAAGCTCCGGTCTCGTTGGCGACCCGGCCAAGGCCGGCCCTGCGGCCCGTGCCCTCACGCTTGCCTTCGTGCACTGGCTCCGCACCGAGGCCCCCCGCGACCCCGGCGACGGCCCCGGACCGTTCGGCACCGGCCAGGGCTACCCCGAGCTCAGGCTCGCCCCCGAACTCAGCGGAACGGCCGACGGGCTCGCGGCGTCACCCTACGTGCGGGAGTCCCGGCGTCTGGGTAACCCTCGGCCGATCACCGCCGCAGACCTCCTGCCGGCGACGTTCTGCACTCCCATCGGAAACCCATCGGCCGATCCAGTGAGCGGTTCTGTTGCCGGAACGGATGACGGCACGGCGGTCCACCCGGCCCCCGAGATTGCCGACTCGGTGGGCATCGCCTGGTATCACGCCGATCTGCATCCGCGAGTGGGGCATCCGAGAAGCGTTTACCGCAGCGCGGCGCCGTTCCAGCTCCCGGCCGGTGCCCTCGTACCCGCCCCGGGCATTGGCCCGGAGAACCTCGTGATGGGCGCCAAGAATCTGGCCGCAACCCAGGTGGCAGCAGCCGCCTGGCGGGTTCACCCGGCGGAGTGGGCGATCGGCGAGGCCGCCGGGGCGCTGGCCGCCGCGAGCGTCCGGCTGTCCACGAGCCCGCGCCGCATCGTCCACGACCCGGCATTGCTCGCGGGCGTTCAGGGTGACCTCCTCGCCGCTGGCGCGCCGCTCAGCTGGCGCAGCACCGAAACTTTACCTTCCGAACCAGCCCCAACCCAGACGGAGATCCAGCATGTCTGAACACCCCCCCGACCCCGCCCCTGCCACCACGACGGAGTTGATCGATCGCCTGCGTGGACAGCTCATCGTCTCCTGCCAGGCCAAGCCGGGCGAGGCGCTCTATGGCCCGGACCACATGGTGGCGATGGCGTTGAGCGCGATCGCAGGCGGAGCCCGCGGCCTCCGGATCGAGGGGCCAGATGACATCCGTGCCGTGCGTGCGGCCACGACCCTACCCATCATCGGGCTGTGGAAGATCGGCGAGACGGACGTCTACATCACCCCTACCCTCGCCGCCGCCCAGGAAATACTCGAGTGCGGCGCCGACATCGTGGCGCTCGATGGCACGGACAGGCTCCGGCCGGACGGCCTGAGCCTGGCCGAGACCATCCGGCGGTTGAAGGCCGACGGGCCGGTGATCGTGCTGGCCGATGTGTCCACGGTTGACGAGGGCCGGTCCGCAGCGGCAGCCGGAGCGGACCTGGTCTCGACCACACTCTCCGGCTACACCGCGTACAGCCGTCAGGGGCCCGCACCGGACCTTGAGCTCGTGGCCGAGCTGACGGCCGTGCTCAGCATCCCGGTGCTGGCGGAGGGGCGCATCTCCACCCCCACTGAGGCGCGCGCCGCGTTCGAGCGTGGCGCCTCAGCCGTGGTGATCGGCTCGGCGATCACCCGCCCGCAGGTGATCACGGCGAGCTTCGTGCGCCAGACCGCAGACGTGCGTACGAAGCAGGGCCACCGCCTTGACTGAGGCACTGGACCGCTGTCACGTCATCTCCCACGTGCACTGGGACCGCGAATGGTATCGCGGCTTCGACGGCTACCGCGGCCGCCTGGTCGAGCTGGTCGAACGTGTCTGCGACTCGCTCGACGATGACACCTATGCGTCTTTTCACCTCGACGGCCAAACCGTCGTGCTGGCCGATGTGCTCGAAATCCGGCCTGACCTCGAGCCGCGCCTGTCGGCCCTAATCGGGGCCGGCCGGCTCACCGTGGGCCCGTGGCATGTGCTCGCTGACAATCAGCTGGTCTCGGCCGAGAACCTCGTGCGCAACCTGTTCCGCGCCCGCCGCTGGGGCAACCGGATCGGCTGTCTCTCCACCGTGGGCTACTCGCCCGACGCGTTCGGGCACCCCGCCGACCTGCCCCGGCTGCTGTCCGGGTTCGGTATGGACACCGCTCTGGTCTGGCGAGGCGCCCCGCCGGAGCTCGGCCGCTTCCTCTGGCGTTCCCTCGACGGCAGTGAGGTGTTCACGGTCAACCAGTCCTACCACCAGACCGAGGTGCTCTGGGACGCCGACACCAGCGGCAGCAGGCTCCGCGCCTACGTCGACGCCGAACGGGCGCGCCTGCCGCTAGGCCCGTGTCTGCTGCTGAACGGCGGCGACCACCTGGTGCCACAACCGCCATCCACCCGCACGAAGCACACCGCGGGTTCCGAGGTGACCCTGGTCGAGACGACTCTGGAGGCCTTCTTTGACCTAGCCAAGGGCGCCGCGCTCGATCGGGAGGCCGCTCCGCTACCCATCGTCGACGGCGAACTTCGCACCCTCGGAAACCGCCTCACTTTTCTCCTGCCGGGAACACTGTCGGCCCGCACCTACGTGAAGCTGGCCAACGAGCGGGCGCAGACCCTGCTCGAACGCTTCGCCGAGCCACAGCTCGCCCGATTCCAGCACGCCGCCGTGTCGGGCTCGGAGGATGCGGCCGGGGCGAATCCGCGCTCCTTGGCCGGTCTGCTCGACCACGCCTGGGATCTCGTGATCAAGAACGCGCCGCACGACTCCATCTGCGGCTGCAGCATCGACGAGGTGCACCGCGCCACCACGGTGCGCGCCGAACAGGCCGAGGAAACCGGTGAGTTGCTCGTGCGTCGCCTGCTCCTCGCCGACGGGCTCGACACCCGTCGCTACGGTACGCCGCCGGTTGACCGGGTCGACCTCGTCGTGGTGTCCGGGCAGGGCGACGACACCAGCGGCGCCGTGGTGGTCGAGGTGGCCACGGATGTCGGCCGCGGCATCACGGACCTTCGCAGCATCGACGGCACACCGATGTCGTTTGAGGTCGAATCCACCCGGATCGAAACGGTCTTCGAGGCCGACCTCGACCTGATGCCAGACTCCCAGGAGTGCGCCATCCACAAGGTGGCGTTTAGGGCCCTCGACGTGCCTGCCTTCGGCTGGCACGCTTACACGGCCGAACTCGGCGACGCGGCGGCCGTGCCTCAGCCCGAAACTACCGGATACACGACGTCTCACCCCGAAGGGACCGAGCCTGAAACGATTGACACCGGCCGATTCCGACTATCGGTCAACGCCGACGCATCGCTGCGCGTCGAGGACCGGGAAACCAGTGTGCGGCGAGACCAGGTCGGCTTGCTGGTGTCTGTCGGCGACCGGGGCGACAGCTACAACTACGACCCCCCGGCAGTCGACCTGGCCGTGCACCCGACCGTCTCGGCGGTGCACGTCACCCAGACGGACGTGCGCACCCGCATCCTGATCGACGCGTCGATGCTCCTGCCGACGGCCCTAACCGACGACCGGGAGTCTCGGCGCACTGACTGCGTTCCGGTGCCACTCAGGGTCGAAATCGAGCACTGGGCCGCGAGCGACCGGCTCGACTGGACCGTGACGGTCGACAACAGGGCCGACGACCACCGGCTCAGGTTCGAGGTTCCGCTTGACCCATCAGCCACCGAATGGACGGCCGACCAGCACTGGTGCGCGATCACCCGGCCGATCGGGCCGGCGCTCGGGAAACTGCCCACCGAGCGCGGACTTGAGGCCGAACAGGGTGTCGCGCCCGTGCACTCCTGGGCCAGCGTCGGCACCGGAGCCGGTTCGGTGGCTGTGCTCACACGCGGCCTGCCGGAGCTGCAGGCCAGCGATGCCGACGGTTCGAACGTGCTCGCCGTCACGCTGCTGCGCGCCGTGGGCTGGATGTCCCGGTTCGATCTTCGCACGCGAACCACCGGCGCCGGCCCGATGCTTGCGGTGCCGGAGGCTCAGTGCCAGGGCCTCCTCACCGCCCACCTTGCTGTCATTTTCGGACTCGGGGCCGAGGCCGGATCGCTCGACCTCTCCCTGGCCGCCGCCCGGCACCGGGTGCCGCTGGTGGCCTACGCCCTGCGGCCGGGCGCCACGTCGCCCGCAGCCAGGTCGACCACCGGTCGTGCTCCCCGAGTGGCGGGCGCCCTGGTCTCGGCGTGGAAGCCCGTCGACGAAACCACGGCGGGACAGGGAAGCGTGCTGCGGATCGGCAACCCGACGCCGCTGACCCGCACGGCAACCGTCACCCTTCCGACCGGGGTGCTCACCGTCGACCGCGCGCGAATCGACGAGACAGTTCTCGGGGATTTACCGGTCGCGGCCGACGGAACGCTCACGGTCGAACTCGGCCCGTTCGCCGTCGAGACGTTGATCCTTCGGTCCAGCGATGAGAGGCCCCGGCCGTGACCCGTGCACAGATCTGGGCACTGACCCCGAGCTAACCCCGGGCTGCCCGTCCTCCACCCAAGCCAGACACAATTCGCCAACACAAAACCCGTTACTGCACGATATTGGAGTCCAGAATGCGCATACGGTCAGCCCACATCACCGAGCAATCGATCGGCGGCCCTCGATCCGCCCGGCACGGCGCAGGTACCGGAGCCCGAGCCGCAGCCCTGGCCATGGCCCTGGCCGCGGCGCTGCTGGTGCCGTTGGTCACTGCGCAGATGGGCGCATCCGCTGCCCCGGCTGCTCCGCCCGCCGGGCCCCGGGTGACCGCCGCCGACGGCAGTGTGCAATCGATCGATGCCATTGACCCATCGAGCCGCACCACCGGCCTGTTCGCGCTCTACACGCCGGGCTTCGGCGCCCAGACCAAGACCAATTCCTTCGGTGGGGAGGCGGTGCTCCAGAAGACGGAGACCGCAGGCTCCTATCGGGTCCTGGACGTCTGCACGGCGTTCACGCCCTGCCCGAACCCGGGGAACAACCCGATCCCGGCAGACGGTGTGGTGCTGTCAGCCTCCCCAGGCGGAACCCCGGATGTGCGGCTGTTCCTGCGCGACCACGTACGCGTCGGCGAACTCGTCACGATCGCAGATCTGACGCTGCGCACGGTCACGAGCCCCATCGACGCGACCGATCCCACCGCGGCGACGAACCCGGCGGCCGTTGACCCCGGCACGGGGAAGTGTTTCCCCGGTTGCCGAGGCGCCGAGCAGCTGATCGTCTACACCCCGGCCTTCGGCCTGGCCACGACCGGCACCAATGACTTCGGTTTCGAGGTGACGGTCTCAGGTGACCGCGTCGTCGCCAGGGGCGGCGGCAACCGGGCGATCCCGGCCGACGGAATCGTGCTCTCCGGGCATGGCGGCCGGGGGGCATGGCTCTCCAGCAACGCAGTTCTCGGCGCCCGCGTGGACACCGCCGGCGGAACCGTCACCGTCACCGTCGACGCCGACACCTACCTCTACGGCGCGGAGCAGGCGCTGACCGAGGCCCGGCACGCGGTCACCGGCGCCAATGAAAGCTGTCTCCCCGCCGATCTACCCGGCGCAGACACCGCGGTCACCGAAGCCGAAGCCCTGCTCGCCAAGGCCTCCGCCGCCATCGCCGCCGGAGATCAGGACGGCGCGGTAGCCTGGGCCGTCGCGGCGAAGGAGAGCGCAAGCCTCGCGCTCTACCGCACGGCCGAGTCCTTGCCGGTGGAAGGTCGCGGCCTGTGGGTGCGGCCCACCGAGACCACCCCCGAACAGATCAGGGCCAGCCTGGACGCCATCGCCGCTTCCGGCTTCAACATGGTCTTCCTTGAAACCGTTTGGCAGGGCTACACGATCTACCCGAGTGCCGTCGCCGCCGAATACGGTATTGCGACGCAGCGACCGGAAATGGTGGGCTTCGACCCGCTCAGCGTCTGGGTGGAGGAAGCGCACAATCGCGGGATCGAGCTGCACCCCTGGGTGCACACGTTCTTCGTCGGCGTCGACTCGGCGAGCGACGGCCCCGGCCCGGTGCTGACCGCCCACCCGGAATGGGCCGCGGTGGAGCGCGAGGACGTGGGCAAAGCAGGCCCGCAGCCGTCATCCCAGGAGGCCGGCTACTACTTCATCGATCCGTCAATGCCCGAACCGCGCCAGTACGTGAAGAGCCTGTTCGAGGAAATCCTCACCGACTACGACGTCGACGGCCTGCATCTGGACTACATTCGCTACCCCGTCTCCGAACCGTGGGAAACGGCATCCTTCTCCTACAGCGATCATGCCAGGACGGCATTCGCGGCCAGCCACGGCGTCGACCCCTTCTCCCTGACCCCGGCCGACGCCCTGTGGAAGACCTGGGGCGACTGGCGAGAGGCCCAGGTGACCTCATTCGTGTCCGAGGTGCGCGACCTGCAGGTGCGCGTGGCGCCGGAGGCGGAGATCTCTGCGGCCGTGTTCCCCAATCCGGCCGACGGCCTGGCGAAGAAGTTCCAAAACTGGGCTGACTGGGTGCAGAAGGGCTACGTCGACGTGCTGACCGGGATGTCGTTCGGAACCACCGCGGATTCGGTGGCCCAGGAAACAGCGTTGATGCGAGGCATCGTCGGCACCGACAACTTGCTCTACACCGCCACCTACGGCCCGTTCCGCGGCTCAACCCCCGATGTGCTGCTGGCCCAGGTGCAGGCCGTGCGTGACGCCGGCAGTGACGGGGCCGCACTGTTCGCCTACAACCAGATGTCTGCGCCCCAGGCCAGGGCACTGCAAGAAGGCGTCTTCCGAACGGATGCCCGAACCCCCCACAGCGACCTCGTCGCCGCGGCCCGGGACGCCGGCGACTGGACCGGTCGCACCATCGCCGCGGCAACCGGGGACTGCGTGCCGCAGAAGGTAGCCAAAGACCTGGGCAAGAGGCTGGGTGCTGCCGATCGCTGGCTACGCACGGGAAAACCGGAGCGGGCAGTGACCGAATACGCGAACGCTGCCGAACTTGTGCGGGCCACCCCTGAGCTGCAGTCCGCCTTCGCCGGACGTCTGCTGCGCGACCTCGCCACCTACAGCCGCTGGAGCGAGCAGATCGTGAAGCGCGGCTGATGTCCGATCCCGCCACGGTGGTGTCGGCCTCCCCCCTGGGAGCCGGCGCCGCAGTGTTGGCCTTCGACGTCGGAGGAACCGACATGAAGTCGGCCCTGTTCGACACCACCGGCGCCATGATCGGCCTCGACCGCACGGCCACCCCGGTTTCCGGCGCGGGCACGGCGGATGTCGTGCTCGCCCACGTGGAGGACGTCGCCGCACGGTTCCGGCACGACTTCCCCGACGTGCATCCGGCCGCGGTCGCATTGATCGCGCCGGGCATCGTGGACGACGAGCGCGGTATCGCCGTGCGCGCAGCCAACCTCGCCTGGGATCGGGTGCCATTCAGAGATCTCCTCACCGAGCGGCTCGGTCTCCCGGCCTCCTTTTCACACGATGTGCGCGCCGCCGGCGACGCGGAGTTCCGGCTCGGCGCAGCCCGCCCCTATCGTGACGTGGTTGTGCTCGTTATCGGAACAGGGGTCGCGGCGGCCCTCTTCGTGAACGGCCGCGCCCACTCCGGCTCCGGCTACGCGGGTGAGATCGGTCACTCAGTGATCGACCCACGGGGCGAGCTCTGCGCTTGCGGCGCCCGCGGCTGCCTGGAAACGGTGGCGTCTGCGGGTGCCATTGCCCGCCGCTACCGGGCCGAAACGAGCACCCACCTGCCAGGTGCCAAGGAAGTCCTCCAGCGCGTGAGGCAGGGCGACCCCGTGGCGTCGCGGATCTGGGACGCGGCCCTCGATGCACTCGCCCTGTCGATCAGCCAGCTCGCAGCCGTGCTCGCCCCTGACGCGGTCGTGATCGGCGGGGGTCTCGCCCAGGCCGGCGACGCCCTCTTCTTGCCGCTGCAGGAACGAGTCGACGGCCTGCTTAGCTTTCACCGCCGACCGGTGCTCCTGCCCGCTTTGCTCGGTGAGAATGCCGGGCTGCTCGGTGCCGCACTGCGGGCGAGGGGCGCCGCCGACCTACAGTAATCATCCGTGCCACGAGTGCCAACCGGTCCGGCCTCAACAATGTCATTCTGGAAATCCATCGGCAGCCCCGGTGATCGCCGCGGTGGTGGAGCTTCTTGCGACCCGCCGAACGTGATCTCGACGAGCTCCATCACGAGACTTGAATACCGGCCTCAATCACTCGCGCACGGCACCCAGAGACCGGCCTGCAGGGTCGCCGTGACCTGGAGCCCTGCGCCCAGCACGATCAGGTCGGCGCGGTTGCCTGCCGCGAGGCGGCCCCGATCCGGGAGACCGATCATGTCGGCCGGGTTCTGGGTGGCGGCGCGCACCGCGATCTCCACGGGCACGCCGGCGGTGTGCACGGCGTAGCGCACGGCCGCGCTCAAGGTGAGCACACTGCCGGCGATGGTGCCGTCGGCCAAGCGCGCCTGGCCGTCGGAGACGCTCACGTCGAGGGCGCCGAGCTGGTAGTCGCCCTCGTCCGCGCCGGCGGCGGCCATGGCATCCGTCACGAAGACGGGCCGCGAGGGGCTCTCGATGATGAAACGCACTATGGCCGGGTGCAGGTGCACCCCGTCTGCGATGAGCTCGGCGAATACCGTGGGGTCCTCGAGCAGGGCGAGCGCCGGGCCGGGCTCGCGGTGGTGGATCTGCCGCATCGCGTTGAACACGTGGGTGCCGGCCGTGGCCCCCGCGGCGATCGCCTGCCGGGTCAGGTCGTAGGTCGCGTCGGTGTGCCCGATCGCGGCCACGGCCCCGAAGCCCACGATCTGGCGGACGGCGGCGAGTCCACCCTCCAGCTCGGGCGCAATGGTGACCATTCGCACGGTGCCGCGGCCGGCCCGCATGATCCGGTCGATGCTCTCGGCGTCCGGCGTGCGCAGCAGGGCCTCGTCGTGGGCGCCGCGCTGGGCCGGACTCAGCCAGGGACCCTCCAGGTGGATGCCGGCCAGCAGTCCCTGCTCGACCAGCCCGGCCAAGGCCGCCACGGTGCGCTCGAACTCGTCGAGCGGGGCCGTGACAAGACTGGCCATCAGGGTCGTGGTGCCGTGGGCGCGGTGGGTCTCGGCGATCTGCGCGGCGGCGACGGCGGAGCCCTGGTCGTGGAAGCTGCTGCCACCCCCGCCGTGGGTGTGGACGTCGACGTAACCGGCGGCCAGGGTGCTCTCCGGGAAGCTGAAGTCCGGATCCCGGGGTGGCTTCCCCGCGCCGCAGCCGACGATCCGGCCGGCCCGGATGTCCACCCAGCCCGGAGAGTGCACGGCGTCCGGCGCGATCACGGTTCCGCCGGAGATGAGCATCGGCGCCGCCAGCAACGGGGCTGCGGGCGACGACACGGCCGAGCCCCGGTCATCCGCGACCGGTGCGTCGGAACGCTCGACAGGGACCAATCCGGCCGGACGGGAGGTGAGCGGGGTCATGATGATTGCTCCAAGGGTTCAGACGCGGGATTCAGACTAAAGGGTGCGGGGGTGAGTGTGCAGCGGCGCGGCCTAAATGCCCGGCCACGGCTTGTGGGCCCAGGCGTACCGGTAGTAGTCGAGGTTCTCAAGCTTCGAGGCGGCGGCCTCGTCCACGATTACGGTCACGTGCGGGTGCAGCTGGATCACGGAACCTGGCTTACTCGAGCTGACCGGTCCCTCCACGGCGGCAGCGATGGCATCCGCCTTCTCGGACCCGAAGGCCAACAGGATGAGGTGCCGCGCTCGGAGAATGGTACCCAGGCCCTGCGTCATGCAGTGGATCGGCACGTCGTCGATCGACGGAAAGAAGCGGGCGTTGTCGATGCGGGTCTTCTCGGTCAGGGTCTTGATGCGCGTCACCGAGGCGAACGACGAACCGGGTTCGTTGAAGCCGACGTGCCCGGTGCGGCCGATGCCGAGGATCTGCACGTCGACGCCGCCGGCGGCAAGGATGGCGGCCTCGTAGTCAGGGCCCGCCGTGCGGATGGTGGCCGGGTCGCCGCTCGGCACCTGGATGTTCGCGGGGTTGAGCCCGAGCGGCACGACGGCGTCGCGGGTGATGACCGAGCGGTAGCTTTCGGGGTGGCCCGCGGGCAGGCCCACGTACTCGTCGAGGGCGAAGCCGCGCACCCGGGACACGTCAATCGGGTCGGCAGTGAAAGTCGCGGCCAGGGCCGCGTAGACCGAGAGCGGCGTCGAGCCGGTCGCGAGGCCGAGCACGGCATCCGGCTTCCGCAGGATCAGCGAACGAATGGATGCCGCCGTGAGCGTCCCCGCCGCGGCTTCACTGTCAACAAAAACAACTTCGGCCATGGTGTACTCCAAATTCGAATTGCATGGTGCTTCGGGTCGTGCCGGCGGCACGGGGCGATCGGGCTAGACGGTCGTTCCCGCGGAGTCCGCCGCTGCCGGGTCCTGGATCTCGTCGTCGCCACGGCCTGGGGTCTTCAGGTTCCACTGACGGATGACGAAGCGGAAGAGGAAGTAGCAGATCGCGCAGTAGCGTGTTGCAGATTCAGGGTCATGTGTACCTGGTAGCGGTCGCCGCGGTACGACGAGGTGACGTACTCAACGGATACCGAGGCCGCCGCCGAGGTGCGGCGGAACACGATCAGGGGTGCGCCCTCGGTGACGCCGAGGACCTTGGCGGCACCCGCGTCCGCGGTCTCGGCCCAGACGGTCTGTTCCGCTCTGTCGATCCGCAGCCCGTATTCGGTCGCGAAAATCGTGTAGAGCGAACGGGTCAAGTCCTTACTCTCGAGGTCTGGAAGCAGCTCGGCCTTGTAGTAACCGCGTTCAATCGCCATCGGGATGCCGCCGGCGAGCCGGATACGGTCGATCTCGTAGACCCTGGCATTTGCGCCGAGGCCGAGTGCTGCCCGCACCTCGAGCGGCGCATCGACCAGGGTGAGAGAGTTCACGATCGTCGCTGGGATGAGTCCGCGCCGGCGCATGTCCTCCGTGAAAGAGGCCAGGTGCAGGTCGCTCTGCACGCGTTCGCCGGCCACGAAGGTGCCCTTGCCCTGCACGCCGTAGAGGCGGCCCTCTTCGACGAGCTGGCGGATCGCCTCACGCACCGTGGACCGGCTGACGCCGTACTGGGTCATTAGCTTTCGTTCGGCGGGGATCGCCGCGTGCGGAGCCAGCGCATGCTCGATGAGCTCCAGCAGGATCGCCCGCAGCTGTGCATGCTTGGGCACCGGGCCGGCGTCGAGTGACGGGTGCCCATTCAGGAATTTCGTCATCGTGTCCCCTTTGTTCGTCGGTCGCTCTCCAGCATAGGACCACTTTCGGCTATTGGTCCGTACTGGTACGATCCAATTAGTCCTGCTCCGGTTTATTGGGACGAACGGCAAGGAAGGTTTGAGCAAACTGCGGAGAACGCCATCCAGCGAGTCTTTTTCGCCTATGAATTCAAAAAATTCACGCACCCACACGGGCGAGGGACTCGACGACTCCGGTTACGCGCTCGATTCCCGTCACTGGGGTGGTTCGGCGCGTCGTGGCGAGCACACCTGGGACCGCAAGGTCGATCAGCAAGTGCATTGGCCGGCCGACCGTGCACTCGAGAACGTCCAAAAGGGTGACAGTGGAACCATCGCGCCGCAGACCGTGCACTCGCGCGGGATCATCCGGCGTGGACATGCGGCACAGCTCTTGTCGGTCGAGATCAATCGAGTACGTCGAGCCGGACTCGGTATGGACCAGGTACAGCCCCGAGACCTCATCCATCAGAGTACTCATCGATGGCACAAGTACACCTGCCCTCCTCGGCGCTCGTTCTCCCGGGCGGACGTCCTCACAGCAATATGGTCCGGTAGCGTTGTCGGGTCAGGCGAAACGGCTACATCGGTCACATCCTTGGCCCTTGCCGCTTCATCGAGCTCTGCGGACACGACCACACGGGCCCGTCTCTGGAGATCGGGGTTCTGACGGTTATCTTCTTGATCGGGCAATTGCAACCCTCCGACTTCCGTCGGCTGTCGGGCGAGCAGCCGATGCGGGGAGGTCAGCCGGGATTGCCGGAATGGCGAGTCCGTGCGGGAATACATCTGAGGGAACGTCGTGCCACCTGTTCCGCGCACGGATCATCAGCGGACGCTATTGCAAGCACTCGCGAAAACGTGATCAGGCCCAGATCTCGAGCACAACGGGGCGTTGCAACGACCGATTGAGCCCGCCGATTCCTTAGTGGGCAGTCGAAGTATGGTGCGCGGATTCGCGGCCGAGCTTGGAACCTCAAGTCGTTGTGCGAACTTCATGCTTTGAATACTGACGTTCGCGACGGCCATGGAGTCCTTGGTCGCAGGCCTGACGGTTCGCAGGCGACGTTCGTAGCGTGAAGGACGAGTGTCAGCGCGGGCAGCACGACCGCGCCCCGAGGGAGTTGCTGTCATGATGGTGATTCTGTTCCCGCTCACGGGTGTGCTCGGTCGCCGGGTCAACGAGGACGTCGTAAGGGTGGTGCGTTGTGGTTGACGCTGTACCGGGCTGGTACTCGGCCCGTGTGCCCAAGCCCTCGGGGATGTCGCTGTTCTCTTCCTGGTACCGCCCTCCGTGTCTCGTGAAGGTGCGCGCCACCGACGTGGACGACATGCTCCACCACGCCGGCGGCAAGGGCGGGCCCGGGATTTTTCGCTCATTGGGTTCAAGCAGGACTTTGCCGCGCTCACGTACGGTCAGGGCATTACGCTCTACTCCTTCTCGAAGCAGGGCGCAGAGGCGCTGCAGATTCAGGAGCTACCCGCCGCGGTGGTCCTTCCGGATGAAGCGCAGCTCATCATCCGCGTCTCACGCGACGGCAAACAGGAGGACTGGACGTACCCGGTTCTGAGGCTCAACGTGGCCATTGAGGAGTGGTGGCGGGGGATTGGCTTCTTGAGCCGGAACAAGTAACGAGCGGCGCCCGGACGCCGCCCGTTAAATTGGTGCGAGGTACCGGCAGAGAGGCGGAGGGCTGGGCATGAGCGTCACGGACTACGTGAGCGAAGCGGCAAGCCGGGATGAGCGCGCTCGAGTACCTACTGCCGGCACACCCCGCCGAGAGCCTGGGCAGCTATGTCCGCGCGAAGCACGACGCCGGGGACTACCGGGTCGGGATACTGCACGTCTCCAGCGTTCCCCTGCAGGAGAAGGTTTTCGGTGAGGGTGGGACCACACCAGCGTTGTCCGCCCGTGGCTGGATGGTCATCGATCGGGGACGGACGTCGACAGCGAAGTTCGTCACGGGGGCTCAGTGTGCCGAGGCAAACGCGGCGCGCAGCATCCTCCTTCGCGGACTTCAGGCGAGAGTCGACGCGCTAACTCTGGATGCTGACTTCGTGGTCGTGCCGTGCGGAGGTTTCGCCCGACGGTTCACTCGGGAGCTTTGTCGACTGCCGGTCGCCGCGCCCTTCGAGGTTCTTCACCCCTCTCGACGTCAGTGGATCAACAACGGGAGCCGTCCGAACCTGCTCGCTCCGCGAGAACTCTTCGCCCGGCACACTGGAGTATGGAGCCGATGATGTCGAAGAGCTGGCGATGATTCTGAACGCTCTTGACATGGCTCAGGCGGACCGCCGGTCTCGATAATCGTCTATCCGGACACCTTCAGCGACACTGACACCGGGAAGTTCGACCGCGCGAGGGGCCTCTTCGTCGCTTACCTGCGGGCCCTCGGTGGCTGGGTCCGCACGTGGCGCTGGCGCTTGAATGGCCTTGTCGCGGCGAAATGGGGTCGGAGCCGATTCCGGAAGCCTCGGGTTGCGGTACTGAGCGCTGAGGTATCCGCCGGGGTCCCGGGCGCCGCCCGAGCTCAGCCGGTCGACGGGGAGGGGCCTTCCATTCTTGTCGTTGACCGGAACGTCGACAAGCACCTGCCGGACTTCAAACTTGCCCTCTTCTTCACCCCTTCAATCGACTCACGAGGAGTACATCGCGTGGCCCGCCAGGGATACTTTAAAATTCGCCGCCAAAACCGAGCGATTGTGGCGTCGTGTGGGTCGCGGCGAGGTGGTCGCGGAACGACGCACGCCCTCTAGCTACGCAAACGTGGGTCATGGGCGAGCGCTCTGGGCGTGCGCCCGCAGAACGGACCCTGACCGTGCGTCGATACGCACGGTTCCTGCCTAAAACGGGGCTTCTCACAGCTCCCGAATATGGACCAGGGAACGCAAGTTGAGCTGCCGTCTGAGTGCAGACTCTTCAAGACCATCGACCACGACGGAGGCACCGATCCACGTTGCGCCACTCATCTCGACCAACCGTTTCGCAGCAGTAGCCTGAGCGCCTGTGGCGATCCAGTCGTCGACGAACAGGACACGATCACCCGACTTCAACAGCGAACGCCGGAGGCCCAGATCGAGGTGGCGGTCGCGGTAGTCGGGCGACGTTGACGTTTCCCACCATGAGTCGCTGTCCGAGCCGCGGGAAGGATTTTTGCGGACTTTTGCAAATTTAACTTTCAGCGCCTTTGCCGTAAGTACTCCTAAGAGGCTGCCGCGCGATTGTGTGCCGATAACAACGCTAGGTGTGCGCGTGCCGTGCAAACCGCCGAGGGCGTCCCCAAGCTCTTCCAGGATTTCGGCGTCACGCCACCATCCGGTCACGTCTGCGCGATAGTCAGGATCGGTTCGGTCACCCACCCAACGAAACGACGAACGTAGACGTTGGCCAAGTTTTATCACAAGCGAATCATTGCACAGTTGATGCCCAGGGCAGGGGCAGGATGACCCGCCCGATACCGGGACCTCTAACGACGCAGATTCGGGTCGGGTCCAAGCCGGCATCCGCTGTCGGGGGCGTGTGTCATGAGGCAACCCTCTGCGACCACGTCGCCCCGACCGGTGCGGCACTCGCTCAAGATCGTGCTGGGAAGACCCTCATCTTCGACAATTCCTACCTTCCTCACCTCAGCGCCCTGGTTACTTTTCCGGTCGCGGTTGCCGGGCTCATCAGCGGTCTGACTCTTGCCCGCCCTCTGCTTCGCGTCGGCGCGGGGCGCCCGCACCTACGGACGAAGCATCAGGGCGAGGAGCGATGACATCTCGCTGGCTTCGCGGCGTCGTGTGGGCCGGAATCCTCGTCGTCTGGGCCGCCCTCATCGCGCTGGCGCTCGCGGTGTTAGGCGCGGGTCTCGACAAGACCTTCTTGTTTGAACCAACCGGGGAAGCCCGTGAGCGCGACCGTGTCGGGAAGCTCCTCATCCTCGCTGGCTCGGCCGCTCTCTTCGCCGCCGCAGTCTGGGCGCGGCGGATGGACACCCCAATCTGGGCATGCATCCTCGTTCTCAGCCCGGTGGTCTTCGTTGGCGGGCTGACCCTTCTATTCGGAAATTCCCTGCGGCCTCACCTCAGCGCTCTGGTCGCATTCCCGGTCGCCCTCGCCGGACTCATCAGCGGTCTGATACTCGCCCGGCCGCTGCTTCGGGTCGGCGCGGCACACCGGAGCCCCGCGACAGAGCGTCAGGAATCGGACGGAAGCGATCCGGCCCGCCGTCGGCGCGTGGCGCGGACTATCCATCCGAACCCGGCAGCATCGATCGCCGCCAAGAGGACGAACCCCAGGTAATACAGAGCCGCAGTGATGGGCAGCGCGCCAATGGCCGTCTCGCCGGGACTGAGCCCCTGGGACGACCCCAACACGCCAACCACGTAATACGCATGTCGAACTCTGTGGCGAAAGTCTGCCGCCGGACAAGTTACCGCACTCGGCGGCTTCTGGATGTTCGAAGTCTGTCGCAGAGTCTTGGGCTTGGCGCGACGAATCCTGAGTTGCGCGACATGTGTCTGACCATGACAAATGGGCGGAGGGACCGACCGGCGCTCACCCGACACCCGAAGCCGACCCGGCGAACCTGAGCCGTGGCTCAGCCCTGATGTCCGAGGCTCATGAGCCGTGCGAGAAGACTCATCATGCTGCCCAAATCACACAAGTACACGCGCACCGTGGAGAGCGGATGACGGGAATCGAACCCGCGCTATCAGCTTGGGAAGCTGAAGTTCTACCATTGAACTACATCCGCGCGACCGCTGTGAGTGAACAACAAGCGGAACCGTGCCAGCATATCAAGCCAGCGCCGCTAGGCTGGCATCGTGCTGCTCTCCGATCGCGATATCAAGGCTGAACTCGACTCTGGACGAATCGGTTTGGAGCCGCTCGATGCCGCAATGATTCAGCCATCGAGCATCGATGTGCGCCTCGACCGCCTGTTTCGGCTGTTCGACAACCACAAATACGCCTACATTGATCCGGCCGAAGACCAGCCCGAACTGACCCACCTCATCGAGACCAAGCCCGACGAGCCGTTCATTCTGCACCCGGGCGAGTTCGTACTCGGCGCCACCTACGAGCAGGTCACCCTCCCCGACAACGTGGCCGCACGGCTCGAGGGCAAGAGTTCTCTCGGTCGCCTCGGCTTGCTCACGCACTCCACGGCCGGTTTCATCGACCCCGGCTTCTCGGGCCATGTCACGCTTGAGCTCAGCAACGTCGCGACGCTGCCGATCAAACTGTGGCCCGGAATGAAGATCGGCCAGCTCTGCTTCTTTCAGCTCAGCTCCCCGGCCGAAAAGCCCTACGGCTCGAGCGAATACGGCTCCCGCTACCAGGGCCAGCGCGGCCCGACGGCCTCACGCTCGTTCCAAAACTTTCACCGCACCACCATCGACCGCTGACGCATCCGCTTTGCGCACGTGGATGCCTGCGGGTAATCCGATCGTAACCTCGCGTCGGGTAAAATTTGGATATGACCTCTATGCCCACCCGATTCGACGAAGCGCTCATCGCGCACGGCCCCACTCCGGAATACCCCGGGCGCATGCACCGCTTCGGCCAGATGGTCGGATCCTGGGCCGCCAAGGGCTCTTGCCTCGACGAGACCACGGGCGAATGGATCGAACGCGACTTTGTCTGGATGGTCGAATTCATTCTCGATGGCCGGGCCGTGCAAGACGTCGAGGTCGTCGCGAGCACGACGCATCCGTCTGGATTTGAAACCGTCGCCACCACCGTGCGTGTCTACGACCCGCTCGCCGGTGCCTGGCGGGTGAGCTACTTCGCCCCGGCCCAGGGCGAATACTGCCAGCTCGTGGCCACGCCGTATCGCCACGGTGTGCGGCAGGAGGGCACCCGCACCGACGGCCGCCCGATCCGCTGGAACTTCACCGCCATCACCCCCGACAGCTACAACTGGGAGGGCTGGGTCTCCGCCGACGAGGGCGCGACCTGGCAACTCATTGCACACAACGAGGCCACCCGCATCCGTTGACGAGCGGATGCTGATGGCCTCGGTGCGAGTGCTGTTTACAGTGCGAACGTGAAGCCGAGGTCGGCGGGGTACTCACCGAGCGCGGTGAGGTTGGTGGCTGCGGCCTGCAGAGCAGCGAGGGTGAGGCCGAGGGTACCGGGGCCGAAGCTGACCCGGGAGATGCCGAGCGCGGCGAGGCGCGCAAGAGGCACGAGTCCGGGGGCGCCGATTACGGAGATGCGGCCGTTGACCTGCTCGACCGCGCGCGCCACCTTGTCTTCGTCGGTCAAGCCGAGAAAGAAGACGACGTCGGCGCCGGCACTGAGGTAAGCGTTGGCGCGTGCGACGGCTTCGTTCCAGGCGCCCCCACCGGCGAGGGTGTCGACGCGGGCGTTGATCACGAGCGGGATGCCGCTCTGGTCGGCGCCGGCCCGGGCCGCGGCCACACGGGCGGCGGCGGTCTCGATATCGAACTGCGGGGCCTTCGGGGCGCCGACCGAGTCCTCAATATTGATGCCGACGATGCCGGATTCCTCGATGAGGCGACGCACATTGCGGGTCACGCCCACGGCATCCGGTGCGTATCCCTTCTCGAAGTCGGCTGAGACCGGCAGATCGACGGCGCCCGCGATAATCGCGGCAGCACGGATGGCCTCGTCGAGCGAGAGTCCTTCACCGTCTTGCAGGCCGCGCACGTTCGACATGGAGTGGCTCGCGGTAGCGAGGGCTTTGACGCCGGGGGCATCGGCCACGACTTTGGCGGTGATGGCATCCCACACGTTGGTCACGATGAGAGGCTCGCCCGGTACGTGCAGCGAGAGTAGGAGTTCGGCCTTCTGGAGCTGGGTCAGTGTCATGAACTTCAGTCTGACCGGCATCTACCCCCCAAGCGAGGGAATAGCCCCATTTCAGCGGATACTCAGGCAAAGGTGGGCTGGCGCCCAGCCAGCCGCGCGACGGTGTTCTACGCGCCAGCTGCGGGTGGGCGCGCCAGCTATGAATGGCGCGCCGACCGGTACCGGGCGCGCCGACCGCGACGAGACACAGGCCGAGCACGAGGTGGTTCGGCGAAGCCTGCACGAAGAACATCGCGGCCGTGATTGCGACGACCTCGAAGGTATCGACGCCGAGCCGGAACGTGCGGCGGCCCGAGATATCGGAGCATTGCCCAGCGACCGGGGCCAGCGCGGCGATTACCAGCGCGGCGATTACCAGCGCGGCGATTACCAGCGCGGCGATGGGCAGAGCCCAGCCGAGCTGGGCCGAAATGACGTCTTCGTCACCGAAGGAGGAGCCGGTGATGTACGCGGTGATGTACGCGGTGATGTACCCGGTCAAGACGAAGGTCGTGACGACCGCGTCGAACGCAGCCGACCCCTGGTCCCGGAATGCCCAGGCCACCACCCGACCGGGCGCTGGAACGGCTTCCGCGTCTCGGGTGACAGTCTCGGTCGTGTCCACAATCTACTACCCCGGGGTAAACAGCGGTATTCGCCGGCCCGCAGCATCCACTCGAATCAAAGTTGAGTCACTCACACTCAACTTTCAGCTGCAAAAATTGACACTGGTTTGGTCGTTCTGGAATACTTGAGTCATCGAGGCTCAAGTCTTGAAATTACTTTGTCGTTCGTTTCGCACATGATTGAAGGAGAACAACCCACATGGCTCGTGCAGTAGGTATTGACCTCGGAACCACCAACTCTGTGGTGGCCGTGCTCGAAGGTGGAGAACCCACCGTCATCGCCAACGCTGAAGGCTTGCGCACCACCCCCTCGGTGGTTGCGTTCACCAAGGACGGCGAAGTCCTCGTCGGAGAGACAGCCAAGCGCCAGAACGTCACCAATGTTGACCGCACCATTTCCAGCGTCAAGCGCCACATGGGCACCGGCTGGAACGTGGTCATCGACGACAAGAAGTACACCCCGCAGGAGATTTCGGCGCGTATTCTCGCCAAGCTCAAGCGTGACGCCGAGCAGTACCTGGGAGAAAAGGTCACCGACGCCGTCGTGACCGTGCCCGCGTACTTCAACGACGCCGAGCGCCAGGCCACCAAGGAGGCCGGCGAGATCGCGGGACTCAACGTGTTGCGCATCATCAACGAGCCCACCGCTGCCGCGCTGGCCTACGGCCTCGACAAGGGCAAGGAAGACGAGCTCATTCTGGTCTTCGACCTCGGTGGCGGAACCTTCGACGTGTCGCTGCTCGAGGTGGGCAAGGACGACGACTTCTCCACGATCCAGGTGCGCTCGACCGCTGGCGACAACCGCCTCGGCGGCGACGACTGGGATCAGCGCATCGTTGATCACCTGATCAAGCGTTTCAAGGAGACCACCGGCGTCGACGTGTCCAAGGACAAGATCGCCAAGCAGCGCCTCAAGGAAGCCGCCGAGCAGGCCAAGAAGGAACTCTCGTCGAGTATGTCGACGAGCATCCAGCTGCCCTACCTGTCCCTGACCGAAAACGGCCCGGCCAACCTCGACGAGACACTCACCCGCGCCCAGTTCGAGAAGATGACCGAAGACCTGCTCGACCGCACGAAGAAGCCCTTCCAAGACGTCATTCGTGAGGCCGGCGTCAAGGTCGGCGACATCGCCCACGTCGTTCTCGTTGGTGGTTCCACCCGCATGCCCGCCGTCTACGAGCTCGTCAAGAGCGAGACCGGCGGCAAGGACCCGAACAAGGGTGTCAACCCTGACGAGGTCGTCGCCGTCGGCGCCGCGCTCCAGGCCGGTGTGCTGAAGGGCGAGCGCAAAGACGTTCTGCTCATCGACGTCACCCCGTTGAGCCTTGGCATCGAGACCAAGGGCGGCATCATGACCCGCCTGATCGAGCGCAACACGGCCATCCCGACCAAGCGCAGCGAAACCTTCACCACGGCCGATGACAACCAGCCATCCGTTGCGATTCAGGTGTTCCAGGGCGAGCGCGAGTTCACCCGCGACAACAAGAACCTCGGAACCTTCGAGCTCACCGGTATTGCGCCGGCGCCGCGCGGAATTCCGCAGGTCGAGGTCACCTTCGACATCGACGCCAACGGCATCGTGCACGTGTCCGCCAAGGACAAGGGCACCGGAACCGAGCAGTCGATGACCATCACGGGCGGATCCTCGCTCGCGAAGGAAGACATCGAGCGCATGGTGCGCGAGGGTGAAGAGCATGCCGCCGAGGACAAGCGCCTGCGCGAAGTCGCCGAGACCCGCAACACGGCCGAGCAGCTCGCCTACTCGATCGAGAAGCTGATCAAGGACAACGTCGACAAACTGCCCGAAGACGTGAAGAATGAGGTGCAGGCTGACGTCGACGCCCTCAAGTCCGCTCTCGCCGGCGACGACGATGACGCGGTGAAGACCGCGTTCGACAAGCTCAATGACAGCCAGGGCAAGCTCGGCGAAGCCATCTACAAGTCCAGCCAAGCGGATGCTGCGGCCGGGGCTGACGAAGCCGGCGCCGGTGAGGCTCCTGCCGATGAGAACAAGGACGAAGACGTTGTCGACGCCGAGGTTGTCGACGACGACGACGACAAGAAGAAGTAGGCCGCAGCTATGGCTGACAAGAAACATCCAGACAACGATGCTTCCGCCGCGGGGGAGCCCGAAGACGGCAGCACCGCGTCGGGTGCGCCCGCGCCTGCAGAATCAGCGCCCGACGCGGTATCCGCTTCTGAAGCCGGAACCGACGATTCGGCGGACGGTATCGAAGAAGACGAACTGACCGTTCAGGACATTCTGGACGCGGCAGAGCGTGAAGTGGCGGAGCCGACGAGCGAACACCTCGCCGACCTCAAGCGCGTGACGGCCGAGTACGCCAACTACCGTCGGCGCACCGAAGCCAACCGTGCCATCGAGAAAGAGCGCGTGACCGGGGATATCGTTAGGGTGCTCATTCCAGTACTCGATGACATCTACCGTGCTGAGAAGCACGGCGACCTCGTGCCCGACTCCGCCTTCGCGACGATCGCGGCCAAGCTGCGCGCAAGCGTTGAGCGCCTCGGCCTGACCTCGTTCGGTACGGTCGGAGACCCCTTCGACCCGACAATGCACGAGGCGATCTTCCAGCAGCCGAGTGCGGCCGTCGACACCGAAACCGTCGGCGACGTCGCGGAGACGGGGTACTACCTCGGCTCCACCCTGCTGCGTGCGGCCAAGGTCGTGGTTCAGGTACCGAGCGATGGCTAGCCAAGACTGGTTCGACAAGGACTTCTACAAGGTTCTCGGGGTGCCGAAAGATGTCACTCCGGCCGAGTTGAAGAAGGCGTACCGCAAGCTCGCTCGCAAATACCACCCGGACTCCAACCCGGGGAACCCCGCCGCAGAGGCGAAGTTCAAGGAACTCAGCGAGGCGCACTCGGTGCTGAACGACGCGGCCCAGCGCAAGGAATATGACGCCGTACGTGCCATGGGCAGCGGGGCGCGGTTCGCCGCGCCCGGCGGCCGGGCCCAGAGCGGTGGATTCGAGGACGCTTTCGGTGGCATGTTCGGCGGCGGAAGCCGTCAGCAAAGCTATACCTTCGAGCAGGGCGGCTTCGACGATATCCTCGGGGGTATGTTCGGCAGAGGTGGCGGTGGCGGTGCCGGCTTCGGCAACCCCACCGGCGGCTACCGCGGGTCGGGCGCGCCCACCCGCGGCCGTGACGTGATCGCGTCCACGACCATCGAATTCATCACGGCCACCCAGGGCGACCAGATCAGTCTGCAGACGCAGGACGGCCGTCCGATCAAGGTGAAGATTCCGGCCGGAGTCGCCGACGGGCAGAAGATTCGTCTGCGCGGTAAGGGACAGCCCAGCCCCGACGGCGGAGAATCCGGCGATATCGTGCTGACGATCACCGTGCGCAAGCACCCGGTGTTTGAACGTGACGGCCTCAACCTTCGCGTGACCGTGCCGGTGACCTTCGTCGAGGCGAGCCTCGGCGCGACGATCGAGGTGCCCACCCTCGGTGGCGCTCCGGTCAAACTGCGAGTAGCCCCCGGCACTCCCGGTGGCCGCGTGCTGCGGGTCAAGGGTCGCGGCGTCACCACGACCAAGGGCACGGGCGACCTGCTCGCGGTCGTGCAGGTCGCGGTGCCCTCGCACCTGTCGAAGGATGCGGAAGAGAAGCTCGCCGCTTTCGCCGAAGCCCTGCCCAAGGAGAACCCGCGCGATGAGCTGATCGCGCGGGCGAAGGGCTAATCATGGACGAGACCACCCGGGTTTTCGTGATTTCCACGGCCGCAGAGCTTGCGGGAATGCACCCGCAAACCCTGCGCCAATACGATCGCCTGGGCCTCGTCAGCCCGGAACGCACCCCCGGCAAGAGCCGCCGTTATTCCATGCTCGACGTGGCAAAGCTCCGTGAGATTGCGGAACTGGGCTCCGAAGGCGTGAGTCTGGAAGGCATTCGTCGTATCCTCGAACTCGAGGATCATGTGCGCGGGCTCGAAAATCGCCTGCGCGAGTTGGAATCAACGCTCGCCGACGAATTACTGAACCGTCCGGGCCGCCGCGTTTTCGCGGCTGGCCCGGCCGGCGACGTCATTTCGATGAAGGCGGGCACTCGTACCAGACGCAGCAACCAGGTCGTCATCTGGCGGCAGCTCAGACCATAGTCAGCTCCACGTTTCGCTTTCACAGCTCGAACTGGTTGCACCAGCACCACTTTCAGGGGGAACCATGTCCGAATCGGACGCGTTTAGCCAGTCCGCGCCGCGGAACACCAGAACCACAGAGAACACGCGGGTGAAAGGCGCCGCCCCGAACGTGAACGAATTCGATTTCGATCGTCTGCGCCGTCGCCCTGACATTGAGGCGGAGAACCTGTTCGCCGTCGATGCGAGCGACCGGCTCATTCTCGATGAGGCGGCTGGCGCGCTCGCCGCCTACCGCTCCGGTGGCGTTGTCGTGCTCGAGGACCGCTACGGCGCCCTCACCCTTGGCGCTGCCGCCCTGCACAATGCCCGCGGCATCCGTGTCTACCAGGACGCGCTCTCGGGCGAATACGCACTCGACAGCAATGCCTCCGGCGTTAACCTGACGGATGCCTACCGCTCCCTTCCGCTCGGCGAAGCGCTGCTGAAAGACGCCCACGTGGTGTTGTTGCAGTTGCCGAAAAGCCTGGAAGCGCTCGACGAGATTGCCGACGCCATAGCCACGTACGCCGCCCCCGACGTGATCGTTTTCGCCGGTGGCCGTATCAAGCACATGACCGTGAGCATGAACGAGGTGCTGCGCCGACACTTCGGTGCCCTCAATGTGCGCCCGGCTCGCCAGAAGTCTCGCGTGCTGATTGCCTCCTCGCCGTTGGCCACGTCAACGACCGACTGGCCGCACAGCGAACGCCACGAGGACTTTGACCTGACCGTGCGCGGCCACGGCGGCGTGTTCGCCGGTACCAGCATCGACATCGGCACGCGCGCACTGCTCGAGGTGCTCGACCGCATGAAGCCCGACGCGAAGCGCGCCATTGACCTGGGCTGCGGCACCGGCGTACTCGCCTCGGCCCTGGCCGCGCAGCGTCCCCTGCTGCAGGTGCTCGCGACCGATCAGTCGGCCGTGGCCGTCGCATCCGCTCGCGCGACGGTCGACGCCAATGCGCTCGCCGATCGCATCACCGTGGTGCGCGCCGACGGCCTCTCTGGCCAAGCGGATGACTCGGCTGACCTGATTCTGCTCAACCCGCCGTTTCACATCGGGGCGTCCGTGCACGCGGGCCTCGCCGAGAAGCTGTTCAATGACGCGGCGCGGGTGCTCACACCCGGCGGCGAGCTGTGGACGGTGTGGAATACGCACCTCGGCTACCGTCCGATGCTCACCCGAATCGTCGGCTCGACCCGCCAGGTCGGCCGCAACACCAAGTTCACCGTGACGGTCTCCACCGGCCGCTAACGCAAGCTGGGCGGAGTCAGACGCGCACGAGGGACTCACCGTTCAGCATCTCGAGCTGCCACGTCGTCATACCATCGGCGTGCGCAAGGTGGTGGTGCACGAGGTTGAGCGTGGCGTTACTGATGCTGCCGATGCGTTGGTCGAGAGCGTGGGCCAGGCTCAACCGGATGAGCGTGCCGTGCGCGACGACGATGATGCGGGCTCCGGGATGCTCGCGGGCGAGCTGACGCAGGGCGTCGATGCCGCGCGCGGCCACAGCCGCCTCGGTCTCGGCGCCGCGGAATCCACCGGGGAAACGCAGGGCGTCGAGCTCGGCGCCGGCACTGAGTCCCTCGGCCGGCCCGTAGTTGCGCTCGATCAAGCCCGCAATGCGCCGGGCGGAGTCGAGCCGGAGCTGTTTGCCGATGAGGTCGGCGGTTTCGGCCGCACGGCAGAGCGGGGACGAGACGATGAAATCCCAGTCGTAGCGGGAGAGCGGGGCGACCGCATCCGTTGCTTGGCCGCGCCCCACGTCGTTGAGCGGAATGTCGGTGGCGCCCTGAATGCGCGCGGCGGCGTTCCAATCGGTCTGGCCGTGGCGAATGAGGGCGAAGGTCGTCGTCGTAGTCACTCGTCTATTCTGCCTTGACCGACTGGGAGTGTGCGCCGGGCCATCAGAAGGGCTTCTCGCCGCGGCGCCGCCCAGACCAATCGAGCGAGGTCATTGACCGACCAGCCCAACAGCACGACGAGCAGCCCGTTGCGCACCGTGAGCAGCAGCAGTGGGAACAGGTCGCCGTCAATGAGCGGCAGGTAGAAAATTGGAAAGATCAGTGTTGTCAGGCCGGAGATGGCCAGCATCAGCACGCCGGGCACGCGCCACATCATCCAGCTGCGGCCGACACCGACCGCGACCACCGGCACCAGCCAGAGCATGTATTGCGGCGACCCGACCTTGTTGAAGACGATGAACACGCTGATCAGGGCCAGGGAACCGAGCAGCAGTAGCTGGGTGTCATCCACGTGCCGACGCTGTGCAACGAGCATCAGCACGAAGATCGCCGCGATGGCGCCGAACATGACCGGTGTCATCAGGGAGGCGACCAGATCGGTGCCGGGGCCGCTGACCTCGCGGGTGGCTATCGAGTAGTTCTCGTAGATGACCGTGCCATGGTGGCCGAGCGTGGCCAGCCACACCCACGGGGTCGTGATCGGTGCTTCGAGTTGCAGGGCGCGGTCGGATTGTTCGGTGACGAATGCGGTGAGATAGTGCAGGCCACCCAGCAGCCAAACGGATGCCGCCACCGCGACCGAGAAGACCGCCCCGGTGAGCACCACCGTGCGTCGTCGGGACGACGCGGTGACCACGGCGAGGAACACGGCAGCCGGCCAGACCTTGATCCAGGTGGCGAGGGCCAGAATGACCGCGGCGACCACCGGCCGCCGCGCGAGTAGCACGAGCCCGACGATGACGAGCGGCGCCGTGATGCCTTCGAGGCGCAGCAGGCCGACCGGGCTCAGCAAGAACGACGCGAACAGCCAGTACCAGGCCGGTTTGAAGCCGCTGCGGCGGCGTCCCCAATCGGTGAGGGCTCCCACCGCGACGGCGTTGAGCGTGGTCGTCAGAAGAAACCAGAGCAGTTGGTAGAGCAGCGGCCCGGCGACTCCCGCGAAGGCGATCGGCAGCATGGCGCCGATCGGGTACACCCACCCGGTGTCAATGCCCTGCCAGACTCCGTGTTCCAGGCCGAGTTCGGCCCAGGTTCGGTAGAGCGGAAGGTCGCCGAGCGCCCTGCCGGTGAGGATGGTGGGCAGCAGGGCGAACAGAAACACCGTGTGCAGGCTGAGAAACCCGAGTACGAGGGTGCGCGGGCGTTGCAGGGTGAGGCGGCGGCTCGGGGTGAGGGCCCGGGCCAGGCGGGCGTCGACCCGATCGAAGATTGTGGACATGGGACCGTTTCTGCAGCGTGCGAGGTGAGGCCGTCGCGTGCAGTATAGGGGTGCTGGGTGAACGTCCGGTGTCGGCTCAGGCGAGGAGCTCGCGAATGTCGGCGGCCGTCAGAGCGGTGCCCTGCGGAGCGCCATCGGTCATGACACTTTCGAACAAGCGGGCCTTCGTGGCCTTGAGGGCCATGACCTTTTCTTCGATGGTGTCCTTGGAGACGAGACGGTAGACCATAACGTTCTTGGTTTGGCCGATGCGGTGCACGCGGTCGACGGCCTGCGCCTCGGTCGCCGGGTTCCACCAGGGGTCGAGCAGAATGACGTAGTCGGCCTCGGTGAGGTTGAGGCCGAAACCGCCGGCTTTGAGGCTGATGAGAAAGACGGAGCTGTTGCCCTCTTTGAAATCACTGATCGCCTTGGCCCGGTTGCGGGTCTTGCCGTCGAGGTAGGAGTAACTGATGCCGGCGGCGTCGAGCCGGTCGCGCGCCTTGCCGAGGTACTGCGTGAACTGGCTGAAGATGAGGGTGCGATGACCCTCGGCAACGGTGTCTTCGAGCAGTTCCAGCAGGGCGTCGAGCTTGGTCGACGGCACACTGTCGTATTTCGCGTCGTAGAGGCTCGCGTCGAGGCTGAGCTGGCGCAGCATGGTGAGCGAGCGGAAGATCTCAAACCGGTTCGCGTTCATGTCCTCGATCAGGCCGAGCACCTTCTGGCGCTCGCGGGCCAGATGCATGTCGTACACCTTGCGGTGCTTCGGGTGCAGGTTGAGTTCAAGCACCTGCTCCTGTTTCTCGGGAAGATCGCTGGCCACCTCGGCCTTGGTGCGCCGCAACATGAAAGGACGGATGCGGCGGCGCAGCTGCGCGAGCCGGTCGGTGTCGGCATCCGTTTCAATGGGCTTGCGGTAGTAGTCGCCGAAGCGGCTGGGGCTGGGGAACAGGCCGGGCGCGGTGATGGAGAGCAGCGACCACAGCTCCATCAGGTTGTTTTCCATCGGCGTGCCGGTGATGGCGAGCTTGAACGGGGTGCGCAGGCGGCGGGCGCAGACATGCGCCTTGCTCTGGTGGTTCTTCACGAACTGGGCTTCGTCGAGCAGCAGCCCGGCCCAGTCGTGTGCGTTGTACTCCTCGAAGTCGAGGCGGAACAGCGTGTAGGAGGTGATCACGACATCCGCTTGGCCCATTTCGTCACGCAGACTGGAGCCGCGCTTGCCGGCGGTCTGCGTGATGGCGACAGGGCGGAGGCCGGGCGCGAAACGGGCGCACTCGCTGGCCCAGTTCGAGACGACGCTCGTGGGCGCGACCACGAGAAACGGCGTGCGGGCGGCGCCGGGCCGGGCGTCCTGGCTGTCGCGTGCGTGGGCGATGAGGGCGATCGCCTGGAGCGTTTTACCGAGTCCCATATCATCGGCGAGCACGCCGCCGAGCTGGTGGTCGTAGAGAAAGCTGAGCCAGTCGAATCCGGTCTGCTGGTAGGCGCGCAGGGTGGCGTGCACGGCAGGCGGAAGCGGGCGTTCGGTGATGGGCGCTGCTTCCGACAACCCCTCGACGGCGCTGCGCCAGGTGGCGGCCTGTTCGGCGACAACACCGAGCAGCTGCAGTTCGTCCCAGAGGTCGGCCTGAAAACGGCTGAGGCCGAGTGAGCCGGCGTTGCTCTCCTGCAGGCCCCTCGCCTCTTCGATCAGGCGGCGCAACTGCTGCAGCTCGGGCCGGTCGAGGCTAAAATACGTGCCGCTGTCAAGGATCATGAGGTCCTGGTCGGTGGCCAGCGCCCGAAACAGGTCGTCGAAGGGTATGTCTTCGCCCTCGATCGTCACGGTGACGGCGAGGTCGAACCAGTCCCGGGTATTGGTGCTTTCGGTGGTGGCGAGGCTGATCACCGGCGCTTCGTCGGCTTCTCGGTAGCTCGGGGCGTCGGCCGAGACCTGCACGACGATGCCAGCCGCCGTGAGCAGCGGCACGGCCTGGCCGAGGAAGGTGATCATGACGGCGCCGTGCAGTTCGGAGTGCTCGAGCAGTTGGGCCGAGCTGATTGGAGTGGCGGCCTGCCACAGCGTGGCGAAGGAGGCGGCCGCGCGTTCGACCGCGTGCAGCATGTCGCTCTCCCGGGTCAGGTCGCGAAAGCGGGTGTCACCGGGCGTCGGGCGCAGGGGGTGGTGGTAAAGCACCGCGGCGGGTTCGATCGCGACGGCGGTGGCCGCGATGTCGGTGGCGGCGGTGTCGGCAGCGTCGGCCTGGGCGGCAACGGATGCCTCCGCCGGGCCTATATCGGTGGGCGCTACGTACTGCCACTCCCAGGCCAGGGTGATGCGGGCATCCGTGTGGTGGGTGATCGTGAGGGCCAGCTGGGGCCGGGCGGTCTTGGGCAGCTCGAAGGAAGCGTCGTGGCTGGTCACGGACAGTTTCTGCTGCAGGAACGGATAGTAGTCGGCGAGGAAGGCGCCCTCGTCGTCGGCCGGAATGTCGAAGCCATCGGTGACTGCGAGAGCGCGAATCTCGGAGCTGACCGGGGCATTCAGCCGGGCGAGGGTGAGCTGTTGGCCGCTCGAGAGCGGGTCGGCCGGGCTGGTCCAGGTGTACGCACCGTGCGCCGGGTCGCCGATGAAACCGAATTCGGCGCCGCGGTGCAGCTGCTCGTTCAGCACGAGTAGCGGGGTCAGTTGCAGGCCCGCATCGTCACGGCGAATGTCGACCTCGAGCACGGCCGGCATGGGCGAGAGCAGAACGGAATTCTGGGCATCCGTTGCGCAGACCAACGGCAGACCGATCAGCTGGGCTTCGTGCAGCAGATCCCAGAGGGCCTTGTTCTCGAAGTTGTCGAGGTAGAGCCAATGGTCGGTGTAGCTGTAGTAGCGCTGCCCGGTGGCCGAGAGAGCATAGAGAGCGTTGAGAATCTTGCGGTGGCCGCGGTTGTAGGTACCAGGGGTCCAGGACAGGTTGTCCCAGGTGAGGGAGCCGCGGATCCACTTGCCTTTCTTGCCCATGACCATGGGGCGTGCGCCGAGACGGCGGGGTCCCTGACGTCGGTTGGGGCTGTAAGCGGGATCGAGCAGGTCGAACTGCAGCGCGAGGGCCGTGTTGGTGGCCGTGTCGCCGCCGGTCGGCCTGGCGATCGGTGCCAGGGCGGCGCGCCAGGCGGGCACCGGTGGGCGGATCGGAGTGACGGAGGCCGGGGTGGGCGGCTGGTACGCGGCCGGCACGAAAGTCGATTCGAACACGGGGGTGCGGCGGTCGCCGATCGCGCGCACAGTGGCGGCGGCGCGTTCAGCGTTCAACTCAGCGGGGGCACTGCGGCTGGCCAGCAACAGTGCGGCGACGTGTTTGCAGTTGCTGCCCATCGGGCAGGTGCAGGTTCCACTGGCCCGCACCGCCTGCCCGGCGGCATTCAGCGTGAACGAGACGAGCACGGTGTACGGCTCGGGGCCGGTGCCACTGACCCGACCGGTGAGGTGCGTTCCCGACGCGGCCCAGGACTGTGCGGTGACGTGCCCGTTGCGGGCGTATCGTTCACCGCGCGAGAACGACCGGCTGCCGACGATGCGGGCGATCTCGTGAGTGCTGAGGGAATGGGCCATAGGTGTGGGAGCTCCGTACGAACAAGGGACCAACCCTCATTGTCTCACGGGAGCCTGACCGGCGGCACGGCCGGCACGGGGGGTGCCGCCGTGTCGGCCGCAGCTGCGGTGGCCTGCAGCAGAGCGAGGGCCTGCGCCTCGATGTGGGTCTGCAACACGATCACGCTCGAGGAGCGCACAACCGTCTGCGTGGCGACGATCAGATCGAGCACGCGCTGCACGTCGGCGTTCGACCGGGCGACGACCCGGGCAAGCATGTCGCTGTCGCCCGAGACCGTGTGCAACTCGAGAATCTCGGGAATCCGGGCGAGGGCCGCGACCACGACGGCGTGGCCTGCGTCCTGTCGCACGGTGAGTGAACAGTAAGCCGTGACCGGGTAGCCGAACGCGTTCGGGTTGAGTATGGGTGCCCAGGACTTGATCACCCCGCGCCTCATGAGACGGTCGATGCGGGCCTGCACCGTGGCTCGGGCTACCTTGAGCCGGCGCGAGGCCTCGAGCACCGAGAGCTTCGGTCGCTCGCAGAACAGGGTGACGATGCGGGAATCCAGGGAATCGATGTCCATGTGGGTGGCCTTTCGCGCGTGTCGGCCGGTCGGCGTTGCCGCGACCGGTGAATGTACTAACTGTATGATTTTTGGCCGAAAATACACACAAATATTCACAGAATGTGCACTCCAATTAATCAGTGTGGCAAGCGCTTGGCAAAGTCACTAAATTTGCTGTGACCCGCCCACCGATGGAAGGAGCCAGCATGGCGCCTCGCGCACTCGCTGCCACGCTCGACACCCTGCCCCCGCCCGTCTCACAGCTTCTAGAAGCGGATGCCTCCGCACCCGACCCAGCACAGCTGCGCGACCTCTACCGGATGCTGTCGAACGTGCGCCAGCTTGACCGCGACGCCGTGGCGTGGCAGCGGCAGGGCCTCATTCCCGGCTACGCGCCGATGCTCGGCCAGGAGGCCGCCCAGGTCGGCGCCGGCGCTGCCGTTGACAAGAACCGGGACTTCGTCTTTCCGACCTATCGCGAGATGGGCGTGGCCTACACGCTCGGCGTGAACATGGTCGAGTACATGTCGACGCACAAAGCGATCTGGCACGGCGGGCTCTACGATCCCGTCGCCACCCACTTCGCACCCTTTCAGGCGGTCGTGGGTGGATCTGTTCTGCACGCGGTTGGGTGGGCGCACGGCCAGACCCTGAACGGGCCGGGGGCATCCGTTTATGCGGGGCTCGGCGTGGGCCTGGCGTTTCTCGGTGATGGCGCGAGCTCGCAGGGTGACGTGCACGAGGCGATGAACTTCGCCGCGATCGTGAAGGCGCCGGTCGTCTTCTTTGTGCAAAACAACGGCTGGGCCATCTCGGTGCCCACCGAGCAGCAGGTGGCAGGCGGTTCGGTGGCCGCACGCGCCGCGGGCTACGGCATGCCGGCCGTGCGGGTCGACGGCAACGACGTGCTCGCCGTTCTCGCTGCCACGCAGCGCGCCGTCGCCCATTCCCGAGCGGGCCTCGGCCCGGTCGTCGTCGAGGCCATGACCTACCGGCGCGGTCCGCACTCCACGAGCGACGACCCCGGCCGCTATCGCACCCTCGACGACGAGAAAATCGGCGGCGGCGAAGACCCGTTGAGCCGGTTTCGTAAGGTGCTGTCGGCGCGCGGCGTGGCCGATGCGGCCTTCTTCGCAGGCGTCGATGCCGAGGCGCAGCAGCACGCCGATGATATCCGCGACGGCGTCGTCGCACTCTGCAGTAGACCCGGCAGCGAAATGTTCGACTTTGTCTTTCAAGAAACAACCCCGACGCTCGGCGCCCAGGCGCGCCAGTGGAGAGAGGAATCCGAGCATGTCTGACACCCTCGAAGCCATGCGGGAGACCCTACCGATGCCGCTCGTGCAACTCTCGATGCAGCAGGCCATCAACCGGGCGCTCGGTGAGATTCTTGACGCCGACGACCGCGCCCTCGTTTTCGGTGAAGACGTCGGTGTGCTCGGCGGTGTCTTTCGAGTCACCGACGGGCTGCAGGCGCGCTTCGGCGCGCACCGCGTGTTCGACACCCCGTTGGCGGAGTCGGGCATTCTCGGCACCGCGATCGGCCTGGCCATGGCCGGATTTCACCCGATCCCGGAGGTACAGTTCGACGGCTTCGCCTACCCGGCCGTGAACCAAATCATCACCCAGCTCGCCCGCATGAACTATCGCAGCCGCGGCACTTTGCCGATGCCGGTAACGCTGCGCGTGCCGAGCTTTGGTGGCATTCGGGCGCCGGAACACCACGGCGAAAGTCTCGAGTCGCTGTTCGCGCACGTGCCCGGACTCAAGGTCGTGTCGCCGTCGAGCCCGCAGCAGGCCTATCACCTACTCAAGCACGCCGCCTCGATGCCCGACCCGGTCATCTTCATGGAACCCAAGGCGCGCTACTGGAACAAGGCCGGGGTCAACCTGGCGGACAACGTGGTCGGTGCGGGCAGCGCCTCCCTCGAGGGCTCGGTGGTTGTCCGCCCCGGCAAGCATGCGACCCTGATTGCGTGGGGCGCCATGGTGTCCCGCTGCCTGCAGGTCGCGGAGCTGGCCGCGGAAGACGGCATCGAACTCGAGGTGCTCGACCTGCGCTGGTTGAAGCCGATCGACGAAGCCGCTCTGGCGGCATCCGTGTCGCGCACCCGTCGCGCCATCGTCGTGCACGAGGGGCCGCACACTGCGGGCCTCGGTGCCGAGGTGGCCGCGCTCGTCTCACAGAGTTGTTTCGACGTGCTGCGGGCACCGGTCGAACGCGTGACCGGCTTCGACGTGCCGTACCCCTCGGGTGATCTCGAGGACGAGTACATCCCGAACATTGATCGAATTCTCTTCGGAGTTCAGCGAGTACTGGAGTACCGCCGTGGCTGAAATCTCCTTTCCCCTGCCCGACCTCGGTGAGGGACTGCTCGAGGCGACCGTGCTCGAATGGCTCGTCGCCGTCGGCGACCAGGTCGAACGCAACCAGCCGTTCGTCGAGGTCGAAACGACCAAGTCGTCGGTGGAACTGCCCTCGCCGATCGCCGGCATCGTGCTCACGCTGCACGGCGAGCCCGGCGATGTCGTGCTCGTCGACACCCCGCTGATCACCTTTCGGGTAGCCGACGATTCCGCTGGCATCGTGGGCACCGTGCCGCAGGAGGCCGCGCCGAAACGCCGCGTGCGCCTCTCCGCCGTGCTCGACGAAGACTGAGATGCTCACCACAACCACAACCACAACCACCCTGCGCTGGCAGCAGCACGAACCCGCTCTCGACGCGGGCCGCGCCCCGGTGCTGCTCGTGCACGGTTTCGCCTCGTCAACCGCCCTCAATTGGGAGGCGACCGGTTGGGTGCGAGACCTGACCAACGCCGGTCGGCGTGTGCTCACCGTCGACCTTCTCGGCCACGGCACGAGCCACGCACCGCTCGAAACGGATGCCTACGCCCCCAGCCGCCTGCGTGCCGGTGTTCTCGAGGTGCTCACGCTGGCCGGCGCCCGGCCCCGCGACGCCGGTAACCCCGCCTCCGGCGTCGACCTGGTCGGGTATTCGCTCGGGTCGCGCCTGGTCTGGGAGGTCGCCGCCGAGCGGCCCGATCTGATCAATCGTGCGGTGCTCGGCGGTATGAGCGCCGAGGACCCCCTCGCCGACTTCGACCTCGACGCGGCCGCCCGGTTTCTTGCCGACTCGAGTGCGATCGCCCACGAGTCCACCGCCTCGCTCATGACCCTCATGCAGCTCGCCCCGGGTGCCAACACCCCGGCCCTGCTGCGGCTGGTCGCTGCGACCAAGCGGGAACGCTTCGAGCCGGGCGCATCCGTTCCCAAGCGGCCGATGCTTTTCGTCACCGGAGACCGCGATGTGCTCGCGACCGGAACGGCGAAGCTTGCGGCGCTCGCCGCCGACACCGAGGTGCTCTGGCTGCCGGCCCGCACCCACACCAACGCCGTCAGTTCCCGGGCCTTCAAGCGGGCGGCGATCGCGTTCCTCGGCGGCTAAACGGCTGCGGGCTCATGGTGTGTGACGCAGAAGCTGGTGGGCGGCGATCGCCACCAGCTCGAGACGGATCACGGCCACGGCAAGTCATTCGCGCCTCAGCTCACACACCCGAACTCGACACCCCGCGAACAACCCACTGCCGCCACTCACTCGTGGAAGTCACAAAATTCTGCTGAGTTTGCCGCAGGTTGAGTTTGTCGCAGTAGCGCGAGATCGTTGGGTTCCCGAGCTTTGCCTAACCGAGCAGGGCTCGATCGTCGAGGCTGGCGCCCTTGATCTTCGCGAACTCGGCGAGCAGGTCGGGCACGCTCATCGTGGCCTTGCGCTCGGCGTCGACGTCGAGAATGATCCGCCCCTCATGCATCATGATGAGCCGGTTGCCGAGGCGCAGCGCCTGGCCCATGTTGTGCGTGACCATGAGGGTGGTCAGGTGGTGCTTTTCGACGATGCTCTCGGTGAGCGTTGTGACCAGTTCGGCCCGCTGCGGGTCGAGGGCGGCCGTGTGCTCGTCGAGCAGCAAAATGCGCGGCTGGGTGAAGCTCGCCATGAGCAGTGAGAGCGCTTGGCGTTGGCCGCCGGAGAGCAGTCCGACCCGGGCCTTGAGCCGGTTTTCGAGGCCGAGTTCGAGCGAGAGAAGTTCGTCGCGAAAGAACGCACGGCGCGTGTGGGTGACGCCCCAGGACAGCCCGCGACGCTGACCGCGGCGCAGCGCGAGCGCGAGGTTCTGCTCGATCGACAGGTCGGGCGCGGTGCCGGCCATCGGATCCTGGAACACGCGGCCGACGTAGGCGGCGCGTGCGTAGTCGGGCATCCGCTTGACGGAACTGCCATCGATCGCCAGGTCGCCCGAATCGATCGGCAGCTTGCCGCTGATCATGTTGAGCAGGGTGGATTTGCCGGCGCCGTTGCTGCCGATGACGGTGACGAAGTCGCCGGTGTTCAACTGCAGTGACGCATCGTTGAGTGCGACGCGTTCGTTGACGGTGCCGGGAAAGAAGGTCTTGGTGATGTTCTCGATCAGCAGCATGAGACTCCTAGTTGGCTGTCACGGCGGCAGCGGAACGCATCTGGCGCAGGGAGGGGATGCGTTTGAGAAAGCCCCAGCGCGGCAGCAGCAGTGCGGCCACGACGAGCAGTGCCGAGATGAGCTTCATGTCGTTCGGGTTGAGGCCGGCGCCGAGGGCGAAGAAGATCACCAGGCGGTAGATGACGGCGCCGCCGATGACGGCGAGCGAGGCGAGAAAGATGTTGCGACGCCCGAAAACGGCCTGGCCGACGATGACCGAGGCGAGGCCGACCAGAATGAGGCCGATGCCCATGCTGACGTCGGCGAAGCCCTGGTACTGCGCGATGAGCGCGCCGCACAGGGCGACGAGCCCGTTCGAGATGGCGAGAGTGAGAATCGTTGTGCGGTGTGTATTGACACCGAGGCTGCGGATCATCTGCTCGTTGTTGCCGGTCGCCTGAATCGACAGGCCGAGGTCCGTGCTGAGGAACCAGTCGATGGCGAACTTGATGACGAGAGCGGCGCCAGCGAAGATCAGGATGCTCCAGGCCCCGCCGAGCAGGCCGGCGTCACGCAGCGGCGTCATCAGGGTGTCCTCCCTCAACAGTGGCAGGTTGGATTTGCCCATGATGCGCAGGTTGATCGACCACAGGGCGATCATGGTGAGGATACCGGCGAGCAGGCCGTCGATACGGCCCTTGGTGTAGAGCACACCGGTCACCAAGCCGGCCACCGCCCCCGACGCCGCCCCGGCGAGGGTGGCGAGGGGAGCTGGCACTCCGTTGATGATAAGCGACGCGGCCACTGCGGCCCCGGTCGTGAAGCTTCCGTCGACGGTGAGGTCGGGAAAGTTGAGGATTCGAAACGTCAGGTAGACACCCAACGCCATGATTCCGTAGAGCAGGCCGAGTTCGAGAGCCGCATTCATCTGGTTATTCCTTCGCTCGTATCGGCTCTAGTCGATGAGCCGGTCGGCCTTGGCAATGAGCTCGTCGGAGAGGGTCACGCCCATGCGCTTGGCGGCGGCCGGGTTGAGTATGAACTCGATCGTGTCGAGGGTCTCGACCGGCATGTCGGCCGGCTTCTCGCCGTCTTTGAGGATGCGAATGGCCATCTGGCCGGTCTGGTAGCCGAGGTCGGTGTAGTTGATGCCGTAGGTGGCGATGGCACCGCGCTCGACCTGGCCGTTTTCGGCGCCGAACAGCGGAATCCGGTTGGCCTCGGAGTACTGAATAACGGCTTCGAGGCCCTCGGTGACGCGGTTGTCGGTGGGGATATAGATGGCGTCGACGTTGCCGAGCGACTCGGTGGCCTGGGCGACCTCGCTCGAGTTGGTGACGGTGGCTTCCTTGATGGTGAGGCCGAGGGTCTTGGCTGCCTCCTTGGCCAGGTCCACCTGCACGTCGGAGTTGACTTCGCCCGAGCTGTAGATGACGCCGACCGACTTGGCGTCCGGCAGAATCTCCTGGATCAGTTCGAGCTGCTCCTTCACCGGGTTGAGGTCGCTGGTGCCGGTGACGTTGCTGCCCGGCTTCTCCCAACTCTCCACCAGTCCGGCTTCCTCCGGCTCGGTCACCGCGGTGAACAGCAGCGGAATGTCAATGATCGTCTGCGCGGCGGCCTGCGCCGTGGGCGTGGCGATGGCGAGCACGAGGTCGACCTTGTCGGCGGCGAACTTGGCCGCGATGGTGCTCGCGGTGGCCTGCTCGCCCTGTGCGTTCTGCTCGTCGAAGGTGATGTCGGTGCCCTCCACGTAGCCGCCGTCGACAAAAGCCTTCTTGAAGCCCTCACGGGCGTCGTCGAGCGCCTGGTGCTGCACGATCTGGCTGATGCCGATCGTGATCATGTCGTCTGAAGCGGACGCTGTCGGCTCACTGGCCGCGCATCCACTCAGCGCGAAGGTGCTCGCGGTAACCAGGGCGAGGGCTGACAAAGACGTGGTGTGCTTCATGCTGGGGAATTCTCCTTTGAACTCTGCTGGGGAACGTTCTGATGCGGCGCGCGCGGGAACGAGTGTTCTCATGCGGCCGAACGGTATGGGGTGTCAGACGGTGGCGGGCGCGAGTGCGGCTGCCGCGGCGACCAGAAAGCGGTCGTTCTGCTGGGTCGTTCCGATCGTCACGCGCAGTCCTTCGCCGGGAAAAGCGCGGCCGAGGATGCCTTCATCAATGAAGACGGCATTCACGCGGTCGGTGTCGTCGCCGGTGCGCAGCCAGACGAAGTTTGCCTGCGAGTCGGTGACGCGCCATCCGCTCTCCCGCAGGACGCTCAGCACGCGGGTGCGTTCGGCCACGATGTCGTCGATGCGCACGGCGAGCTCGGCTTCGGCGTCGAGTGAGGCGAGGGCGGCGCGCTGGGCGAGCGCGGTCACGCCGAACGGCAGGGCGACTCGGCGCAGGTTGGCGGCGACGGCGGTGGGCGCGATGGCGTAGCCGATGCGTAGGCCAGCCAGGCCGTAGGCCTTGGAGAAGGTGTGCAGCACGGCCACGTTGGGGTAACGGCGAAAGAAGTCGATGCCGACGGCCGAGGCGGCGTCGCGGTTGAAGTGCAGGTAGGCCTCGTCAACGATGACGAGCACGTCTTCGGGCACCCGCGCCATGAAGGCGTGCAGTTCATCGGCGGTGACGAAAGCGCCGGTCGGGTTGTTGGGGTTGCAGACCACAATGAGCCGGGTCTGGGCGGTGATCGCGTCGGCCATGGCGTCGAGGTCGTGGCGCTCATCGCCGGTGAGGGCGATCGGCACGGGTGTTGCACCCGCGACCTGCACCAGAATCGGGTAGGCCTCGAACGAGCGCCAGGCGAAGATGACCTCGTCGCCGGCCCCGGCGCTCGCGTGGATGAGCTGCGACAGTACCTCGACCGAGCCGGCGCCGAAGGCCACGTTCTCGGCGGCGACATCGAACCGGGCCGCAATGCGGTCGGCGACCTCGGCCACGGCCATGCTCGGGTACCGGTGAATCTCACCGAGAGCGGATGCGATGGCGTCGGTGACCGAGGCAAGCGGCGCGAACGGGTTCTCGTTGGACGACAGCTTGAACGCTGGCGAATCGCCGGCAGCGGCGCCCTGCTTGTAGGCGGGCAGCCTGCTGATGGTTTCGCGTTGGTGCACCATAACTTCTCAACCTCACTCGTGAACCCTGTTCCAGACATGCTCGGCGAGTAAAGCGTCGGCGATGACGGGTTGATTCAGAGCGTAGTGATCGCGCAGAAGTTTGACAATTCGATCAGTATGCACGACACAAACTGCATCATGTGACCGGTGCTGGGCGAGCTTCGTTGAACAAGTTGCTCGGTTCTCGACTATTTGGTGGCCGGGAGTTATCCGCTGGCGCGCTGCGCGACCTGGTACTAAACTTGAGTCGGTAAGGCTCAACTTTGGAGGAGACAGCGATGCAAGCCGGTCAGCAACCACCGCAGCAAGACGCCAAGACGGCCCTCGAACTGTATGGGGTGAACCTCACCGATATCGCCCGCAGCGGCAAGCTCGACCCGGTGATCGGGCGGGATGGCGAGATTCGCCGCATCAGCCAGGTGCTCACCCGGCGCACCAAGAACAACCCGGTGCTGATCGGTGAACCCGGCGTGGGCAAGACCGCGGTGGTGGAGGGCCTGGCCCAACGCATCGTGGCCGGCGACGTGGCCGACTCCCTCAAGGGCAAGCAGCTGGTCTCCCTCGATCTGGCGGCCCTCGTGGCCGGCGCCAAGTATCGCGGCGAGTTCGAGGAGCGGCTCAAGGCCGTGCTCAAGGAGATCAACGACGCCGAGGGTCAGATCATCACCTTTGTTGACGAACTGCACACTCTGATGGGTGCCGGCGGCGGTGAAGGCTCCGTCGCTGCCAGCAACATGCTCAAGCCCATGCTCGCGCGCGGTGAACTGCGCCTGATCGGTGCCACAACCCTCAACGAGTATCGCGAATTCATTGAAAAGGATGCGGCGCTCGAGCGTCGCTTTCAGCCGGTGCTTGTCGACGAACCGTCGGTGGAGGACACCGTTGCCATTCTGCGCGGGCTCAAAGAACGTTACGAAGCCCACCACAAGGTTACGATCGCCGATTCTGCCCTCGTGGCCGCGGCATCCCTCTCGAATCGTTATATCACCGCCCGTCAGCTGCCCGACAAGGCCATCGACCTCATCGACGAGGCCGCGAGTCGGCTGCGCATGGAGATTGATTCCTCCCCGGTCGAGATCGACGAGCTGCGGCGCAGCGTCGACCGGCTGAAGCTCGAAGAACTCGCGTTGAAGAAGGAAAAGGACGATGCGTCGAAGGCGCGGCTGGTGAAACTGCGCAGTGATCTCGATGAGCGGCAGGCCAACCTGAAGGAGCTGCAGGCGCGCTGGGACGCTGAGCGGGCCTCGCTCAACCGGGTCGGCGAGCTGCGCGAGCGTCTCGACGCCGCCCGGATCGAATCCGACCGGGCCCAGCGCGAGGGCAACCTCGAAAAAGCTTCACGGCTGCTCTATGGGGACATTCCGGTGATGGAACGGGCGCTCGCCGACGCCGAGAAGGAAGAATCCGTCGGCCCGCGCATGGTCAACGATCAGGTCACGAGCGAGGACATTGCCGCCGTGGTCGCCGCCTGGACGGGAATTCCGGTGGGTCGACTGCTGCAGGGCGAGACCGAAAAACTGCTGAACCTCGAAAACGAGCTCGGCCACCGTCTGATCGGCCAGAAGCGGGCCGTGCGTTCGGTCGCCGACGCCGTGCGACGCAGCCGGGCCGGCATCTCTGACCCCGACCGGCCGACCGGATCGTTTCTGTTTCTCGGCCCGACCGGAGTGGGCAAGACCGAACTGGCCAAGGCCCTCGCCGAGTTTCTGTTCGACGATGAAAAAGCCATGGTGCGCATCGATATGAGCGAGTACGGCGAGAAGTTCTCGGTGTCCCGCCTGGTCGGAGCGCCTCCGGGCTATGTCGGCTACGAGCAGGGCGGCCAGCTGACCGAGGCCGTGCGACGTCGCCCCTACTCGGTGATTCTGTTCGACGAGGTGGAGAAGGCGCATCCTGAGGTGTTCGACGTGCTGTTGCAGGTGCTCGACGACGGCCGCCTTACCGACGGCCAGGGCCGTACGGTGGACTTTCGCAACACCATTCTCGTGCTCACCTCGAACCTCGGTTCGCAGTTTCTGGTCGATTCCACCCTGTCGGTGGAGCAGAAGGAGGAGGCCGTTCAGGCACTCGTGCGGCAGGCCTTCAAGCCCGAGTTCGTCAACCGGCTCGACGACATCGTGGTGTTCTCCTCGCTCACGACGGAGGAGCTGGGTGAGATCGTTGAGCTCGACGTCGACCGGTTGCAGAAGCGTCTCGCCGAGCGCCGGCTGGAGCTTGCGGTGACACCGGATGCCCGCCTGTGGCTGGCCGAGCGCGGTTACGACCCGATCTACGGCGCACGTCCGCTACGGCGCCTGATGCAGCGCGAGATCGACGACCGCCTCGCGCGGGCGCTGCTCGCCGGGAGCATTCGCGACGGCGACACGGTGCTCGTCGCGCTGGCCGTCGGCGGGAATTCTCTCACCGTCACCTCCGCTCCGGCGCTGCTGACGGCCTCGCTGAAAGACGAGCTGCTGTAGCCGTTACCGGGTGGGGCGAACACGGAGGTGGGTCTCAGGTTCGTCCGGTTAGGCTCAAACAATGCTCGCAACTGTGATTTATGGTGAACGGGATGTTCGCCTCGAAGAAGTTCCCGAACCCGTACTCTCGACCGGGGGCGACGCCATCGTTCGCGTGGTCGCGGCCTGCGTCTGCGGGTCGGACCTGTGGCCCTACCGCGGCGTCACACCGACCAATGAACCGCAACGGATCGGCCACGAATTCGTCGGCATCGTCGAAGCCATCGGTCCGGACGTGTCGACCCTCACGGTCGGCGACTTCGTCATCGCGCCGTTCTACGACTGTGACGGAACCTGCGTCAACTGCCAGAACGGCGTGAGCACCTCCTGCCTCAACGGCGGCTGGTGGGGAGCGAAGGACCAGCTCGGAGGATTCGCCGATGGCGCGCAGGGGGAGCGCGTGCGCGTTCCCCACGCCGACGGTTCACTCGTTGTCACACCGACCGTTCCAAATGACGACCTCGTACCGAGCCTGCTGACCCTCGCCGACGTTATGGGCACGGGACATCACGCGGCCGTCTCGGCCGGGGTGACGCCGGGCAGCACCGTTGTCGTTGTCGGTGATGGAGCCGTCGGGCTGTGCGCCATTCTGGCGAGCAAGCGCCTCGGTGCGAGCCGCATAGTTGCCATGTCACGCCACGCCGACCGCCAGGCCGTGGCCCGCGAATTCGGTGCGACCGATGTCATCAAGGAGCGCGGTGACGAGGGCGTCGCCGCCGTCAAGGCCCTGTTCGACGGTGTGGGCGCCGATTTCGTACTGGAGTGCGTCGGTACCCAGGAATCCATGGATCAGGCCATCCGCTCGGCTCGCCCCGGGGGAATGGTCGGCTACGTCGGCGTGCCCAACGGCGGCGCCGAACTGCCGATTCGCACCCTGTTCGGAACGAACGTCGGCGTGAACGGGGGCGTCGCATCCGTTCGCAGCTATGTGGAGGAGCTTTTGCCCGAGGTGCTCTCTGGTCAGATCAACCCGGGAAGGGTGTTCGACCTGCAGCTGCCTCTCGGCGAAGTCGCCGAGGCCTACGCCGCGATGGATGAACGCCGCGCCATCAAGGTGCTTCTGCGCCCGTAATACCCGGACGGATTGACCAAGACCGGCCGGCCGCTGTGGAAGGACAGTCGTGAATCAACCGTTCCTCTGGGGAGGGCTGCTGTTTTTCACCGGTGCCGTCGCAATTCTTAGGCTCGTGGTGGGGCGCCCTCTGCTTCGCCTACGTTCGGTTCGCGTGGGGTGGGTGTGGGCCTCGGTGGCGTTTGCAAGCGGGCTTGCGCTCGTGTTTCACTGCGCGGCAATGTTCTTCGGACCCTGGATCGACGCAGTGCCGTTTCTGCAGGCACCGGCGAACATGGTTCGCCTGATGGGCGTTGGAAGCGAAATCGCGTACTGGGTACCCGCCGCCGCCCTGTTGGTGGCGTGGCGGCGCGTATGGTGGCCGGCCCTCGCGGCCCTCGTCGTCACCCTTGCCGGCGTGGGCGTGACCATGTACTGGCCGTTTCCGCTCTCGGTGCACCTCGCCTGGCTCACGGCGGTGATCATTGTCGGTTCGTTGGTTCCGACCCTGTTGCTCCGTGGGCCACTCGCTGTTCGATAGTCGTACGCTGTTATCTTGCGCTCAGTCGTTGACGAGCAGCAGCTCCGTGAGGGGCTTGCGAGTGCGCGGGGCAACTTCGCGCTCGCGCAGCTCCGGGGTGAGGTCGTCGAGCTTGCCGAGCACGCCGAGTGCGGTGACGGTCACGACGGCTTGGTCCTCGGTGAGGTTGAACGCTGCCGCGATCGCCGGCCCGTCGAAGCCACCCATCTGGTGAGTGTGCAGACCGTCGTGCTGGGCTTGAATCGTGAGGTGGGCAACGGCCTGGCCGAGGTCGTAGCGCGCCCACGGGTTTTCGCGCGTTTCATCGATCGAGAGCTTCGCAACGCTGACAATCAAAACGGATGCCGTGTCGGCCCACGCCCTGTTGAACCCCATCAGCGCGTCGTTGATCGTGGCGAAGCTCGCCGATCCGCGGCGGGCAACGATGAAGCGCGACGGCTGCATGTTACTCGCCGAGGGGGCCCAACGAGCCGCTTCGAGCACCGTCGTGAGGGTCGCCTCGTCGATGACGGCGGTCGGGTCGTAGGCGCGGGGGCTCCAGCGCGCGGCCAGGCTCGGCAGCAGGGGGGACAGGGTGTTGGCGTGGCGGTCGGCCGGAATAGTTGCAGTCAGCGTAGTTGCAGTCAGCGCAGTTGCAGTCAGCGGGGCGTCAGTCATGGCGGGTCCTTTGGAAGAAGTGGCCGAGCGGATAGGCGGGGCAACTCTGACCCATCTGCTTCAACGTATTCGGCGCTGGGCTATTCCGCCAAACGTGCCGATCTTGGCGGCTGGGTGTGGGCAACCGCTAGGGTGACATACAACGGGGGAACACAGCATGGTTGCTCGCACGCCGGTTATTCATCGTCAGCTCCACGCTCGGCTGAGCGCTGTCGGTGCCGTGCTTGCGCTGTCACTGAGCGGATGCAGCGCGTTCTTTCCCAACGAGGTGACGCCCACCGGCGCTGTTGCGTCTCCCGAGCCCGCAGCCTGCAGCACCGCGGATGCGCACCTGGTCTGGCAGCGCATGCAGGAGGCTCAGCCCGCGGCACTCGGCCACCGGGAGATCACGGTTTCTGCGGACGGCTCCGAGACGAAGGTCGATACCGAACTTCTTTATACGTCGAGCCTCACGAGCGACGAGTTGCGGTCGCGCGACTATTTCGCTCCTGACTGGATCAATTTTCTGCTGTCGGAGTTTGAGGACACGGGGCAGACGGATATGACCGATCTCGGCCATCCGCACGTTGATTTTGATGCGGCGAAACCGTCGGTCCCGCTGGTTGGAACGACGATCGTGGGCTTTCAGACCGACCAGATTCAGGTCGCCTTCGATGTGTCGTGCAATGGGAGCGAGATGGGTTCGGGGCTGCTCACCACGAGCGGGAACGGACTGAATGCGACCATGCTGCTGTGCGGAGCGCTCAGCGAGCACGACCAGCCGACGCCCGAGCCTACGACCGACGCCCCGAACGTCGGCGGTTTTAGCTTTCCCGATGAGGGGTATCAGAGGCAATTAAGCAGCTACTGCCCCGACCACGGATAGCTACTTGCCCTGGAGGCGATTGCGCACTTCGCGGCGCAGCACCTTGCCGAGCAACGAGCGCGGCAGGTCGTCAACCTCGACGATGCGCCGTGGCACCTTGTAGGCGGACAATCGGGTGCGGCAGTACTCGCGCACCGCGTTCACGTCTAGTTCCGCGCCGGGGGTGAGTACCACGACGGCGACCACGTCTTCGCCACCGTTTGCGCTCGGTACCCCGACTACGGCCGCATCGGAAATGTCGGGGTGGGAGAGCAGCGCCTCTTCGACCTCGGAGGGCGACACGTTGAAACCGCCGGTGATGATGAGCTCTTTCATGCGGTCGACGACGGTGATGAAACCATCGGCCGAGACCCGCACGATGTCGCCGGTGCGCAGCCATCCGCCGGGTAGCAGCGCCGCGGCGCTCTCGGTCGGTCGGTCCCAATAGCCCGAGAAGATCTGCGGGCCGGCTACGAGCAGCTCGCCCTCCTCCTCGAAGCCGCGCTCGATCGTCGGGTCTTCCGGGTCGACCACGCGAATGTCGGTGCTCGGAAACGGCACACCGACCGTTCCGGGGCGACGGCTCGGGCCGATCGGATTACCGGCCACGATCGGTGAGGCCTCGGTCATGCCATAGCCCTCGACCAGCAGTCCGCCGGTGGCATTCTCCCAGCGTTCCACAATCAACACCGGCAAGTTCATGGCGCCAGAGATGGCAAAGCGGATGCCCGCGAGGCTCACCTTCTTCTTCGCCGCGGCCATGACCAGGCGGTCGTAGATTGGCGGCACCGCCGGCAGAAAGGTGGGTGGCGCGTGCCTGGTTGCATCGAGCACGAGCTTCTCGTCGAACTTGGGAAACAGCACGAGTCGGGCGCCGATGCTCATCGAGAAAGTGAGGCAGAGGGTGAGGCCGTAGGCATGAAACATGGGCAGTACGCCGTACACCGTTTCATCACCTGGTCGGAGGCCTGCAACCCAGGCGGAGCCCTGTGCAGCGTTGGCGCGCAGGTTGTAGTGGCTGAGAATCGCGCCCTTCGGGGTGCCGGTCGTGCCGCTCGTGTATTGCAGCACGGCGGTGTCGGTCAGTAGCGGGCGTTGGTGTGACGGGTGCAGCTTCCGGGCTCCCACGATCGACTCCCAGGTGATCGCACCCTTTCCCGGCCCGCCGGTCAGGGCTGCACGAGCCTCCTGGGCCTTCTTGATCGGCAGCTTGAGGGCCAGCCGTTTCGAGAGCGGCATCGCGCGTGTGAGGTCAACGGTGACGACATCCGCCACCCCCATGTCTTTTGGAAAAGCACGCACGGCCTCGTAGGCCTTGTCCCAGACGATCGCGACACGAGCGCCGTGGTCTTCGAACTGGTGGCGCAGTTCCCGCGGCGTGTAGAGCGGGTTGTGCTCGACCACGATGGCGCCGAGGCGCAGCACCGCATAGAACGCGACGACGTGCTGCGGGCAGTTGGGCAGCACGAGGGCCACTCGGTCGCCCGGGCTCACGCCGAGCTTGCGCAGTCCGTTCGCGGCCCGGGAGATCTGCTCGCCGAGCTGCTCGTAGGTGGTTGTGGAGCCGAAGAAGTCGAGGGCGATTGCCGGCGCAAACTGCTCAGCCGAGGTTTCCATCATGTCGGTGAGGGTTTGGGTGGTTTCGGCGATCGTGCCGGGAACGCCGGGGGCGTAGGAGGCCAGCCACGGCTGATCCCTCAAGGTCATGACAACTCTCGGGTGATTGCGGCGACGAACTGATCGATGTCGTCTTCGGTGGTGTCGAAGCCGCACATCCAGCGCACCTCGTTCTTTGAGGCGTCCCAATCGTAGAACCGAAAAGACTCCCGCAACCGGTCGGCGACGCCGGGGGGGAGGATGGCGAAAATGGCGTTGGCCTGCGTGGCCTGGCTGAAGGCCAGCCCCCTGATGGTGCCTTGAGCGAGTTCGCCCTCGAGCGCACCGCGCAGTCGGATGGCCATCGCGTTGGAATGGGTCGCGTTCCGCAGCCAGAGGTCGCCGTCGAGCAGCGCGATGAGCTGCGCCGAAACGAAACGCATCTTGCTGGAGAGCTGCATGTTCGACTTGCGCAGAAACTTCAAACCAGTGGATGCGGCCGGGTTGAGTACCACGATGCACTCACCGAGCATCATGCCGTTCTTGGTGCCGCCGAAGCTGAGCACGTCGACGCCGGCATCCCGGGTGAACGCGCGTAGCGGCACCCCGAGGCTCGCGGCCGCGTTGCTGATGCGGGCACCGTCCATGTGCAGCGTCATGCCCTTGGAGTGGGCGTGATCGGCGATGGCGCGCACCTCGTCGACCGTGTACGCGGTGCCGAGCTCGGTGGTCTGCGTGATGGCCACGACGAGCGGCTGGGCGCGGTGCTCATCGCCCCAGCCCCAGGCCTCCTGGTCGATGAGTTCGGGGGTGAGTTTGCCGTCGGGGGTGGCTATCGGAAGCAGCTTGAAACCGCCGACGTGTTCGGGGGCGCCGCCCTCGTCGTTGTGAATGTGCGCGGTGGCCGAGCAAATCACGGCGCCCCAGCGTGGCAGCATCGACTGCAGGCCGGTGACGTTGGCGCCGGTACCGTTGAACACCGGGAACGCTTCGACGCCGTCACCGAACTGTTCGACGAAGACTTCCTGCAGGCGGGCCGTGTAGGCGTCTTCGCCGTAGGCGATCTGGTGGGCGCCATTGGCCTCAGCCATGGCCTCCAGAATTTCCGGATGGATTCCGGAGTAGTTGTCGGAGGCGAAACCGCGAGAAGTCAGATCATGGAGTTGGGTCACGCCTCTATCCTCCCGCATTCGGCTGGTCATCTGCCCGACGTGCGCAGGAGCAACTCTCAGCGGTGCAGGGCCTCGCGCAGCGAGACGCGGGCGCCCATGCGCAGCAGCGCGTTGGAGTAGATGCGCGACCCGATCACAATCACCACCATTGTCGACAGGGCCAGCACGACCAGGGAAAGCACGGGCTCCCACCATTCGGCCTGGCCGAGGAAGATGCGCACCGGCATGCCGACCGGGGCCGAGAACGGAACGTACGACATAATCGCCAGCACGAACGGGTTGTCGTTGAAGAAGACGACCATAAAGTAGGGGATCATCACGAGGAACAGCACCGGCGAGGTCGCCGAGCCCACGTCTTCCTGCCGGGACACCATCGACGCCGTGGCCGCGTAGAGTGCGGCGAGCAGTACAAATCCGAAGGCGAAGAACACGGCAAACCAGACGATGGCCGGGCCGACTTCGGCCAGCAGCACCCGTTGACCGGTCACCGCCAGGCCGATGGACACGAGCAGGCCGATGGACACGATCTGCCCGAACGCCATCAGGCTGTTGCCGAGCACCTTGCCGGCGAGCAGAGCCCGCACCGAGATGGTCGACATGAGAATCTCGACGATGCGGGTCTGCTTCTCTTCGACCACGCTCTGGGCGATCGTCGCGCCGAAGGTCGTCGCCGACATGAGAAAGATGATGCCGAACCCGATGGCAACGAGGTAGGCGAGAAAGCCGTCTTGTTGGGCTGGGTCGAGAATCTTCAGGTCTGGGCTCACACTGAGCGTGCCGAGCACCTCGCGCGGCGCTGAATCCAGGGCGATCACCGTGATGCCGAGCCGGGAATCGGCATTCGTCGACGGCACAACGGCCGCATCGACCGTGCCGGCGCGCACGAGCGCTTCGGCGTCGGCGACAGTGTCGGCCTCCACGATGTCGAAGGCTTCGGTTTGTTCGACAACGCCGAGGGCGGTGCCCACCACCGCGACCTTGGTCAGGCTCGGGTTCTGGCTGACGATGCTGCCGACGATGACCGATGCCATGGACAGGAGCAGCAGAATTCCGGTGGCGATGAGAAAGGATCTACTGCGCAGTCGTGCCGAAATCTCGCGGTTGGAGATCAGCCAGACGCCCTGGGCGAAGGTGGGCGCGGTGTGCACCGGGCGGGTGGCGTTGGTCACGAGGTGACCTCCTTGAAGATGGTCGCGAGGGTGGGCCTCTGCTGGCTGAAGGTGTGTACCGCGCCGAGCGCGACCGCACGGTGCAGAACGTCCTGGCTGGCGGTATCCGTTTCAGCTTCGAACACAGCGAAGTCGCCGTCGAAGTCTATGACGGTGATGCCGGGCACCGTGCGGATCCAGCCGGTGTCGCCGGCGGTGCGAATCTCAAAGCGCGGGCTACCGTGCTGCTCGCGCAGGGCGTCGCGGGAGCCGTTCGCGCGGATCTCGCCGTCGGCGATGATGACGAGGTCGTCGCAGAGCCGTTCGACGATGTCGAGCTGGTGCGAGGAGAACAGCACGGGTGCGCCCTGCGCCGCGAAGCCGGCGAGCACGCTCATCACAACCTCCACCGCGAGCGGGTCGAGGCCGGAGAACGGCTCGTCGAGCACGAGAAATTCGGGGTCGTGCACGAGTGCGGCGGCGATCTGGGCGCGCTGCTGATTGCCGAGCGAGAGGGACTCGACGGTGTCGCGGGCGCGCTCGCCGAGACCGAGGCGCTCAAGCAGATCGGCGGTGTTGCGGCGAGCGGATGCCGGCGACAGCCCATGCAGGCGGGCCAGGTACACAAGCTGCTCGGCGACCTTCATCTTTGGGTAGAGGCCGCGCTCTTCGGGCATATAGCCGAACCGGCGGCGGTCGCTCGCGGTTACCGGCACTCCGTCGATGAGCACGGTGCCGGAATCGGGAGAGAGCACACCGAGAATGATGCGCATCGTCGTGGTCTTGCCGGCGCCATTCGCGCCGACGAAGCCGGTCATGCGGCCGTCGGCGACGGTGAAGCTCACGTCGGTGAGCACCTCCCTCATGCCGTAGCGCTTGTTGACGCCCCTGATATCGAGCATTGCCGCCCCTTCGTCGCCGGTAGTCTCACGCTAGCGCGATCGACGGCAGCTGTGCCGACGTTCCAGCGCCGACGTTCCAGCGCCGACGAGATCATCCATCGAGATAGCCGTCGTGTTGGGCTCATCAAGACGATTCCACTGGTACGTGTACGTGCTTCCCGCGTCCCGGTTTGTTCCCGCATCACCGGTCAATACCTGTCCTGCTCCGACCTCACCGGTGGTGGTGGCCGGGCCTGTCAGCCGGGCCCCAGCAACTACTGCGTGCGACGCGATGGCGTGCCTCCGGCCGCATTATCTGCCGGACCGGGCTCGAGCACGACTCGGGCGTCATGAGCGGATGCCTCGGCCTCGGTCCACAGCCCCACCACACGCCCAGCCAGCTCGCCTTCAAGCCCTGCGAGCGATCGCACAACGAAGATCACTGCGGCGGCCGGTACGGCGGCTTTCGCAAACCCGTGCCCGATCGCGCGCACCCAGGTCTCGGCCGCGGACTTCGCCGCGGCGTAATTCGCACCGCCCGCAGTGGGGTTGTCGACCGAGACGCTCGAGACGATTGCGAGTCGCCCAGCCGACGAGGCCAGCAGGTCGGCGTTGAATGCCCGGGTCGTGTTGCGCAGCGTGGAGATCACGTGCGCGTGCAAAAAATCCCAGTCCTCGTCGGTCTGGCCGGCGAGACCGCCGCCGCCGCGCCATCCACCCACCAGATGAATCAGCCCGTCAATGGGGCCGTGCAACGCCGATACCTGTGCCGCAAGAGCAGTTACCGCGTCGAAGTCGGCGAGGTCGCACTCGAAGACCGCCGCTTCGGGTGCGACCTGGAGCACCGACTGGAGGCGGGCGAGGTTGGAGCCGACGGCGATGACGCGCGCACCGGCATCCGATAGCGATGAGGCGACGGCCAGACCGGCCGTGCTGGTCGCCCCGGCTATCAGCACGGTGCGGCCGGCGACGGCCGGACTGACGCTCATTAGTCGACCGCGCTGCCGGTGATGCCGGCCGTCGAGTCGATGACCGCTCGCATCTTTTTCTCGAGCGCTTCGAAGAACATCGACAACGGAAACTCATCGTCGAGAACCTGGTCTGTGTAGCCCTTGGGCGCTCCGGCGAGCACCTCGAGTGGCAGCCCACGCGCCCAGCTCGACGCCGGGTTCGGCGTGAGGGTCTTCGCAATCATCTCGTAGGCCGCGAGCCAGTGTGCCTTCTTGGGCCGGTCGATCGACGCCCAGTAGAGCTCGTCGATCTGTGCTCCGAGTGCAATGACAACCTCGGGCACGGCTTCCCAATCAAAAGTGAGCCGGGTGTCGGTCCAGTGCAGCACTTTGTGCTGGTGCATCCAGGCGAACAGCAGCTGACCGCCGAGGCCGTCATAGTTGCGCACCCGGTTGCCGGTTATCGCGAACCGAAAGATACGGTCGAAGATGACCGTGTACTGCACCAGTTTGGCGTGGCGGCGGGCCTCGGGGCTCGCCAGTTCGCTGCGCTCGATCGTGACCGACTCGCGAAAAGCGGTCAGGTCGCAGCGCAACTCCTCGAGCGAATAGAGGAAGTACGGCATGCGCTGCTTGATCATGAACGGATCGAACGGCAGATCCCCTCGCATGTGCGTGCGGTCGTGAATGAGATCCCACATCACGAAGGTCTCTTCGGTCAGGTGCTGGTCGTCGAGCAGCTGGGCCGCGTCGTTGGGCAGCTCAAGCCGGGTGATCTGGGCGGCCGCGCGCACCACCCGACGAAAACGGGCGGCTTCGCGGTCGGCGAAGATCGCCCCCCATGTAAACGTCGGAATCTCGCGCATCGCGACCGTTTCGGGAAACAAGACGGCCGAGTTGGTGTCGTAGCCGGGGGTGAAGTCGAGAAAACGAATCGGCACGAACAGTTTGTTCGTATAGCCGGCTTCGAGTTCGCCGATGAATTCCGGCCAGATGACCTCGATCAGCACGGCTTCGACCAGTCGATTGGCGCTGCCGTTCTGGGTGTACATCGGGAACACCACCAGGTGCCGCAGCCCGTTCACACGGAGTTGCTGCGGCTGAAAGGCCATCAGGGAATCGTAGAAGTCCGGCACGCTGAATCCATCGGACACCCAGCGGTCGAAGTCCAGGACCACGGCCGCCAGATACGCGGCATCGTGCGTGAACTGCGGCGTGAGCTCGACGATCGCTGTGGTGATGAGCGAAACGGATGCCGCGGCCTCCGTGTGCCGCTGGGCGTCAGCAATCGACCCGTCTTGCGACTGGAGGGCCTGCAGCGTGGTCGCCGCGGCCTTCAGTCTCAGCCAGGACGCATGCTGAGCGAGGGTCGTGCCGCCGTCTTCGAGAACCTCGGGCTCTCCGACCAGAGCGTTAGCTACGTGTGTTTTTTCAACAGATATCGACATGGGAACCTCCCGTTCTCGTGAGTGCCGCGGTTGCGGCGGGCGTGCACGCCGAAGCGTTCCTTCAGAATATCGGGCAGTGCGCGGCGTTTTCTTGCGATTTGTCGCAACGAATAAGGGCTCCAACCGGGTTTAAGCGCTGAGAATCGCCGTTTGGTCGCGGATTCACGGTAGATGCCCTACTCGCCGATCAGGCGCAGACCGTTGTACCAGCACACCGCGCGCAGCCAGTCGTCGTCAAGCCGCGGCTCCCTGTCACGCAGCCGTTCGAGCGACTCCAGCTGGTGCGCGTACGGGTACGGGATGTTGGGAAAGTCGCTGCCCAACACCACCCGGTCGGGCAGATCGGCCAGCCGTGGCAGCAGAGAGGGGTCGAACGGCGCAAGCTGCTCGAAAAAGTCGGTGAACACCATTGTGGTGTCGAGATGCACCCAGGGGTAGCGCTCGGCGAGATCAAGAAACTCGCCGTACTCCGGGGCGCCGAGGTGAGCGACGACGGCCATCAGGAGCGGATGCCTTGCCAATACTCCCGCAAGATTGTCCGGTCCGGTGATTCCCGGCCGTGCGACCGGCCCGCTACCGACATGGATCACCACCGGGATCGCGGCGTCGGCCAGCAGCCCCCAGACCGGGTCGAGTAGGGGTTCGCGGAGGTCGAACGCCCCGATCTGCGCGTGAACTTTGAACACCCGAGCGCCACGGTCGAGGGCGGACTGCACGTGGTCGAGCACGCCCTCTTCCGGGTAGAACGTGGCGCTCGGCACGCAATCGGCGTGCTCCGCGGCCAGATTGAGCGAGAAATCGGTCAGGGATGCCGCCATCCCCGGGCGATGCGCATAGGACAACGCGGTGAAGCGGCGCACACCGAGGCGACGAATAGTCGCCAGCCGCACATTCTCGTCGTCGCGATACTGTATCGGCCACTCCCGACCGATCAACGCCTCGATCTCGTCGAAGTGCGCCCACACGCGCCGCAGCATCCGCTCGGGTAAGAAATGGGTGTGCAGGTCTACCAGTCCGGGCAGGCCGAGGCCGCGCCACCAGGCCGGCACGTCGTTGTCTGTATGCATCGTTCCCCGTAATTTGCCAGCGTCAATCTTCTTTGCTCGACCATCCGGCGACAGCTAGCTCAGGGCAGGAATAACTTCGCGCTCGAACAGCTCGATGCCGGAACGGTCGTAGGCCGCCTCGGGAAAGTAGTGGATCGAATAGCCGAGGCCGCGCTTCTTCATCGCGGTCAGGCGTTCGACGACTTGTTCGGGGTGCCCACCCCTTGGGCGCTGCCGCTGCGATAGTCGGCCATGAATTTCTCGCCGCCCCCGGCGATCCAGATCGGGATGCCGCCCTGCTGCAACGGGAGCGGCCGAAAAATGGCACCATGCGTGCATTTGATAATGCATCCCGTCGAGGGTGGCGGTGCCCGCGCGCCAGGCCTGCTTCATGATTTGAACGTCCTCGTCGAGGCGGGCGAGGCGCTCGCCCGCTCGGGGAAACCCGTGGCCATAGGCCCGCCACTCGTGTTCGTACCAGCCGGCGCCGATGCCCATCTCGATGCGCCCGCCCGAGATGATGTCGGCCGTTGTGGCGACCTTGGCCAGGTAGCCCGGGTTGCGGTAGCTCATGCAGGTGCACATCTGGCCAAGGCGCACCCGGGTCGTGGTGGCTGCGAAGGATGAAATCAGCGACCACGCCTCGTGGGTGGCCGGCTCGCTCGGTACCGGCACGGTGTGAAAGTGGTCGTAAACCCAGATCGACTCCCAACGGCCGGCATCCGCGTGGGCGGCGAGACCGCTCATCGCGGCCCACTGCTCGGCGGGGTCAATACCGACTAGATCGTGACGCCATCCTTGGGGAACGAATAGTCCAAATCTCATGCGATCAGCCTACGGGGGAAGCCTCAACCGGAGCCGGACGATACGATCGAGCTAGAGGGCCGCACTCGCCGGGCCGCCGAGACAGAGCATGAGGGGCACCGTGGATCTGCACTCCTTCGTCGGCATCCTCAGCGAGATTCTCACGCTTGTCGGCTTGATCATCGGCGGCATCCTCTTTGTCATCGGCCTGGCCGTGCGTGGCATCAGTGGCCACTGGGTGAAAACGGATGCCGTGATCGCGGCCTCCGCAACCGGCACGGTCATCCGCTGGTTCGACGACCTCGGCGACGTTCATGAATGCCCGGCGGCCACGCAGGAGACCCATCAGCTCGCCCCCGGCAGCGACGTCGTGCTGTGGTTTCGCCGGCGGACGCCCGATCGCTGCCGGACCCACGACCCCGACCTCGACGGCAAGGGGCTGCGCCTGACCGGACTCGTGCTGCTCGGCCTGGGTGTCGTGGCCGGCATCATCGGCATTGCGCTGATGTTCCTCTAGCGTTCAACTCGCGGACTGCGGCCCGAATGTCTCCTGCGCGGCCACGCGCCCGCTCGCAAGCGCCGTCACCGCGATCGTGACCAGTGCCCCCAGAATGAGCGCGGCCGCCTCGCCGGGCAACAGTAATCCGAGTTGGGTGCCGATGGTCGCGGCCGCGATGGGAATGCCGAGCTGGGCGGCCGAGAGCAGGCCGAGCGAGATCGGCAGGCCGAGGACCCGCGTGGTGGCGTGCGTCAGCAGGGTTGCCGCTCCGAGCACTAAGCCCAGCAGAATCATCTGCGGGTTGGCCCACAGCTCGGCGATACTCAGCGAGGCGCCGAGCCAGACGAAGAACAACGGCCCCAGAAATCCGTCGGCGAGGGCGAAGAGCTGCCGAGCGAGGCGGCGCGGCTCCCCGACCGCGGCGACGGCCAGCCCGAAGGAGAATCCGGCGAGCATGACCGAGACGTGGGCGAACTCGGCGACCGCCGACAGGGCAAACAGAATCGCCAGCTGAAGGCGCAGTTCGAGGGCGAACTTGCGCCGCTCCGAGAGCCGGTGCAGCCGAGACCTTGCGCCACTCTGCTCGAGGTGGTTCAGCACGAAATACAGCGCCACGGCGAGCAGGGCGATCAGGCCGGCACCGAGCGCGGCCCGCCCGGCATTCGGCGGGTCAATCGCGAGCGGCAACGCGACAATGGCGGCAATGTCGGCGATGGCCACCTGCGCGGTCAGCTCGAGCGCGCCGCGCCCGCGCAACCGCAACGAGCCGAGGATCGGCAGCACGAGCGCGGCCGATGACGAGGCGAGCAGCACGATGTAGAGCGGGGCGTGCTGGGTGCCAAAGAACAGGGCGATGGCGATGCCGAGCCCGGCCGCCGAGATCACGACAACGGCTGCCCGGGACAGGCCGGTCGCCAGGGCCGCCCGTATGGCGGTGCTGCGCATGGGCACGTGCGTGCCGGCCACGAACATCATCAACGCGAAGCCGACATCCGCTAGCAGTGTCAGCGTGGGATCGGTCGAGTCAACCAGGCCCAGGCCGGCCCGGCCGACTAGAATGCCAGCCACGAGCTGGCCGATCACGACGGGAATGTTCCAGCGCGGCGGCGTCGCCAGAAGCGGGCCAAGCATCGCCACCACCGAGATGACAGCGAGAGTCTGGAAGGTCATGGTTGTGAGCGTAGACCGCCGTGCGTGTACCCGTTGGGGCGCGCATGTTGCAATGATGGGGGTATGAGTCGAAGCGTCGCGGGAGCCCGCGTATTGATTACCGGAGCCGCCATGGGTATGGGCCGGCTGTATGCCGAGCGATGCGTCGCAGAGGGGGCGAAAGCCGTGATTCTTTGGGATCGGGATAGCGCCGCGCTCGCCGCGACCAGCGCCAATCTTAATGAACGCTCCAACGGGCGCACGCAGGTCGCCCCCTACGTCGTTGATATTGCCGATCTCGGCGCGATCGCGCAGACCGCCCAGCGGGTGCGCACCGAGATCGGTGACCCCGATGTTGTCATCAACAATGCCGGAATCATTCGTGGCAAGTATTTCTGGGAGCACGACAACGGCGCCGACACCCGCCCGACCATGCAGATCAACGCGCTCGCGCCGATGTACATCACCCGAGAGTTTCTGCCTGCGATGATTGCGAGCGCATACCGCGAGTCACGCATCGTGAACATCGCGTCGGCCGCCGGCACCCTCAGTAACCCGCGAATGAGCGTCTACGCCGCCTCGAAAGCGGCCCTGATCGGCTGGAGCGATTCGCTGCGGCTCGAACTCGTGCAGCAGGGGCACGGTTACGTCAAGGTGACGACGGTGTGCCCGAGCTACATCGACACCGGCATGTTCGAGGGAGCCCGGGGGCCGTTGTTCACCCCACTGATGACCCCGGAATACGTGGTTGACCGGGTCTGGCGGGCGATGCTCGCCGGCACGCCGCAGCTGCTGCTGCCCTGGACGGTGAACCTGTCCAAGGTGCTGCGCGGCGTGCTACCCCTGTCGGCGTGGGACGCCGTCGCCGGTCGGGTCTTCGGCGTGTACCGGTCGATGGATCGGTGGGTCGGTCGCGGGCAGATGACTCGCGAGTGATTGCCGCCCGTGAGGGTGATGGACTCAAGACAGGCAAGCACCGCCAGTGCACCATCTGCGCCCGCGTCAGCGTAGACGCGAGCGGAAACAAACGCGGACACCATCGCGACCACGCACCACCACCACGCACCGGATACGCTGCTCAAAGTCCTCGGAAATCGAGATGCGCTCACCGTCGACTGGGGACCATGATCGGCTTCGGCTGGGTCGTGCTGGCCGGTGTCGTGCAGAGCCTCGTCGTGCTCGTCGTCGGTGTCGGTCGCCGCGATCGGCCATGACGCCGACGAGCGCCTGCTCGGGAGCCGCGGGTCGCGCCACTCCCAGGGCCATCTACCGAACACACCTGCACCCAAAAAGAGCAATTTACCTGAGAATCCCTCGACTCTGGCTCATGGTTTTGGTAGAATGAAACCATGAGCCAGAGCGGCGACACCCCCGAGCCGGGCTTCGTCGATCCGTTCGTTGCGGCGTACGGATGCTCGCCAGTGTCGGTCGCGGAACGCCTCGAGTTCGAAACATTTTGGGCCCAGTGTGAAACCGACTGGAGGCACCACGACGCGGCTGATCTCGCCGCTGATCTCGCGGCTGAGTTTGCGGCTGAGTTCGCGGCTGATGCCGCGCAGTATTCGGGGCTCACCGACCGCGAAGAGGCGGGTCCTGGGTTCGCCGATGACCTTCCTGACGACGCGGCCGACGACGCGGCGGACGACGTGGCCGCTGGCCTTGCCGCTGGCCTTGCCGCTGGCCTTGCCGCTGGCCTTGCCGCTGGCCTTGCCGCTGGCCTTGCCGCTGGCCTTGCCGCCGACTGGGCCGGTGACGGGAATTTGCTGCAGCGCCGTCAGGCGCAGTTTGTTGATCGTGTGGTGTATCTCGAGAGGGTCATCGCGTGGGCGCAAGCGAGCAAGGCGGAGGTTCTCGCCGACGCCTGGAACTACACGTCGAGTATCGCCGAGACCGGTCGTCCCCTGGCCGGTCCTGGCCGGGAGCACGATTGGGATGCCACCTTCGCCGCCCAGCAGGGGCTCATCGCCGAGATGGCGTGCGCGCTGCGTATCCCCTCCGGCACCGCATCCGGCCTGATCCAGCAGAGCCGGGCGCTGGTTGAATCCCGCCCGCTCACCCTCGACGCCCTCCGTCGCGGGCAGATCTCCCTCCGCCATGTGCGGAGGCTACTCGACCAGCTCGACTCCGTGCCGACATCCGTCCACACCGACCTTGAAGCGGTGCTGCTGCTACACGCGAAGAAGCTCACGACTGCCCAGTTCGATGACAAGGCCCGTAAGATCCGCGAACGCTTCCACCCCGACAGCATCACCACCCGCCGCGCCCGGTGCCTGGCCGACCGCACGGTCATGCTCTACCCCGACAACGACGGTATGGCCACGCTGTGGATGCGCGCCGCCGGCGAGGACCTCCTCGCCATCTACCACCGCGTCACCGACACCGCCCGCAGCCTGCAGGGCCCCGGCGAGTCGCGCACCCTCGCCCAGTTGCGGGCGGATGTCGCCGTTGACCTGCTCGCTTGCGGCGTCACCGAGACCGGTCTCGGCGCGGGTGTCGGCGCGACCGTGAACGTGACCGTTCCGGTGCTGACCCTGCTCGGTCGAAGCGACGAGCCGGCCGAATTGGAAGGGTACGGGCCGATCGATCCGCACACCGCCCGCAGGC